>NZ_JBLXDN010000016.1:0-91743 GCF_048264025.1 Nitrincola sp.
GGCTCTGGCTCTGGCTCTGGCTCTGGCTCTGGCTCTGGCTCTGGCTCTGGCTCTGGCTCTGGCTCTGGCTCTGGCTCATTAATAGTGTTGTCGACTTGCATCGGTGGTTTCAAACTATTTTCTGCGTCACTGTCATTTTCAATATCAGCCTCGGATACAGGCTGCTCTGCTTCCGGATCTGACAGCAGGGCTTCAAGATATTCAAATACAACTTTTTTTTGATCAGCCATCGACCTGCCCCTGTTTACGACGCTCAAGCAAACCCCTAAGCAGGCGTGCGTATGCATGCACACCTCGGCTACCGGCATCAAGTGATGATGGCACTAACCCTTTGATACTGGCATTACGAAATTTGGTATCTACAGGAATTACGGCATTAGAAACCTGGTCAGCATAGCGCTGGTGCAACTCACGCAAACTAATAACAGAAGCCTGGGTTCGCCGATCATAAAACGTCGGAATTATGGTATAGGTTAATTTATTTTTACGCGCCCGGTTTATCATCTCTATTGTCCGGATCATACGCTCAAGACCCTTCAATGCCAGAAATTCAGTCTGAACTGGCACCAGAAGATGGTCGCAGGCCGCAAGCGCATTCACCATCAACACCCCCAGTACCGGAGGACTGTCAATCAATACATAGTCATAGTCTTCACGCACATAACGCAGCGACTTCGCCACTTGCAGACCGAGCCCTTCTCTCCCAACCGCTTTACGCTCCAGTGTTGCCAGCGCAGTAGAAGAAGGTATTAAGTCGATACTCTCATGGCTGGTTTTCAGAATTAAAGAGCGGAAATGCGCCGCTGTGATGTCAGGATTTTCAAATAAATCGTAAACACTCTGTTCGATCTCATCCGGATCAAAACGGAAGTAGCTGGTCAGTGAGCCATGCGGATCCAGATCGATAATAAGCACACGGTATCCAACCTCAGCCAGCAACCCAGCCATAGATACAACGGTGGTAGTTTTACCCACACCACCTTTCTGATTAGCTACTGACCATACCTGCATATTCATTTCCTGCGGCTATTCAGTGATCAGGCATACTTGCATTTGGCAAGCATAGAACCTATATCATCCAGATCCAATATTGCATCAGCAAGGCCTGCATTAACGACAGCCTGGGGCATGCCATAAATGGTGCAGGTATCTTTGCTCTGCGCCCATAAGGTACCACCCGCTTGTTTCAGCAGGCGCGCACCATCACAACCATCAGCACCCATGCCAGTCAACATCACCGCCATGACTTTTGACCCAAATGCCTTAGCGGCTGATGCATAGGTCACATCCACACTGGGCTTATAGGTCATTCTGTCATCACCTGGAAAAATCTTGACACGGTCATGCTGACGCGGATCCAACATCATCTGCATTCCGCCCTGGCAGAGTAAGGCGAGCCCAGGCTCAAGTCGATCACCATCAACAGCCTCTCTGACACGGATTCTACACTGCTGATTCAGACGCTCTGCAAACACCTTGGTAAACGTTGCTGGCATATGTTGAACAAGCAGAATAGGACACGGAAAATCCGCTGGTAAAGATACCAGTACTTTCTGCAACGCGGCTGGACCACCGGTTGAGGCACCTATGACCACTATCCGCGCATCAGGCACCCTGATGCGTGTCAGCGGGTAAGTTGCGGCCCCGCTTTGAGAGTCAACGCCACGTGGAGTTTCTGTCGTTCTTGAATAAGGCTTCTCTTGTGCCACCCCTTCTCTTGCCAGCCGACCTCGCGCATCACTTCCTGGCTGACTTGGCGGGGCGGAGGTACTGGAGCGGAAAACCCGACTGCTATCGCTTTTAGCTGGTGGTGGATTTCGGCCAAATGAGGGCGCACTGCTGACTCGGCGTGATTTACCTAGCGCAACTACACGTTCAATAAGCTCCTGACGCAATACACTGGATCGATCCATCCAGGCACGTATGTCTTTAGATAGATAATCAGCCGCGCCCGCTTCCAATGCCTCAAGGGTGACACGTGCTCCTTCATGCGTCAACGAAGACAGCATCAGTACATTGGTTGGTGACTGACGCATAATCTGCCTCACCGCCTCTATACCGTTCAGCTGTGGCATCTCGACATCCATGGTGATCAAATCAGGTCGCAATTCCTTTGCCTTTTCCACAGCCTCGCGACCATCAACAGCAGTACCGACTATTTTGATGCGTGAGTCGCTACTCAGCGCCTCTTGAATCCTGTTACGAAAAAAACTGGAATCATCAACAACCAAAACCGTCACGGCCATTTGATGCTGTTCCTTTTATAAGTCAGTATCATGAGGCAGCATAACGCTTCAGTAGATTAGGAATATCAATGATTAGTGCGATACGCCCGTCACCGGTGATAGTCGCACCTGATAAACCCTGAGTTCCATGTAAAATCGAACCCAATGGTTTGATAACCACTTCTTCCTGTCCTACCAACTGATCGACAACAAAACCGACGCGAGTTGTACCAACTGAAACGATCACCACATGCCCCTGATCCGGCAACGGCTCACTTTCACAACCTTTCACCATCCAGCGTTTAAGATGAAACAGTGGTAAAGCCTGATCACGAACGATGACCACCTGCTGCCCATCAACAATGTTAGTTTTAGTCAGATCCAGATTGTATATTTCATTAACATTCACCAGCGGCAGCGCAAAAGCCTGCGCCTCCAGTGTAACCATCAAGGTCGGCATAATTGCCAAGGTTAACGGTACTTGAATAGCTATCTGAGTACCCTGCCCAAGGATAGAGTCAATTGCCAAGGTACCATTTAACTGGGTGATCTTGGTCTTGACCACATCCATGCCCACACCACGACCGGATACATCTGAAATCTCGGTTTTGGTGGAGAAGCCGGCATGAAATATCAGGTTAAAACACTCCTGATCTGTCAAACGTGCCGCCGACTCGGTATCGAGCATGCCCCGGTCCACAGCCAGACGACGCAGCTTTTCCGGATCCATCCCAGCACCATCATCACGAATGATCAGCAGGATGTGATCACCCTCCTGCTCAGCCGAGAGCAACACACTGCCTTCACGAGGCTTGCCTAACTTTTCCCTGACATCTGGTGCTTCAATGCCATGATCGACTGAGTTTCTGACCAAGTGAATCAAGGGGTCTGCAAGTGCTTCCACCAGGTTTTTATCAAGATCAGTCTCTTCTCCACGCAGCTCAAGACGAATCTCTTTTTTCAGACTACGGGACAGATCGCGTATCAGCCTTGGGAAACGACCAAATACTTTTTTCACTGGCTGCATCCGCGTCTTCATAACCGAGGTTTGCAGGTCAGCCGTTACCATATCCAGCGTTCCCAGGGCTTTGGCCATTTCTTCGTCTTCGCGTGCCCCACCGAGCCTTACCAGACGATTTCTGACCAACACCAACTCACCGACCATGTTCATAATCTTGTCCAGCAACGCCGTATCTACCCTGACGTTACTTTCCTGCACTGGCTTCTGCTGAGCTGGCACGGCACGAGGTGAATCAACGGGTTTCGCTAGTGACTCTGCTGGTACAGCCAGTTCATCTGATACAGGTACCGCTTGGCTATCCATCGGTTCAGATTTAGATACTTCAGCACTGGCACTTGCCTGAGCAGCGGTAAATGCACCCTGACCTTTTGATTGCAGTTCATCCAGCAAGGCTTCAAATTCATCCTCAGTGATTTCATCGCTACTCGTGGCAGCCGCTTGAGTTAACTCATCATGCTTACCTGGCCCTTTGCCAGCACCATGCAACTCATCCAGCAGCGCATCAAATTCATCTTCCGTGATCAAATCATCAGAATCTGATGACGTTGCAGCTGCATCAGCACCAACCAGATCCCCTAATAACTGATCAAACTCATCATTGGGGGTATTGGGGTTAGCTGACGTAACGGGTTTGGCCTTAGGAGCCGCGGGCGTCGATTTTGGTGACGCGGCAACCGGTTCCGGCACCTGTCCCTTGGTATAAGCATCCAGTGTATCGAGCAGAGATTGTGGCGCTGCCACTGGCTCTTTGCCACCACGCACCTGCTCGAACATCAGATTTACCGAATCCAATGCCTGAAGCACCGCATCCATCAGTGACGGAGAAATACTTAGCTCACCATTCCGCAGCAGGTCGAAAAGGTTTTCAGCTTTGTGGCAGCAGTCCACCATAGTGTCAAGCTGCAAAAAGCCGGCTCCACCCTTGACCGTATGAAACCCGCGAAAGATCGCATTCAGCAGATCCCGATCATCAGGGCGCTGTTCAAGTTCGACTAACTGCTCTGACAGAAGCTCAAGTATCTCTCCTGCTTCTACTAGGAAATCTTCAAGAATTTCCTGATCAACATCCAAACTCATAGCGATCTCCTAATCAAAACCCAAGGCTCGAGAGCAGTTCATCCACATCATCCTGACTACTGACTGCACCGGCTTCTTTCTTTTTGAGCTGTGGCCCCTGTGCACGTATCGCATCCTGATCCTCATTGGAAGCATCCCCATGGGGCATTTCGATACCGGTGAGACGCTCCACCTTGGCCGCCATATCCATCAGTTTGACCAGCTGTGATTCAACCTGGGTCATCAAGGTAATTACCCGTCGAATCAGTTGACCGGTAATATCCTGAACACTTTGGGATACCAAAATATCAGTCAAGGTGGCACGCAGTTCTGCTATTGTTTTTTCGGATTCATTTTTGACATCGCAAGTACGGTCATAAACACCGTCCAGTGCTTTGAAATCGCCCTCTAACTGCCCCACCAACAGCAGCAAATCACGAAAGCGCTCAGACTGCCCATCCAGACGATCTACCAGACTCAGCGAACGATCTACCCTATCCATGGTTTCATGCGAACTTTTATCTGTCAGCTCTATAACATAAGCCAACCGATCAGAAGCATCCGTCATTGCAGTCATACTGCCAGCATCTGTCGACGGAATTTTATCATCAATATCGGAAGAGAAAGCCTTGATAGCCTCGTGAAGCCCGCGGGTTAAATGTCCGACTTCATTATAGAAAACCTGATGCCGAGCTTCCTGAAGATCGTTAATTATCTCCATTGCATGACTGAGGTTTCCTCGGTCAATCGTCTCGACCAACTCTCTGGCCATCTGTCCAAGCAGATCGTCTAGGCCATCGTATTCAAGTGAGGCTATCTTTTTTTTCATTATTCCATCTCTTGCCGACTACTTCAGGTGATACGTTCAAATATTTTTTCGATTTTTTCTTTGAGAACGACAGCCGTAAAGGGCTTGATCACATAACCATTCACGCCGGCTTGAGCGGCTGCAATGATCTGTTCACGTTTGGCTTCGGCCGTAACCATAAGCACTGGTATATGTGAAAGCTCTGGATCAGCACGAACTTCTTTGAGCAGATCAATACCGGTCATACCCGGCATATTCCAGTCAGTTATCAGAAACTCAATACGGCCCTGCTTAAGAATAGGCAAGGCTGTTTTGCCATCATCAGCCTCTTCCACGTTGGTAAAGCCTAGATCTCGCAGCAAGTTTTTGATTATTCGTCTCATGGTGGAAAAATCATCCACAACAAGAATCCTGATGTCTTTTTTCACAAGACACTGCCCCCCCGGCTTTCTACAGTAAAAGATAAGCGTGCTAAACCTATACTAGACAGGCCCGACACGGATAACAAACAAAAATCACTGCCAATCACGTAACCGCCCCTTTAACCGCAGCGCGGCCTGAGTATGAATCTGGCTAACCCTTGACTCACTGACACCCAGAACGCTGCCAATTTCTTTTAAATTCATCTCTTCATCATAATATAGTGCCATCACTAATTTTTCGCGCTCAGGCAAATTACCAATAGCATCGACTAAAGCCTGACGAAATGATGCACTCTGAAAAGACTCATCCGGACCAGGATCATCACCTTCAAACTGCATACCCACTGAGTCATCTTCATCATGGCTCAGCTCATCTATACTGAAAAGCCGACTATCCAGCGAGTCTTGCAACAAAGCATGATAAGCCGATACAGTTATCTGCAGTTCAGCAGCCACATCAGCATCTGATGCGTCCCGACCGGTACGTAGCTCTACGACCCGAATCGCCTCACTGACACGACGGCCATTACGGTGAACCGAGCGTGGCGTCCAATCTCCTCGACGAACCTCATCAATGATAGATCCTCGAATGCGGATGCCAGCATAGGTTTCAAAACTTGCACCCTTGCCAGGATCAAACTTTCTGGCGGCTTCCAGCAAACCGATCATACCAGCCTGCACCAAATCATCCAGCACAACACTGGATGGCAGCCTAGCCAGCAGATGCTGAGCAATACGCTTCACCAAAGGACCATATTGCTCCAGCAGTTCATTACTGGTTTTAAATTGAAGCTGATTATACATACAGCCTAAGTTTCCAGTATCCAGTTAATGTCGCTTGACCAACTGCTCAACAAAAAATTCCAAATGACCACGTGGTGTTTTTAACACCGGCCAGTTGTCTACCTTATTGGCCAACTGCCGATAAGCTGCAGAGGCCTTACTGCCTGAAAATGCTTTTAAAACAGGCGTTTGTTTCTGCACCGCTTTACGAACAGCCTCATCATAAGGTATTGATCCGACGTATTGAAGCGTTACATCCAAAAACCTGTCAGTAACTGTGAGTATTTTATTAAACATGTTACGTCCCTCGGTTTCCGAATGGACCATATTGGCCAGTATCCGAAAGTGGGTCATCTTATGATCACGGTTCAACATCTTAATTAAAGCATACGCATCGGTAATTGACGTAGGTTCATCACAAACAACCACTAATACTTCTTGAGCCGCCTTAACAAAACTAACCACCGACTCCGATATACCAGCGGCCGTATCTATGATCAGAATATCCATCATATCGGCAATATCATTAAAGGCATGAATCAGTTCAGCATGCTGATGCTCTGATAAAGCCGTCATAGCCTGTGTCCCTGAAGATGCAGGAACGATAGACATATTCTTATCCACTTTAACCAGCACCTCAGCTAGTGAGCAGCGGCCATCAAGCACATCGGTAATATTCTTTTTTACTCGCAACCCCAGCAACACATCCACATTAGCAAGTCCCAGGTCCGCATCCATCAACACAACACGCCGCCCCATTTCACTCAGCGCAGCCGACAGATTCACTGAGACGTTGGTTTTACCGACCCCGCCTTTACCACCGGTCACGGCAATTACTTTTACTGGATGTGCCTGCTTCATGAATTCCTAACCCGCCCTGAACATTTGACTGTCGGTTTCACTGTCGGTCTCGGAACCTGTATATTGCGCCGCAAGCACCGCTCGGCTGACCAAATCCTGACGCTGAGCCACAATCAGATCATCCGGTATTTTCTGTCCATCAGTTACATAGGCCACCGGTAAACGGCGTTCTACCGCAAGCGTCAAAGCATCCCCGATACTGCCAGACTCATCCAGCTTAGTCAGCACACACGCATTGAGCTCAAGCTCCTGGTAATTAGCCCAGGCTTTTTCTAACAACTGACGCTGACTAGAACAGGACAGCACCAGAAGTTTTTTTAGACGAACCGATACGGATGCCAGCATCTGCTTTTGTTGCACACCTTCCGCATCACCCGCATTCATACCTGCTGTATCTATTAGCACCAGGCGCTTACCACGTAGCGACAACAACACCTCATCGAGATTATGGTTTTCATCCACCACACGCACGGGCACATCCAGAATACGACCAAATGTTTTCAACTGCTCATGTGCAGCAATTCGATAACAATCCGTAGTCACCAACGCCAAGCCTGAACTGCCATGCTGCAGCACATAACGCGCCGCCAACTTCCCTATCGTAGTGGTCTTACCTACACCGGTGGCACCTACAAAGGCAATCATACCGCCACGGGCAATGTATTCTTCCCCAACCACAGGCACTGAATCTGCCAGCCGCGCCAGGGTGTTTTTCCAGGCCATCTCGGCACTCAAGTCCGGCTCAATGCTGGCAGTCAACTGGCGAATCAATCTTTCACCAAGACCCAATGCATGCAGACGGGCATGCAAGGGCGTTTCTGCGACACGATCAGGCACCACATCTGGAGCCGCCAACGAATGCCGTCCCTGACCCAGTTGCTGCTCCATCATTGTTCTGAGCTGCTGTATCTCCTGCTGCATACTTTTAACCAAGCGATTGGATTCTTCATCGGCAGATGATGATGCCGGCATCGTAGTGGCTGAACCCCAAAGACTGTCTGGCTCTTGGCTGTGCTCATTTGAAATTTCTTTACGTGCCTGCTCTTCCTGCCGCGTTTTCAGCGACTGTAATATAAAGCGCAGGTCTTCATCGTCTTCAGCATCTATTTGTCGGTTAACAGTCTGATTGACTTGAGGTTCAGGCTGTTCGGCCCGACGCCGAGCTTCGGATATGCGCACCTGTGCACGTCGAAGTTCCGATGCTAACGCATCATCCGCTACCGCATTACTGGGCACAGGAGCGACAGGACGATTCTTTGGCTGATTACGCTGCTGATTGCGCCGAAGCTCAGCCTGCGCCAACTCGTAGTCCTCTTCTCGTGCAGCAACCACCTCAACACCGCCGGCAACACGATGATTGGAGATAATGACAGCATCCGCACCTATCTCATCTCTGACCCGCCGCATTGCCTGACGCATATCCGGCGCAAAAATGCGCTTAACTTTCATAACAATTCCTTATTAGCCAGCTGCTAAAAGCCCGCATACCCCTAGGCATTACCACCTCCGACTGTAGCCACGATCGTCACACGCTTATTCTCTGGTATTTCCTGATACGACAGCACGTGCACCTGATGCTCGCCATAGCGTACAAACCGAGCCATCAGCGGTCGAATCGGTGCTGCCACCAGCAACACTGAAGGTTTACCCATCATTTCCTGCTGCTGTGCTGCCTGCCCTAAAGAAGTTTGCAAACGCTCAGCCATACCAGGCTCCAGCACCAGTGTCTCGTCATTCGGGCCGCCTTGCTGCATCGAACCCAGCAACATCTGCTCCAGCGATGGATCCAGGGTAATGACTGGCAATTCCGGATCAGAACCATTGATACTCTGCACGATCAGCCTGGACAAGGCAATCCGTACAGCGGCTGTCAGCGACAAAGGGTCCTGCGTTCTGTCTACGGCTTCTGCCAGAGCTTCTGCGACAGAACGAAAATCTTTCAAAGAGACCTGCTCCATCAACAAGTTCTGCAGCACTTTCAGCAACACACTGATCGACAGCTTTTTCGGCACCAGTTCTTCAACCAGCTTCGGTGATGATTTGGTGAGCATATCCAGTAGTTGCTGAACCTCTTCATGCCCCAATAGGGCATGTGCGTTACTTTGCAATATCTGATTCAAGTGCGTTGCAACTACAGTACTGGCATCCACTACAGTATAACCCAGAGTCTGCGCATGCTCCTTTTGACCTTTTTCTATCCACACCGCATCAAGACCAAAGGCTGGATCTTTCACCGATACACCTTTTAGGGTTCCAAAAACTTGCCCCGGATTGATGGCTAGCTCTCGATCAGGATAAACATCGCCCTCACCACTGATAACACCCATCAAAGTTATCCTGTAGGCACCCGGCATCAAATCCAGATTGTCACGAATATGCACTGAAGGCACCAAAAAGCCCAGATCCTGGGATAGTTTTTTACGCACCCCTTTAATCCGGCTCAACAACTGCCCACCCTGCATTTTATCTACCATGGGTATCAGGCGGTAACCCACCTCTAACCCGACCATATCAACCGGCATTACATCATCCCAGTCCAGATCACGACGCTCCTCAGACTGCTCGGGTTCGGCTGCATCCATTTCAGCCACCGACGACTCAGCCGCCAACTGCTGCTGACGCCGAATAATCAACCAACCAGCACCGCCAGCTGCTGCAGCGAGCGATAAAAATGCCAGATGCGGCATACCAGGGACGATACCCATTAAAAAGATAACGCCAGCAGCAACAAAAAGGGCCCGGGGTGAACCAAACATCTGGCTGAACACCTGACTCCCCATCGCCTCAGAGGAGTTTGCCCGAGTAACCATTACGGCCGCCGCCGTGGAGAGCAATAAAGAAGGGAGCTGCGCTACCAGGCCATCACCAATAGTGAGCAACGAATAGTTACGCATCGCGGTGTCAAAGTCCAAGCCGTGCTGGATGATACCGATTCCCAGCCCGCCTAACAGGTTAATGATCAGAATCAAAATACCTGCAACAGCATCACCACGAACAAATTTTGACGCACCGTCCATCGCACCATAGAAATCGGCCTCCTGGGTAACCTCTTGCCGACGTATGCGTGCATCATCCTGGGTGATCAAGCCGGCATTTACATCGGCATCAATAGCCATCTGTTTACCCGGCATCGCATCCAGCGTAAACCGCGCACTAACCTCAGATATACGCCCAGCACCTTTAGTCACAACAACAAAGTTGATAATGACCAGAATCATAAAGACCACGATACCAACGACGTAATTACCGCCAACAACCACTTCACCGAAGGCTTGTATCACCTGCCCAGCAGCAGCACCACCCTCATGACCGTTTAACAGCACTACACGGGTTGAAGCGACATTTAGTGCCAATCTAAGTAAGGTGGCTGCCAGCAAAATGGTAGGAAAAACAGCAAAGTCCAGCGGGCGCAGGGCATAAATACACACCAGCAAAACCACTATGGACAGGGCAATATTGAAGGTAAAGAATACATCCAGAAGAAAAGTCGGCATCGGCAAAGTAACCATTGCCAATACCACAAGCAGCAGCAACGGAATGCCCAGGTTTCCCCGACTAATACTTCTGGCACTCTGCAGAATGGCTGCTCTATCCACGTCACCTACCGTCAAATAAATGTCAAATAACTGTTTACCAATCAAACCATCGGTAAATTTATGCATATTGTACAGAATGCGTCAACTTAATGACACAACTATACGCCTCTGTATTTACTGCAAAAAATACGCCAGTTATTCGTCTCGACGCAGAGCATCAGGAATATCCAATTGATGATCTCTTGGCGGTGGACTGATAGATTTACCTTGCCCGGCATCCCTGAGCTGAAACACATAGGCCAGCACCTGGGCTACCGCAGTATAAAGGCCGGACGGAACCTCTTCATCAATTTCCGCCGCATAGTAGAGGGCTCGCGCCAAAGAGGGTGCTTCAAGTACAGTGACACCATATTCCTGAGCCACTTCGCGGATTTTAAGTGCCATAAAATCGACACCCTTGGCAACAACAATCGGTGCATCACTCTGACTCTGATCGTAACGTATAGCAACAGCATAGTGAGTTGGGTTGGTGATAACGACGTCAGCTGTTGGCACTTCTTTCATCATCTTACGCTGTGACATTTCATACTGTAGCTGTCGAATTTTACTCTTAACCTCGGGCTTCCCTTCGGTGCTCTTCATCTCATCCTTGACTTCCTGCATAGTCATTTTCAGCTTTTTGTTATAGTCGTAGAGCTGGAAGGGCACATCCACCAGCACAATAAAAATCATAGCGGCACTAATCACCAGGAAAGCCCAGGCCAAAATGCTGACGGCATGAGCCATAGCTGGATTAATAGCCTCAGCGGTGAGACCAATCAACTCTGGTTGCAGCAAATACACTGCAAGAATAGCAATAGCCCCCACAACGACCACTTTACCCACAGCTTTAAACAGCTCAATTAGTGACTTTAATGAGAACATGCGCTTGATGCCTGCAATTGGATCCAAGCGACTGCCTTTTGGCTGCAAGGCTTCACCGCTAAAATTCCAACCACCTAATGCGGCTGCCGAAAAAACAGAGGCCAACACCACTAACAAAAAAAAGCCCCACAAGCTGAAAAAAGCGCCGTATAGCGAAATATAAAGATGCTGCAACATAAAGGCGGGGTCTGAAATAGCTTCGCCACGCACTGAAAAATTAAACCTAAACACCCCCAACATGGCCGCGGCGACACTCGGACCAAATAATAAGGCTGATGCAGCTGATGCCATCAATAAAGCCAGTGTACTCAACTCTTTTGAGCGTGCTATATCACCCTTTTTCCGCGCATCCTGAATGCGCTTTTGCGTGGGTTCCTGCGACTTTTCCTGACCTGTATCTTCAGCCATGACTTACCCGCTTATTGGAGGCAACATACTCTGCACAAAGTCCAGCACATAATGAGTCGTTCGTATGTAGTGATCGTAAAAAGTCGGTAAAAAGATCCAATGCATAATCAAACCCATCAGCATGGTAAACGGAAAACCTATAGCAAATATATTCAGCTGTGGTGCGGCCTTGGTCATCACACCAAATGCCAGGTTAATAATCAACAAGGCAGTAATCGCAGGCAGCGCCATCAGTAATGCAGCAGCAAATAACCAACTGAGTGATAACACCACCCGCATAAACACCTCACCATCAAAACCAACCATCCCGACTGGCAAGGCAAAAAAACTCTGAGCCATAATTTCCATCATAACCAAGTGGCCATTCATAGACAAAAACAACAAAATAGCCATCATGGAATAAAACTGTGCCACCACAACGATTTGCACCCCGCTACTGGGATCCGTCATTGACGCAAACCCCAGACCAGATTGCATAGCGATCATCTGGGCTCCAGTAATAAAGCTCTGAAATAAAATTTGCAACGCAAAACCCATGAGTGTTCCGATAAGGATTTGATGCAAAATGACCAGCCAAGTGTTAAGCGAGAAAGGATCATAAACGGGCATCTCTGGCAGCACCGGAATCAATAAAAAAGTAACCGCTAGCGCCAGCCCCAGACGCACTCTCACAGGGACCATCTGGGTACCGATTATGGGTACGGACATAAAAAAAGAGCCAATACGAAAGAGCGGCAATAGCAGAGCAGCTACCCAATACTCCATTTCAGCCAGAGAGACAAACACTGCGTTAGCCTATTAAGATCGGTATATTCATAAACAGGTAGTTAAACAGATCCAGGATCTGCGTGACTATCCACGGACCAAAATACATTAATGCAAGCAGACTGACGATAAGACGCGGAAGAAAACTGAGGGTTTGTTCGTTGATCTGAGTTGCGGCCTGAAACACTGAAATGATCAGACCCACAACCAACGCAGGCCCAACAATTACGGTAACAAACTTGATAATCAACCAGAAAGCACCACCATAAAGATCCAGTATGGTTTCAATCAACATACTGTAGCCCTCCGCTAGACACCAAAGCTTGCCGCCAGTGTACCCACCACCATAGCCCAACCATCAGCAAGGACAAACAGCATAATTTTAAACGGCAGGGACACTATCACCGGCGACAACATCATCATACCCATCGCCATCAACACACTCGCCACTACCAGATCAATTACCAGAAATGGGATAAAGAGCATAAAGCCTATCTGAAAAGCTGTTTTCAGCTCACTGATTACAAAGGCGGGCACCAGTATCCGCATGGGCACATCTTCAGGACTTTCGACGCGCGGCGTATCAGAAATGCGCATAAACAGATCAAGATCACTTTCGCGGGTATTACCCATCATAAACTGGTGAAACGGCCGCGAAGCCGCCTCAAGCGCTTCCATGCTCGTCAACTCTTCTGCCAGATAAGGCTGCACTGCCACTTCATTAATACGATCAAACACTGGCGCCATAATGAAAAACGTCAGGAACAGTGCCAAGCCAACCATAACCTGATTTGAAGGTGTCTGCTGCAGACCCAATGCCTGCCTCAAAATAGCAAACACAATAATGATGCGGGTAAACGAAGTCATCATCATCAACATGGCTGGCAGGAATGTCAGCAATGTCATCAGAGCAAGAATTTGAATGGTTACCGAATACTCGGTATTGCCATCTTCGTCAACACTCAGCGTGATAGCAGATATACCCTGATCGGCATAGGACAACGACGGCAAAAAACAAAGCAGTAGAGCTAGCAGCCAGAGGTAGCGCGCCATTATTCGCTCCGCTTATGTAAGTATTGACTGAGTTTTTTGGAAAATGCCGAATCCTGACCATTTTCCAGTTCAATTACCGGCTGATCAAAGCTTTTTAACAAGCTCACCTGCCCCTGAGCCACTCCCAGCAACAACTGCTGATCACCTACTTGTACCAATACTGCACGCTCACGATTACCCAGAGACAAGGCCGCCACAACCCGAAGTTTTCTGTGCTGCCCAGGCAGTAGAGTTACCTTTCGCAACAGCCAGGCAATTAAAAAAATTGTACCTAAAACCAGTACAAGCCCCAGCACCAACTGCAACACAGAGGCAATACTCATCGGATCACCACCGGAATAGGCAAAAGCTGAAGCAGGCTGACGTTCAATCTCAGCAATGGCCCCAGGACTTGCCAGCAATAAACACAGCGCGAAACGATACATAACTATTTAAGACGCCAAATACGTTCCTGCGGGCTTATAACATCAGTAAGCCTGATGCCATAGTGGTCATTAACAACCACTACTTCGCCATGCGCAATCAAGGTTCCGTTAACCTTCACATCCAGTGGCTCACCTGCTACACGACTGAGCTCAAGCACTGATCCCTGATTCAGTTGCAACAGGTTACGGATAGCTATTTCGGTTCCACCGACCTCAACCGTCAGTTTAACAGGTATATCAAGTATGACGTCCAACTTGGCATCACTAACTGGGGCGGATTCATCTTTTAGTTCAGACAATTCAACGGCTTTGACAGCCGCCTCATCCGCCATATCAGTAGCAGCGCTACCCACCTGCTCTTCCATAGCGGCCGCCCACTCGTCAGCCATGGCTTGCTGGTCTACATTTTTATCGTCTTCACTCACGCACTCTATCTCCGGATCTGCACATCAGTCATTATCGTGCTGGATTGTTTCGACTATTTTCACTGCAAGATTACCACGTGACGCACCCAGTTGGCAGGTGTACATAGGCAAGCCATTTGCACTCAATGTGAGATGATCTGATATGTCCAGAGGAATCACATCACCCTGCTCAAGCGCTACGACATCCCTAAGAGTCATTTCACGCTCAGCCACCAACAAATCCAGATTGAGGCGTGCACAGATAATATCTTTGCGCAAAGAGTTCAGCCAACGCTCATCTGTCTCGTGTTCACTACTTTGGTAAGATGACATGAGCAGATCACGGATCGGTTCAACCATGGAATAAGGCAAGGTGACATGAAAATCACCGTTTCCACCTTCGAGATCTACCTGAAACGTGCTCACTATAACCACTTCACTTGGACCGACCACATTGGCCATAGCCGGGTTAAGCTCATGGGATACCTGCTCAAAAGCCACCTCAGCAACCGGCAACCAGGCTTCACGCAGGTCATGTAATAGCTGCATTACGGTCTTATGCACCAGCCGAGTTTCTGTTGGAGTAAAATCACGGCCTTCAATTTTCGCATGCCGCCCATCACCGCCAAAATACTGATCCACTAGTTTAAACACCAGCTTGGCGTCAATAATGAATAACCCGGTACCACGCCAGGGGTGTACTTTGATTAACGACATACTGGTAGGCACGTAGAGGGTGTGAATATAGTCACCATACTTCATCACCTGCACACCACCCACAGTCACATCAGCAGAGCGCCTGAGCAGATTGAACAGCGTCACCCTGGCCAGCCGCGCAAAGCGCTCATTGACCATTTCCAACGTAGGCATCCGCCCACGCACAATACGCTCCTGACTAGCCAGGTCATAGGGACGAACACCACTACCGTCGTCATCTTCGCCGTCGTCGGCGGTTTCCACATCGCCATCATCAACGCCATGCAACAGGGCATCGATCTCATCCTGCGAAAGTAGATCTTTAACCGACATGGTTACAGCTCCATCACTGCATTACAAAATTGGTAAACAGCACGATTTCCACACCGGGCACACCGCCCCGATCTTCAATCAGGCGATTAACCAAAGCAGTCGCATCGTTCTGCAAGGCGCGTATACCCTCTACACTGCGTAATGCTTTTGAATCAGCGGTAGTAAACAGGGTATTAAGTCGCGCAACCACCAGCGGCATATGCTGGTTCAACACCTGTTCCACGGCAGGGTCACGGGTTTTAGCTTCTGCATAGATTTGCATAAAATGACGATTGCCATCTGGGTTGTCCAGCGAAGCCACGAACATTGGCCGCCCTTCCAGCGTGCGTATCTTGATATAAATCGCTTCGGTCTGCACGTTTTCAACGGCGACTTCTTCGGATTCATCGCCACTGCCGGAAAGCAGAAAAAATGCAGCACCACTCGCTATCAAAACCAGCAGCAGGCTGGCGGCAAGGATAATAATCAGCTTTTTCTTACCACTCTTCGGCACGGCTGCTGCATCAGCTTGAACGTCTTCGTCAGCCATTAACTCCCCCAATTATCCGGACATACATCACTACGGCTAATATACCACAGTGTGTTTATCTGAGGGGAACAGCTTCAGGCATAATAATCAATAAGTCCTATTTTACGCCCTCCGGCTCGCGAGGCCGGCGCATCACCAAAATCATCGCCAACACCACCGGAGAATCCCTTAGCAACAGCCTCCCGCTGCTCTTTGTCTGCCCGGTCCTGCGCAGATTGATCCCCGACTGACGCATCCGTCAGATTCAATCCCTGCTCAGCAAACATCTCCCGCAAGCGTGGCATACTCTGCTCTAGTACTTCACGCACAGCCGCACTCGGTGCATTGAAGGATAATGACACTTGGTCTGAACCATGTACTTGTACACGGATGCGTAAAGAGCCCAGTTCCGGCGGGTCTAACCTGACTTCAGCAACACGAGGCCCTTGTTGCGCCATCATGACTGCACGTTCTCCGAGTGCCTTGCTCCAGGCAGGGTTAAGCATTTTCTGCATCAACGCATCCTGTGAATTCTGGGCTTGTTGTATAGGTGCTTGAGGCGAAGTATTACTCGGCATAGCCATACGCTGCGCTTCTGCAGATTGCAAGTTGTTGCTCTCAGTACGTACAGACACTGTCGTGCTGCGCTCCTCTGACATGGCAACCTTCAACCTATCACTCATGGCTTGTTCGATAGAAGCCGAACGCCCCCCCTCCGGCATGGTAGCTTCCGGCATAGCGGCAGTCGTCAGCTCAGTCCGCGGAGCCTCTGTAACTGGACGAGTGGATACCGTGGGTTCACGTACACCTACTACGGCAGATTCCAAACGCCTTTCACGCTCTTTTTCTGTTTCGCGCGATTGCATCGGACGCTCCAGTGGAACAGCCAGACGATCGACTTTATCGCCAGAGTCCGCTGCAGCTTGTCGCTCTGCCGTTAACGATGCTGGGGATTGAGCATTCAGCTCATCGGACTGACGCATAACACCCTCCAGATCAGAGGATACTGGATTCGTTTCAGCAGCCTCGGCATGTGTGGTGCTATTAACATGCCCTGCGCCACCAGCCAGCTGTGTCAGACCTGTGGACTCAGTACTTTTATCTAGCGGCAGACTGCTATGCTTTAGATCGTCGGCAGCCGCTTCCGCAGCCTTGCTCTCTTCCGCTGTTTTTGCATTTACTGCCGAGTCTAATTCAGCACGCGCCTGACGAGCTGATTCAAGCTCAGACCAGAGTTGTCTAACTAGACGCTCGGCTTCTAACATCTCTTCGGTTGATAAACTGTTTGGCACAATGGGTAGTGAGTTTGCCGGAGTCTGGGCTGTCGATGCATCCAGCTTCTGCTCAAGATAGTTGATCAGCTTATCTTTTGCGCTGTCGCTTAATGGCAAGGGATCCTCAGGCAAGGCCGAATGACCAGTATCGGTAATAGCAGATGAAGTCTCAACCAGTGTTTTCAGATACGCCAGCAGCTCGGCATCACTAACGCCTGAACCCGACAGTGTCGCTGAATCACCACTCATTATTTGCCCATCCGGCGCAGTCTGCTGCAGCCCCAGCCGTAGCAACTCTACGGCTGATTCAATCAAATCAGTTTCATCCTCACCTACTTGCTGCAACAACTGATCGAGCTTCTGTAATAGCTGCTCAGCGGTCTCGGGCGGCAACTCCATGCCGTTATCGACACGATCCATGACAGGATTTTGCCGCAGGGCGCCACCACTGGGTGCTACCATCTGTCCTTGAGCAGTTATTCCCATCCACAGAGTATAAAAACCACCTGGATCACCGGGTGTAGCCGTCGTCAGAGCAGCACCCGACTGTGGCATGCCTGCATTGACGCCGGGAGACAGCGATAGTAAACCACCTGATAATGGGGTGGTAGAAGTTGAGGATGACATGTTCAGCTCCAGAAAGTCGTTACCCAACTGAACATCTGCAAAAAATGCGCCACATTGCTCTATATGCCGAAAGTACGATTTCGCTGAGAACGCTCATCCATCTCTTGCTGCTCACGCTTATCGCGAGCATATTGCTCATCGGTGCGTGCTTTATCCGTTAATTTTTCAATACCTTTAAAACGCGCATAAACACTTTGCCAATATTGCTTGACCTGCTCCAACTGCTGCCGCGAAACCCGTATGGTGTCATGCTGTTGCCTTAACGCATGCTCCAAACGACCGATAAATGCCTGATGCTGCTGTAAGGAGTTGGTCGTCATACCCTGCTGTCCTGCCTGGGTAAACTGCTGCTGGTATTCCAGCATATAATTCTGTAACTGGATCAGTTGCGCTTCTGCCTGTTTAAGCCGCTTCTGTGCATCAGCCAAATACAGATCAGCCGTTTCTCGCTGACGCCGGGATAGGTCGAGCACAACACCCAGACGTTCGGAGCGGCTTTTATTCATCGCCGTTCACCGCGCATACCCTGTGACGGGTTCATTGACGGTGTTGGCATGCTCATCGACATAATCAATTCCTGGGTAGAGCGCTCTAGATCAAAAGACTCGGTCATCCCCTGTTGTAAATAGGCCTGCAATACCGGCAGCATATCTATCGCTCGGTCTGTCTGTGGATCACTACCGCGCACATAGGCACCCACTGCAATCAGATCAGCATTTTGCTGATAGCGTGAAAACAGCCGCTTGAACTCAAGCGCCTTGGCCAGATGTTCTGGCGAAATTACCTGCGGCATGACACGGCTGATAGACGCCTCAATATCTATAGCTGGATAATGCCCTTGTTCAGCCAAACGTCTAGACAAGACGATATGCCCATCCAAAATCGCTCGAGCCGCATCCGCAATCGGATCTTGCTGATCATCACCTTCTGTCAATACGGTATAGAATGCAGTAATAGAACCCTCACCTTCCTGCGAGTTACCTGCCCGCTCGACAAGGCGCGGCAAGCGTGCAAAAACAGAAGGGGGATAGCCTTTAGTTGCCGGTGGTTCGCCAACCGCTAAAGCAATTTCTCGCTGGGCCTGGGCGTAGCGCGTCAACGAGTCCATCAACAACAAGACTCGCTTGCCCTGAGCGCGAAAGTATTCAGCAATTCGTGTGGTAAGCTCCGCGGCCCTGAGACGCATCAAGGGGGAGTCGTCTGCTGGTGAGGCCACAACAACCGAGCGTGCCATACCCTCCGGCCCCAGGCTGTGATCGATAAACTCACGCACCTCTCGGCCACGTTCGCCGATCAAACCAACCACGGTGATATCTGCCGCAGTATAGCGTGTCATCATGCCAAGCAATACCGACTTACCGACACCACTTCCGGCAAATAAACCCAGGCGCTGACCACAACCCACCGTCAACAAACCATTTATGGAGCGAATTCCAACATCTAAAGAGGTGTCTATGGGATGGCGGGACAAGGGGTTAATGACCTCACCCTGCATAGGCACATAACGCTCCGCATCCAGCACCCCCTTACCATCAATAGGCTGCCCTATGCCATTAATCACCCGCCCCAGCAAGCCAAACCCCACAGGCACCAAACTACCGCTACGTTGTGGAATCACGCGAGCACCAGGCTGTAACCCATCAACACTATGCAGTGGCATCAGGTAGATTCGATCACCGGAAAAACCCACTACTTCAGCTTCGGAATACTGGCCTTTAAGCACTTCGATTTTACAGTAATCACCCAGCGCAACCTTCAAGCCAACCGCTTCCAACGTCAACCCAATCAGCCGCGTAATACGCCCGCTCACCTCAGGATAGGTCGGTGTAAATAATCCAGGGTCTTGCAAATGTGGTTGATTATGGAAAAGTGCCATAGGACCTCCGTTATTGCGGAGCAGACGAGGTGTATTTCCCCAGTGCAGCAGATAATTGCTCGGCAACCTGTTGAAAACGGGTTTCTACGGTGTAATCCACCCGACTATTTTCGGTCACCAGACGACAACCACCGGCCGTAATAGTCTCATCGGACACCAGCGTAAAACCTTCGCGTTGAGCGAGCCGCTCTAACGCATTTAGATCAACGGGATTGACCTGAACCTGGCAATTCAGCGTTGTCGAAGGCAACTCATCCAAAGCCGACACTACGGCCTTAACAATGTGCGCTTCACTGGCCTGCAGCTCGGCATGAATCACCGCTTCAGCAAAACGCCGAACCAGATCAATCAACAAGCCTTCAAGAGCTTTTTCTTGTTCAGCAATAGGCTGTCTGAAAGACAATTGCAGACTATCAAGCAATGCCAGTTGCCGCTTAATTTCAACTTCACCTGACGCCAAGCCCTGCTCATAGCCCTGCTTGTACCCGTCTGACTTCCCTTGCTCAAAACCTTCTTCGCGCCCCTGAGCAAAACCTTCTTTAAAGGCATCCTCTCGGATTTGCTCTATTTCAGCCAATGTCAGTTTTTCAGCGGCAACTTCTTCATCCGTCACCGTCACTTTTTCTTCCTGATAGACGGTATTAAAAGCGGACCCTTGCGGTTCACTTTCCATCGCTGGAAGCTCCCAGGCATTCAAGCGCCTGGCCTCAGCAGCCGGGATTCTAACGGGAAATATATTGTCCGCTTTCATAGGATTAAATCATATCATCACCGCCACCCAGCGTAATTTCGCCATCATCGGCAAGTCGTCGGGCAACGTTGAGTATTTCTTTCTGGGCAGACTCGACTTCGCTGATTCGTACAGGACCTTTCGCTTCAAGGTCATCACGCAGCAGCTCGGCAGCACGCTTGGACATGTTCTTGAAGATTTTTTCCTGCAGCTGCGTATCAGCCCCTTTAAGGGCCACAACCAGCTGATCTGTCTGAATTTCTCGCAAAATAACCTGAATGCCTCGATCTTCGACATCCAGTAAATTATCGAACACAAACATCAGATCAGAGATTTGATTCGCCAACCCTTCGTCGGTTTCTTTAATGGCATCCATCAGCTCGGCTTCTATCTGGGTGTCAATAAAGTTCATAATATTTGCCGCCGACTTCACCCCACCCAGACGAGTCAACTGAGTTGAGCGAGGACCACTGAACTGACTTTCCAGCATATCATTCAGCTCCTGCAAGGCCTGTGGTTGAATCTGGTCCAGTGCAGCAACACGCATGACAATATCCAGGCGCACTTTATCATCAAAAAAACTCAGAACACTTGCCGCCTGATCCGGCTCCAGATACGAGACTATGACAGCCTGAATCTGCGGATGTTCAAAGCGTATGATTTCGGCCACCTGTCGCGCGTCCATCCAACGCAACGTATCCAGACCCGAGGTATTGGTGCTGAACAGGATTCTGTCGATAAGCGTTTTAGCCTTATCTTCACCCAAGGCCTGATTTAACATTGCCCGGATATAGCGGTCATTATTGATGCCGATACCGGTTTGATCGCTGACAACATCCAGAAAATCTGAAACTACTGATTCGACTCGTGACTGCGGCACATTATCCAGACGTGACATAGCCTCACCTATCCGCTGCACCTCTTTCGGCCCAAGGTGCTTGAGTATTTCAGCAGCATCACTCTCACCCAGACTAATCAGCAGCACGGCAGCCTTTTCAATATCTGTCAGTCCGTCACTCACGCTCTACCACCCACTGCTTAATCGCTTGAGCCACACGGGCCGGATCTTCGGCTACCATACTGCGAATTTCATTCAACTGATAATCAAAACTTTCGTTAGGGGTGACCATAGCGGCAGACTCCACACCACCAAAAGTGACCTTATCGTCGGCTATACCTGAACCATTCAGAGAGTCCAGCTCAGCCGAGATCTGACCCGCCGGCCCCAGTTCATTTACGGATCGACTGCCACCAGCTGTAGACAGGTGCTTCAACACTGGGCGCAGAATCCCCAGAACAAGAATCAGCACAAATAACCCAGCGCCAAGCTGTTTAATCAAGTTCCAGAACCAGTCTTGCTGCCAAAAAGCCGTGTCCACCACTTCATACTCCTCAGGCGGCACAAAAGAAGAGTTAATCACATTAACGCTATCCCCTCGCAGCGCTGAAAAGCCCACGGCATTTTGAACCAGCAGACGCAAACGCTCCAGGTCTTCTTCTGACCAAGATGCCCTGCTCTGCTCACCCGTTGCAGGGTCAATATTAGTCAGGTCATCTACAACCACTGCAACCGACAAGCGTTTGACGCCTCCCATCTGCTGCCGGGTATAACTGATGCTACGATCCAGCTCAAAATTACGGGTAGCCTGGTTACGACTGGTTCCGGAACTCCCAGCTCCAGCAACAGCTCCATTAGCACCGGCTATTTCTGGCACCGCCACTGGACCTGGTGGCTGGTTTGCCAACGCCCCAGGAACACCGGCAGCAACATCACCCGCCTCGCGACGCTCTTCCATGGTCTGTTCGCTGCGTAAAGCTGGCAAATCAGGATTATAGACTTCACTGGCTTGTTCAATCTCAGTGAAGTCTATATCAGCAGATACCTCTGCACGGAAATTCCCCAGTCCAACAACCGGCTGCAGAATACTGTTTACTCGGTTAACCAGGGTGTCTTCAACCTGACGTACATACTCCAACTGCCGAGCCGCCAACACCACATCCGAATCGACATCGCGAATATTAAGTAATCGACCACGCTGATCGACAATAGTGACATCCTTGACATCCAGTTCTGGGATACTGGAAGCAACCAGATTAGCGATTGCGGCCACCTGATCACGCTCTAATTGGCGTCCGGAAAATAACTCTAAGAATACTGATGCACGGGGCTTACTCTGATCGCGGATGAAAACTGTGTCCTTCGGAATTGCCAAGTGAATACGCGCCGACCTGACAGCCATCATATTGGAGATAGTTCTGGCAAGCTCGCCTTCCAGGCCACGCCGGTAACGTGTGGTTTCCATAAACTGGCTACTACCCATACCATGGTCCTGATCCAACAGTTCAAAACCTATAGTTTTATCCGCAGAGAAGCCATCAGCGGCCAGTTGTAGCCGAGCCGTATGTACATGAGATTCTGGCACTAAAATAGCTCGCCCGTCCGCATCAAAGCGGTAGGGGATTTTATTCATACGCAGTTGTTCGATAACCTCATTGGCATCAGAAAAACTCAAGTTGGCGTAGAGAACTCGATAGTCTGGCTGCTGCGACCAAAGTACTACAGCAAAACCAATGGCGACGCTTGCGGCCAGTCCAATCATTAAACCCAACTGACGCAAAATCCCCAGGCCGTTGAACCCAGCCATGAGACCGCCTCTTGCATTTAATGGACCCGCTGTATTTTCCATTTATACCAACTCAGTTAGATAGGCATCTTCGAGACATCTTCATAGGCCTGAACCAGGCGGTTACGCACTTGGGTCAAAGCATCGAAGGAAATAGATGCTTTTTGCGCCTGGATCATCACCTGAGGCAAGTCAACACCCGGATCACCACGCTCATAAGACTCACGCATCTGGTTTGACATTTTTTGATTGGAGTTCACCTGATCCACAGCAGACTTAAGCAAGTCTGTAAATCCGGTACGCTCAGAATCTTTAATAGCATTTCCGGGAGCTTCAGACCGTAAGCCCGGCATCTCGATCTGGCGCGCAGCCTGCTGCATGTCTGACCGCATGGTTCGCATTTGCGCCAGAACACTATTGATATCAGACCGCTCAATCATGTTCAGACCTCATTGGATAGTGGCATTTTTTTGACATTATAGCGCCATTATTGAATAACAAGAAGTCGACAAGCAAAATAATGACAATTTTTTGTCGTATCCAATCATAAACCTGGCACCGTGAGTACAAAAATGCAAAAAGCAGGCCAATGCCTGCTTTTTTATAATGTAATTTTGACTTAAGCCAAACAGTCCTGCTAATCAGCCAAGGGAGCACCAAATTTTAGCCGCACATACATCAACGCAACCGTTATCGCATCACCCAACGCTGTGTGCCGCTGAATAATTGGAATATCCAGTTTCTTGGAGATAGTATCGAAACGCAGGTCTACATCACCACCAACCGTCTTCCATTTAATGATATCGTGATAGACGTGGGATAGCTCTATTGCCTTATTTGGCAAGCCAAAGCCATATTTCGGTCGGATATATTTATCCAGCATGCGAATATCATAATTTACATAATACCCAAGAATCGGACGATTGCCGACAAACTCCAGCACTTGCTCCAAGGCATCATCAAGCTCTATGCCATCAACCAGATCACTGGCGCGAATTTTATGTATCTTGATAGAATCCCCTGTCAGGGAAGCTGGCGGCTTGAGCTTAATATCCAGGCGCTCGCTGGTAATCACTCGCCGACCACGAATACGTACAGCACCTATAGACAGAATTTCGCCTTTCTTTACATCCAGACTGGTGGTTTCACAATCAAGTGAGACCACCTCATCACCCTTATAAGGTTCAAATAGAGGGGCATAGGGGCTGTCCCGAAACTCTCTGCGCTCTTTAAAGCGCCGGATTGTTCTTGGAATAATCATATTGTTATGAGCCTATATGGTAACGCGAAGCCAAGTGTTTCTTGAAATCCTTGACAATTCTTAACGCATCTCTGAGCAAATCCCTCTCCAGCTTATTCAAGCGCTGCAAATCAATAGCATTCGGTGTTTTATCTACGCCATCTGCACTCTCTTCCACGCGCTGAATTTGGTGCTTCAGCCGGATTTGCACGAACAAAGACAAAGCCTCAGACAAGTTTTCGCCCACGGATTTGCGCAACTGCTCCATTTCCACCAACACTTCTATGCGCTTAAAGGTATTAGTTTCCAGTATCCGATACTCCAGCGCCATAGTGCGAACACCATGCACTATCGGAAAAATACCGCCCTTCTTGATATCCAACATGCCTTTATCTTTCAGATTTCCAAAAAAAGTCAGTGGCGTATCAAAGTTCAGCGCGGCCTTGGCAAAATGCGAAAAAAAGATGTCGTTGTTTTTTATACTCCGAAGAAAAGCATTCCTGGCCACCTTAAACATAGCCGCATTACCGGCAAGCGGCTTCCCATCCACCGCAATAGCCAGCTTCATTACCGACTCACCGTCAAATTTTTGACTCCAGCGACTCAGTTTGGCAGCCCATTCGTTGGTGGAATTAACCCACTCCGGATTTGATACCATGATATTACCCGGACAGGGCGGGAAACCAAATGAGATCAAAGTCTCACTGAACTTCTGCATCACTTTATGCATTTCCGACCATTCCAGACCATCCCTGAATATCAGACCATTGTCCTGGTCAGTTTTCATTATTTGCTCGCCCCGTCCTTCTGAACCCATTACGATCAGACAAACATGCGGCCGCATATCATTAGGTATCACCAGATCAAACAGCTTGGAAATAATGCGGCCATTCATGGCGGCCAGCAACTCCATGGTAAAGCGAGTTTTCACCCCTGTTGAAATCAACGCCTTAATCAAGTCGGTCAGACCCTGAGCAGCTTCCCTCAGATCATCAAGGGTCTGTGCACGCTCAACACGCAAGCCAATGACATGTGAATGACTGGAAAAATGGCTCAGCACGTCTGTCAGCTCAACAATACCGAACAGCTCAGTGCCTCGCATTACCACCACACGCTCTATCTGCTGCTGCGTCATCATTATCAGCGCATTAAACAGATAGTCCTGCGGATCCGTAGTAATCAGACGGTAACTGGCAATTTCTGACACATCAGACTCCAGGGGCATATTCTTGATGATGACCGCATCAAGCAGATCCGTGCCGGTAACCATGCCATAGCGGTTACCTTTCTTAGCTAGAACACAATCTGCTTTCATTTCACGCATCATGCGGGTAGCTTCAAAAATCGACGTACCCTCCAGCACTATGAGCGGTTCACGGATAGTGCCATCTTCAATTCGCGCCAGCATAAACTCAGCCATATCTTGATTTTGACCATACTGAGCGACAATTTCACGTTTAGCGGTAAGGCTTTGCTGGAAATAATCAGCAAACAATGCATTACTGGCGATCAGATCCATCAAAGTTCGGGTGGGTAACACATGGCAGATAGTTTCTTCTACGGCAATAAAATTATGAATTGCCTTACCATTCAGAACCGACCAGCCACCAAAGTAATCTTCATCCTGATAATGAACAAACACACTGGCAGCCGCATCATTATCAACTAACTCGGAGCCGTCGCTTTCGCCCACCTTTCCCTTGAGCACAATAAAAACGCCTTCTGGTACCTCACCCGCCGTAATAATGGTTTCGCCTTTTTGGAAGTAAGCAATATCCAGATGGCTGTTAAGCATCGCCTGCTCTTTCTGACTCAGCAGGCTGAAGGGCAAGTTATCCATATTAAACGATTCTGACATAGTGACTCCTATTGTTATTATTCAGCGCATTGGGCTTACTGCTTGACAGGCAGCACAGCCACTTTAAAAAAAACGGTCATCAACAGCGTAACACCCAAATTCAGCAACATAGCGCAGGCCCCAAACGCTTCTGGTGAGAGTATCGTTGATAACGATGTTTGGCCCATTTGCATCAGACTCAGATCAAACACAAGGGTATAGGCCAGATAGCTGGTAAAGCCTGCTAATATGCCTGTAAACACGGCATAAGGATGCAGTCCCGGCCTGAAAATTAGCAACAAAGTAGGCGCAAACAAGGTAGCGGCGGCCAGCGCAATAATGCGGTTCATCAGTTCAATCAAGGTACCAGGCAGGATTAGCGCCAGAAGCCCAGCCATCAACAACATACACACCGCTACTAACCGCGCCAGCTTAAGCTCTGCTCTTTGCGTTAAACGTTTAGACAGTAGCTGGACAGCAGCAGAATGAGCAGCCGAAATCATTAACACCGAAGCACTGGATAGGATCGCGGCCACTATACCTACACTGAGTATACCTACCACCCACACAGGCATAGCAGAGACTTCCGGTA
This sequence comes from Nitrincola sp., assembly GCF_048264025.1. NCBI lineage: Bacteria > Pseudomonadati > Pseudomonadota > Gammaproteobacteria > Oceanospirillales > Oceanospirillaceae > Nitrincola > Nitrincola sp. The sequence continues at coordinate 27,029 of NZ_JBLXDN010000016.1, forward strand.
TTAAAAATAAACGCAGCTCTTCTGCCACATATAACTCAGATGGAAAGCGCTGCTGCAGTGGCTCATAAATACCGGCGGCAGGATTGAGTATAAGCGGCTCTCCAGACAAACCGGTTTTATCATTGTATAAAGGCATTGAGCCTTCAAATGGCGATCCTGCTGCATACTGCACCTTGCCATCCTGGGTATGATCGTACCAGGCAAGTTGCTTATTTTGTTCCCAAGCGTAAAACCAGTCTGGCATGCGGCTATAAGCTGTACCCTCATTAAATTCACCATTAACGGACTGAATCAGGCGTAACTCACCCATGCTGGCGATGAGCGGCATGGAGGAATAGATCAGCCCGAGAAACACCAGCATCCAGACGGTGCTCTGGCTTATATCAGCCGTTTTTTTAACTGACTGGTAGCGTAACAACAGGTGAGGAAGGACGGCGACTCCAGCCATCAATGACAGCAGCAGGAATACAACATCCACAGTATCGCGCGAAGGCAGGTTTGACGTAAAACCCAACTGCTGTCTCAGACTGTCCAGCGACAACTGAAACTCAAAACCTGAACCCGAAAAAAAACTACGACTGAAAAGCACACCAAAGCGCTCATCAAACTTGCCAGCCAGATAGACAGATGGAATCATCAGTGCGCAAAAAAGGATGCAATACTGCAACATTTGCACTTGAGTCATCGCCTTCATTGACCCAAGTACGACATAGAAAAGCAGCAAAAACATGCTGATAATAACGCCAGCCTGAACAGACAACTGCAAATGTCTCGAAAAGATCAAACTCATTCCGCGCAACTGCAACGCCAACAGCAGAGTACTGATCAACACAACAATGATTAAGGCAAGGTATCCGACCAGGCGCGAGTTGTAACCCGCCCCAAGATAACCAGACAAACACAGCTTTCCGGAATGAAATTGAGCTGGTGCAACCCAAAGCCCCATTAAAACCAAACCAGCCAGCCAGCCTGTTAGTATTAGTTGACTATCCAGCGGGTTAACAGAAAATAGGCCAAACAAACCCAGAAAGGTTGCTGCACAGAGCCAGTCGGCCGCCGAAGCCATACCACTGGCCAAGGGTGTTGAACTACCACTTAGCGTGTAAAAATCCCGGCCAGACCCGCTACGGCTGGATACCATCACTAACAAATAAAATGTTGCCGTAGCGCCGACTAACAGAAATATAAACAGATCTGTTCGCATCTGATCATCCCCTGAGCGTTAACCAGCATTCACAGACCAATTTAGCAAAGCCCCTTCCGTGCCGATAGCCGAACTTTAGTCTCAGCGGCACTCAGTGCTGACACACAGCTTTATAAAGTGTATCCGAAGTATCCAGCGTGCGTAACCGTGTTATATCCGCCTGACGCGCTTCTGTCATAGGTAGTACTTCAGCCGTATCACAGTTGAGCAAATGTGCACGGTGAGTGACCAGATCGATATGTTTTTTTTCAAACCGGTAAAGAATAAACTCTACCAACGTAGCATCTTCCGTTTCATGCTTAACTAGGTTCTTGGTGTCCACAACTGTAAAAGCGACTGTCATTGGATAGAAATATGTCCAGGGACGCCAGAATACTTCACCACGCTCAGAGGAAATAACCACACTGCCCTCAGGTTGACGGCCTTGCTGATGATCAAACCAGGAGTACTCATAGTAGATCTGATACCCCAGCATACCAGCACCGGCAAACACCGGAATAATCCATTTAGGCAGCTTATTGCGCGTTATTGACCGAAGCAGCAGCGCAATACCAGCAGCCCCGAGACCTGCGAAAACCGTAGCAACCAAATTCCAAAACATAGATTTCAACTTCCTGAAATAAGTCGGGCTTCCGATTGGAAGCCCGATTTTGTGACCAACCCTTAACAGCAGTTAACTGTAACAGGTTTTTACAACTTAGTGATCTATCGCAGTACCGGCACCTTTAGGGTAACGAACGCTTTCAACCAGATCCTGAATCTCCTGTGGAGGCTCTTCAGTTGCATAAGATACTGCAAAGGCTACGGCAAAGTTAATCACCGCACCCACCGCACCGAAGGACAGTGGGGATACACCCAGTATCCAGTATTCCGGTTTGTTTTCCAGCATTTCTGTTCCAGGAATGAAGAACCAGCCCAGGTAGGTAAAGATGTACAACAAGGTTGCAATCAAACCTGCCAGCATACCGGCAATGGCACCTTTACTGTTCACACGCTTGGAGAAGATACCCATCATCAACACAGGGAAGAGTGATGCACCGGCAATACCAAAGGCCAGCGCCACTACCTGAGCTGCAAAGCCCGGTGGGTTCAGACCCAGATAGGTTGCCAGGAGAATCGCCACCCCCATCGAGATACGTGCCGCCAGCATTTCGCCTTTCTCACTGATATCTGGATTGATGGTGTTCTTGATCAAGTCATGACTGATGGCAGACGAGATCGCCAACAGCAGACCTGCCGCAGTTGACAGTGCCGCTGCAATACCACCTGCCGCGATCAACCCGATAACCCAACCAGGAAGATTGGCAATTTCAGGGTTAGCCAGTACCAGAATGTCGTTGTTAACAACCAGTTCATTACCTTCCCAACCACGTGCCTGAGCAGTCGTAGCAAAGTCAGCATTACCGTCGTTATACATCTGTATACGACCATCATTATTCTTATCGGTGAACGTGATCAGACCTGTGGTTTCCCAGGTTCTCACCCATTCAGGACGCTCGTCATACACCAGCGCATTATTCATTGCATCTTCATAGCTGGTCACCTGACCTGCGGCATCTGGATAAACAGTTGTCAGCAGATTCAAACGAGCCATAGAAGCAACAGCAGGAGCTGTCAAATACAGCAGTGCAATAAACACCAGCGCCCAACCAGCAGACCAACGTGCGTCAGCAACTTTAGGCACAGTGAAGAAGCGAATGATAACGTGAGGCAGACCGGCTGTACCCACCATCAGTGACAGAGTAAACAGAACCATGTTCAGTTTATTTGGCACATCAGCGGCATAGTCACGGAAGCCCAGTTCAGTCAGCACTTCACTCAGCTTAGCCAACAATGGCACACCGGATTCAGCATGTGTACTAAACATACCCAGTGGTGGAATCGGATTGTTAGTCAACTGCAGCGAGATAAACACAGCTGGAATCGTATAGGCAATGATCAGTACCACGTACTGAGCCACCTGAGTGTAAGTAATCCCTTTCATACCGCCGAAAACGGCATACAGGAATACAATCACCGCAGCGATCCAGATACCCATAGTATTGCTGACTTCGAGGAAGCGTGAGAAAGCCACACCAGCACCAGTCATCTGACCGATTACATAGGTAACCGATGCGATGATCAGACAGGCAACAGCTACCAGACGAGCACCACGACTGTAGAAGCGATCACCGATAAAGTCAGGCACTGTGAACTTACCGAACTTACGCAGATAAGGCGCCAGCAACATGGCCAGGATAACGTAACCACCGGTCCAACCCATCAGGAAGGAGGAGTTGGCATAACCACCAGCAGCCAAGAGGCCTGCCATGGAAATGAAGGATGCCGCTGACATCCAGTCAGCCGCTGTTGCCATACCATTAGTAATGGGGTTTACACCACCACCGGCAACATAGAACTCTTTGGTTGATCCTGCCCGCGCCCATATCGCTATACCGATATAGAGCGCAAACGAGGCACCTACGAATAGCAGGTTGATTGCAAATTGACTCATACCGGCTTACTCCTCGAGACCAAATTCTTTATCCAGCTTGTTCATTCTCCACGCATAGTGGAAAATAATCGCCAGGAAGCAAAGAATGGATCCCTGCTGGGCGAACCAGAAGCCAAGATCCGTGCCGCCTATTTCAATGCCGGCCAACAAAGGACGCAGCAGGATGGCGAAACCGTAGGAAACAAGAGCCCATACAAACAAGCTCCCGAAGATAAGCCGGACGTTAGCCGACCAGTACGCAGCAGCATTAGATTTTTCATCTGCCATAGTTACTCTCCATTTTTTTGTTATTGGAGTTGAGAAATTACCAAGAACAATCTTGCAAAATTAATCAGCGGAATAGAAGCCCCGACTTTAGTATGAACAACGCTCAGCAGCAACACTTATTCAAATATTTGTTGTTTTATATCAATCGATTAATTCGAAAAAATCAGAATTAACACCTAGCTAAACCTTTCGCCTTACAGGACAATAGTATAAGAACAAATCACCAGAGACTGTGCTGTGATCTACAAGACGTTACACTAGACCAAACTGATTGAATTTACAGGTAACCCTATGCTGTCCGGCTGGATCATAATTCTAATATCAATTACCTACCTGATGCTGCTGTTTGCGATCGCTTACTACGGTGACAAAAGCGCCACCGGACAACGCTGGGCCAGCCACCCAGTAGTCTATTCCTTGTCACTGGCCGTTTACTGCTCATCCTGGACCTTTTACGGTGCCGTGGGCCGGGCATCAACCACCGGCTGGGAGTTTATGGCCACGTATATCGGTCCGGTCATCGTGTTCATTCTTGGCTGGCACATGATTGAAAAAATCATTCTGGTCAGCAAGCAACAAAATATCACCACCATTGCTGACTTTATCTCTTCGCGCTATGGCAAAAGCCAAAGCCTCGCAGTTATGGTCACAGTCATCGCGGTGCTGGGCACCATGCCCTATATTGCCCTGCAACTCAAAGCCGTCGCCATCAGTTACAACGCCATAGCCCCAGGTACGACTGAAGCCCTCAGTAAAGGCAGTGATACGGCACTGTTTGTTGCCATACTCATGGCGACTTTCAGCATTTTGTTTGGCACACGTCACATTGATGCCACTGAGCATCATCCAGGCTTGGTATTGGCGGTTGCCTTTGAATCTGTCGTCAAACTCACCGCTTTTCTGGCGGTTGGTTTCTTTGTAGTGTTTTATCTTTTTGAGGGGCCGGCAAATACCCTTTCAGCCGTTTCAGAACAACTGCGATTTAATCCAAACTTTCAGACACCCTTTTCCGGCAGTTTTTTGACGGAAATACTACTCGCCTGTGCCGCTGTCATTTGTCTACCAAGGCAATTCCACGTTACCGTAGTTGAAAGCACCAACCCGCGCAGCTTGCTCATGGCCCGCTGGCTGTTTCCGCTTTACCTGATATTGCTGGGCCTGTTTGTGTTACCCATTGCGGTAGCCGGACTGGATATCTTTGCAGGCAGCAATACTGATGCTGATGCTTATGTACTCATGCTGCCCAGCGTAGCTGGCTGGGAATACCTCACTGTACTTGCCTTCATAGGGGGGCTATCAGCGGCAACCAGCATGGTCATTGTCGCCAGCATCACTTTATCTACCATGGTGTGCAATGACATTATCATGCCACTGCTGCTGCGTATTCGTTGGCTGAAGCTGTCTGAGTCTAAAGACCTGGGGGCTCTGCTATTGCGCGTCAGGCGCATCACTATTCTCGGACTGATGTTACTCGCCTATTTTTACTACCGTGTATTTGGTGATCATGGCCCCCTAGCCTCCTTTGGCCTACTCGCTTTTGTCGCTGCAATTCAGTTTTTGCCTGCAATCATTGGTGGCATTTACTGGAAAAATGCCACCCGCCACGGCGTACTGGCGGGCATGAGTGCAGGCATGCTGCTCTGGTGCTACACCTTGGTGTTACCCACCATGCGAGAAGCCAATGTCATACCTTCCGTACTGGATACCCTGCTACCTCCTACACTCAACACCGCTGAGTGGCTGCAGCCCACCGCCCTGTTCGGCTTCTCAGGCATGGATCCGCTCACACACGGGGTGTTCTGGAGCCTGTCAGTTAACCTGATCCTATATATTCTTATTTCCCGGCTTTCCTCTGGAAGGCTGGTTGACCGTATCCAGGCCAGCGCTTTTATCAACGCCTACAACAAAGACCTGTCTGATCAATCACGCCTGCTCGGACAGGTCACTGTCGGAGACCTGCAAACACTGACTGAACGCTTTCTGGGCTCACAGCGGACCGAACACGCCTTTACCGGATTTTCATTACAGCGAGGCGAGTCCTACCCCCTCAGTGGTGATAAAGCCACCTCTGAGCTGATTCAATATACCGAACGCTTACTTGCCGGTGTTATTGGTGCGTCTTCGGCACGTATCGTTATGGACTCAACCCTGCGTGGCAAAGAGATGCAGATAGGTGACGTCGTCGCCATCGTTGACGAAGCCTCACAAGCACTGCGATTTAACCGTTCCTTGCTACAGTCCACCATCGAAAATATCGGCATGGGAATCAGCGTAGTTGATCAACATCTGCGACTGGTCGCCTGGAACAAGCGTTATGTGGAAATGTTTGAGTACCCAGATGGATTGGTCTGCATTGGCCGGCCAATCGTGGATATTTTTCGGCATAATGCCAGCCGTGGCGAATACGGTGGCGGAGATACCGAGGTGCATGTACAGATGCGCTTACGTCTGCTGCAGGATCGGGAGCCGCACTCATACGAACGCCTGCGACCCGATGGTACGGTACTCGAAGTGCGTGGAAACCCCATGCCTAACGGTGGCTACGTAAATACCTACATGGATATCACTGAGCATAAGCGCATTGAAGAGGCGCTGCGTGAAAGTGAGCAGAATATTCGTATTTACACTGACAATGTGCCTGTGCTCATTGCCTACCTCGATCCCCAGCTACAATACCTATTCGTTAACAAAGCCTATGCGGACACCTTCGGGCTTGATCGCCACTCGATTGCCGGGGTGCCCTGTTATAAAGTGCTATCAGCAGAGGAATATGAATACCGACGCCACTATATAGATCAGGCACTGGCTGGTGAGCGTCAGCGTTTCGAAACCCGATTGCCTACACCGGATGGCAGCGACCGCTTTGCAGAAGTTACCTATATTCCTCATAAAGGCGAACATGGTGACCTACTGGGTTACTTTACCCTCTATCAGGATATTACTGAACGTCGACATGCTGAACTTGCCCTGCAGGAAACCAATGAAAACCTGGAAAATCGTGTACGCGAGCGCACCCTGGCTCTTTCGGTCGCCAACAAGGATCTGCGCAAGGAAAATACCATACGCGCACTCATGGAAGATGAACTGCGCCAAGCCAAATCTGAGGCTGAAGCCGCTAACCTGGGTAAAACACGCTTTCTGGCCGCTGCCAGTCATGACCTGCTACAACCCTTAAATGCCGCACGGCTTTTCACCTCGGCCCTGGCACAGCACAGTTATGAGCCGGAAGTTAATCAGTTAGTGGAAAACCTCGACGGTTCGTTGAGGGCCGCGGAAGAGCTCATCACCACCATACTGGATATATCAAAATTGGACGCTGGTGCACTGGAGGCGAACCCCAGACACTTCTCCCTGACCAGCTTGATGAGCAACCTATCGGCTGAGTTTTCAGCGCTAGCGAGCGAACGCCAGCTAAATTTTCGCCATGTGAACTGCAACCAGGTGATCTACTCAGACCCCACACTGTTGCGCCGCATCCTACAGAATTTTCTGTCCAACGCCATGCGCTACACTCAAACAGGCAAGGTATTGCTTGGAGCTCGCCGTACGGGCCAATCCTTGAGATTAGAAGTCTGGGATACAGGTGTCGGCATCCCGGATGACAAAATCAGTGAGATTTTTGAGGAATTCAAGCGAATTGATAACCCACGCCATAGCCAGGTTAAAGGACTGGGCCTGGGTCTGGCAATTACCGAGCGTATCGCCAGAATGCTCGGGCATGCAATAACGGTACGCTCATGGCAGGGTAAAGGATCTGTATTCAGCGTCACAGTACCACTGGGGCAAGCCGATCTGGCCGTGCGCAGCAAACCGGAGCAACGCGGCTGGATTCGTAGTAAAGGCCTGATCGGTATTCATATTCTGGTAATCGATAACGAACCCAAAATCCTTGAAGGCATGCAGGCATTACTCAAAGGCTGGTCCTGCGAAGTACTCACGGCCCTGAGTGCCGATGAGGCTGAAACACGAATCAGAGAGCAGAGTTTCACGCCAGACATTATTCTGGCAGACTATCATTTAAGTGATGTTCATACGGGGTTAATGGCACTGGAGCAACTGCAACCGCTCTGGCGTCAACCTGTACCGAGCATCGTAATCACCGCAGACCGCACTGAAGCGGTCAAAATGGAGATTGAAGCAGCAGCGGCTCAGCTATTAACCAAGCCAGTCAGACCCGCCGCCCTACGTGCCATGATCAATCGGGTGATTGCACAGGCACGCGAGTAGCTAAAAACCTCAGACTTCAGTTTTGGGCGGTTCAACACCCAGACGTTGAGCCGCTATAACGGCTTGGGTCCGACTGTGCACACCCAGCTTGCGTAAAATCGCAGTGACATGTGCCTTGATGGTGGCCTCCGAAACACTTAGTTCATAGGCAATTTGTTTGTTCAGCAAGCCTTCGGTCAGCATCGTCAGTACACGAAACTGCTGAGGCGTCAGCGAAGCAATCGCATTGGCAAATTTATAGTCTTCCTGGGGCAACTCATCCATGCTGTCACTGATATCTTGTGGTAACCACTCATCACCCTGAAGAACTTGGGAAATAGCTTCTGATATGGTTTCAAGTGGTGATGATTTCGGGATAAAGCCGGATGCACCGTAATCCATCGCACGCTTCATTACGTGCACTTCTTCACTGCCTGAAACCACGATAACAGGTACCGAAGGGTGCTGCCCTCGCAAGAACACCAAACCGGAAAACCCCTGTGCGCCAGGCATATGAATATCCAGCAGGATCAGATCAGCATCGGCATGCTGCTCAGCTGCTGCCTGCACTGCAGTTAATGAATCGGCTTCCACGATTTCAACACCCGGAACGGCCTGCAGGACAGCCTGCTTCAATGCGGCGCGAAATAACGGATGATCATCGGCGATTATAACTTTCTGTGCCAGTTGCATAGTGTGTCTCCCCCGACCCCAGTTTTTTTCAGAACCGCATAATAGCATCTCTTTAAATGCAAAACTCCCCCCTGACTTGAGTCAGAGGGGAGTTTTCAGGACAAAAACGCCTAATCAGGTATTTTTTCAGCTAGTTTTGCGGTTCATACGATGTTCAATCAGATCATCCACTACCGATGGATCGGCCAGAGTCGATGTATCGCCTAGCGCGCTGAAATCATCTTCTGCGATCTTGCGCAAAATACGGCGCATGATTTTACCAGAGCGTGTTTTCGGCATACCCGGTGAGAACTGAATCAAGTCAGGCGATGCAATCGGTCCAATCTCAGAACGAACCCAGTTACGCAGCTCTTTCATCAACTCTTCAGACTCTTCAAAGCCAGACTGCAGCGTTACATACACATAAATACCTTGCCCCTTCAGCTCATGCGGATAGCCAACTACCGCCGCCTCAGCAACTGCAGGGTGTGCAACCAGTGCAGATTCGACTTCAGCCGTACCCATACGGTGGCCAGACACGTTGATCACGTCATCTACACGTCCGGTAATCCAGTAGTAGCCATCTTCGTCACGACGGGCACCATCACCGGTAGTGTAATAACCTTTGAAGGTGGAGAAATACGTCTGAACATAACGTTCATGATCACCAAAGATAGTCCGGCTCTGCCCCGGCCAGGAGTCAGCAATAACCAGATTGCCATCGCCAGCGCCTTCAATCGGATTACCTTCATTATCAACCAAAGCTGGCTGTACACCGAAGAATGGACGGGTTGCAGAGCCAGGCTTCAGATCGGTAGCACCAGGAAGTGGTACAATCATGATGCCGCCTGTCTCGGTCTGCCACCAGGTATCTACAATCGGGCAATTGCCTTTACCAAAGATACGGTGGTACCAGGTCCAGGCTTCAGGGTTGATCGGCTCGCCAACAGAACCCAGCAGCTTCAAGCTAGACAGATCGGCATTACCCAGCACATCTTCACCCTGCTGCATCAGCGAGCGTATGGCGGTAGGTGCTGTATAGAACTGGTTAACCTTGTGTTTCTCAATAACACGACCGAAGCGGCTGAAATCAGGGTAGTTCGGCACCCCTTCAAACATCAGTGTGGTGGCGCCATTAGCCAGCGGACCGTAAACAATATAGGAGTGACCTGTTACCCAACCCACATCGGCGGTACACCAGTAAACATCGCCTTCATGGTAATCAAAGATGTATTCATGGGTCATCGCCGCATAAACCAGATAACCACCTGTCGTATGCTGCAGCCCCTTCGGCTGACCCGTTGAACCTGAGGTATACAGAATGAACATCGGATCTTCGGCATTCATCTCTTCTGGCACACTCTCAGTTGATGCCGCCGCACAAACTTCGTGATACCACACATCGCGATCACCGTGCCAAGCAACATCTTTGGTGGTGCGCTGAACCACCACAACTGACTTAGCATATTCACTGGCACCATGCTTATCGATGGCATCATCAACATTGGCTTTCAGTGGAACCTGCTTACCACCGCGCAATGAGTAGTTAGAGGTGATCACCAGTTTGGATTTGGCACCAATGATACGGCTTGCCAGTGCTTCCGGTGAAAAACCACCGAAAACGATAGAGTGGATTGCACCGATACGGGTACACGCCAGCATAGCCACAGCGGCTTCAGGGATCATCGGCAGGTACAGGGTAACTACATCGCCTTTGCCAACGCCCTGAGCTTTAAGGGCATTAGCAAACCGGCACACTCGCTCATGCAGGTCACGATAGGTGATTTTTTCGTCTTCATCAGGACTGTCACCTTCCCAGATGATCGCTACCTGATCACCACGGGTTTCAAGGTGGCGATCCAGGCAGTTGGCAGAGACGTTGAGGGTACCGTCTTCATACCATTTAATAGAAACATTATGTGGATCAAAAGAAGTGTTTTTAACCTTGGTGTAGGGCTTGATCCAGTCCAGGCGCTTACCCTGCTCTCCCCAGAAGGCTTCCGGATCATTAATGGACTGCTCGTACATCGCCAGATACTTGGCATTATCTATATGTGCGTTGGCAGCAAATTCCGGCTTGACCGGAAAAAGATTTTCTTGACTCATGGGTTGTCGTCCTTCGCTTAGGAATTGTTGTTATTGACTCTCACGCCGGATTATTACGCGAGGTAACGATACATTCAGGCGTTTCTAATTCTGGATACTCTGTTTATACAGAAGCCTTGAATGCCTCTTAATTAGACATTGGTCTGATCAAGGGGGCTACGTTAGTCCTATAGATCAACAAGAGCGAGCGCTCACTTACCAGCTAACACCTGCTCCAGATCGATTCCCTGCTCTCTGATTTTTGCCAGCTTATAACGCAAAGTACGCGGACTGATGCCCAGATGATCGGCTGCCAACTTACGACTGCCCTTAAAGCTAACCAAGGCTTCAACAATGATCTGATATTCATGCTGACGCAAATCCTGGTCCAACACGCCAGCACCTGATTCAGGCTTAAGGGTTTCTGGTCGATAATTATCCATCACTACCTCATCTTGCAGTGTGATAGAGGAATCCGAAAGATGCAAATCGGTGGGCTGAATCCGTGTACCGGATTGTAAAATCAAAGCCCGCTGTACGACATTATCCAACTCCCTGACGTTACCTGGCCAGAGGTGAGTGGTTAAAGCCGCCGCCGCCGCCTCAGATAAACTCACCAGATTACGACGCATTTTACCGCAATGATACTGCAGTAATCGTTGCGCCAGAGGGACTATATCCTCAGGTCGGTCCCGTAACGGCAACCACTGCAACGGAAAAACGTTCAAGCGGTAATACAGGTCTTCACGAAAACTACGATCGGCCACACACTGCACCAAATCACGATTACTGGTCGCCAACACCCTGACATTCAACTTAATCAGCTTACGGCTGCCGATGCGCTCGACCTCTTGTTCCTGCAGAACTCGCAGCAATTTTGCCTGCAGCCCAAGATCCATCTCACTGATTTCGTCTAGCAGCAGCGTCCCTCCGTTGGCCTGCTCAAATTTACCCGGCACGGCTTGAAGTGCACCGGTAAAAGCGCCTTTTTCATGGCCAAATAAGGTGGCTTCCAGCATACTTTCGGGAATAGCGGCGCAGTTTATTGCCACAAAGGGTTGATCCACTCGACCTGAGTGCGTGTGAATATAACGCGCCAGCACTTCCTTGCCCGTACCCGACTCCCCGGTAATCAGTACAGTCGAGTCGGTGACCGCCACACGACGAGCCAGTTGCAACAACTGCTGACTGGACGCCGCAACGGCGACAGGGTCCACTTCGGCGCCAGTATCCAAAACACCACCGGCATGGCGCTGCACCAGCTCGATAAGCTGTGAAGGCTCAAAGGGCTTCATCAAATAATCGACCGCTCCCTGGCGTATCGCGTCGACAGCACGCTCCACCTGTCCATAGGCAGTGATCAGCGCAACCGGTAACATCGGATAGGTTTTACGTACCTGTGCCAACAGCGCATGACCATCCATACCCGGCATATTAACGTCAGAAATGACCATATCCACGGCTTGAGTTTTCAGCAGTTGCAATGCCTCCTCGCCAGACCCCGCCTCCACATAGCCGATACCTTCAAGTGCCAAGGTATCAGTCAAGGCTTCGCGCAATCCCAGATCATCTTCTACGATCAGTACCTTGGATGTCATAGCTTAATCCTGTGTTGACGACTTGAGTAAGGGTAGCCGAAACACGGCTCGAGTGCCCTGTCCGGGCGCTGAAATCAGTTCAAATTGGCCGTGATGGGCTCGAGCGATCACCTGTGCAATAGCCAAACCCAGGCCGGTACCGTGAGACTTGGTGGTATAAAAAGGTTCCAGTGCTTTACTGATAGCCTCAGCGTCCATCCCGGGACCATTGTCAGTAACACTCAGTTGCAACCCGTCAGCATCTGGGTCCAGACGAATTAACAGCTCCGCACCCTGCCCCGTCGCTTGCAACGCATTGTTTACCAGATTCAGCACGGCCCCAAGCAGCGCTTCCAGATTACACTGCAGGCTGGCATCACCTAGTGTGTTAATAAAGTCACACTCGGCATTGTATTGCGCCAGCGGCTGGTCCAGTAAATCTTCAATCCGCGCCAACAGCTCATCCGCCGATACACGGTTTTCCAGGCGAGTTTCTCCGCGTGCAAAAATCAGCATATCGCGCACCTGTTGCTCCAGATGCGTCAGGTGCACCCGGACCTTACCGGCAAAACGTATACGTTGACTGTCTGACAGTTCAGCGGCCGTCAGATGCGAGGCATAAATTAACGCGGCTGACAGTGGTGTTCTGACCTGATGAGCCAGTGATGCCATCATCCGTCCCATTTCTGACAGGCGCTGATAATGATGTAACTTGGACTGCAGATCACGGGTCTGAGTCTGATCCGTCATGAACACTAACTGCCCTGGTTCATCAGGTAACGCCAGGGTTGACAGCAAAATCCGGCGACCATTCTTTAATGAAACCTCATGGCCATCATCCGGGCGTGGTGCAAAGCACTGTTGTATTACCTCAAGCCAGGCGCGTTCGCGCAGATTAACGCCCAACAGACTTTCGGCTGCTGGATTCGTTTCACTGATACGGCCACGATTATCGATCACCAGGAACCCGGTAGGCATCAAATTTACCAGTTTACGCAGGCGTGTCAGTGCACGTTTCTCGGTCTTTAATGCCAAGACCTCAGCTTCAAGGGCAGCAATGCGTGCTGTGACGGCGTCCTGATTCAACTCTGAGCTCATAAGCGCACGATTCCATATTTACGCATCTTTTCTACCAGTGTGGTACGGCGTATACCCAGCACTCGGGCGGCTCGTGCCACTACCTGAGCCGATTGATCCAGCGCCTGTTCAATTAACTGCTGTTCCATGTTTTCAAGATACTGCTTCAGATCCATACCCTGTTGCCATGAATGCGGGAGACTATCCAGCCTTACACTGGATGAGCTCGCGCCCTGAGTTTCATCATTCATGCTAACGTGCCCTTGAGCAACCTCATAACGCGCAGGATCTGGTTCATCCACATGGCGAAACTTCGGCGGCAACTCAGACACACCGATAACCCCACCAGGATTAATAATGGCCAGCCGCTCGAGTAAATTGGACAACTCCCGAACGTTGCCCGGCCAAGGGTGACGCCGCAAGGACTCCAGTGCATCGGGAAGAAACTGTAATCCACCCAAACCTTGGGACTCCAGGCGCTTGGAAAACTCCGCAATCAACAAAGGCAGATCCTCCACCCGTTCTCTCAGCGGTGGCATCTCGATAGGAAACACATTCAGCCGGTAATACAAGTCTTCGCGAAACTCACCTGTAACGATCATCTTTTCCAGGTTTTTATGTGTAGCGGTAATAATACGCACATCCACTTCCAGTGTGCGGCTACCACCCACACGCTCAAACTGACGTTCCTGCAACACTCGTAGCAACTTTACTTGCATCGGCAAGGGCATATCGCCGATTTCATCCAGAAACAGCGTGCCTCCGTCAGCCAATTCAAAACGCCCTGCTCGACTACTGATGGCACCAGTAAACGCTCCCTTTTCATGCCCGAACAGCTCGCTCTCTAACAGCTCCGAGGGAATAGCGCCACAATTAACCGGCACAAAGGGCTTGTCACAGCGAGGGGAGTGCTGGTGAAGTCCGCGCGCCACTACCTCTTTACCAGTACCCGACTCGCCGGTTATCAATACACTGACATCACGACAGGCCACTTGTGCAATCAAGTTGCGAATATCACAGATACGTTCGCTCTGTCCGACAAACCCCTCACACTCGATTGCAGGCTGACGTTCGGCTTCTTCACGGTTAAAAAACACGTGGCAACGGTGCAACAGATCAATGAAAGTGTTGTAACGGTAGGGTGGCAGAAAGCTACCCAGAATGCCCAGTTGCAGAAGATCACTGGAGTCCAGTTCGGACCACTCGCATAGCAGCAGCTTGGGTAAAGGACGCTGACCAACACGTAGTTCTGTGATCAGCTTATCCAAGGCGATCGGCAAACTACTCTGGCCAATCATTACCAGTCCAATTTTGGATAAATCAAAATTTCGACCCTGTTGCAGCCAGGTAACAAAGTCAAAAATATGACAGTTTAGGCCCATAAACTCCAAGGAAGTTTTAAGGGCCAGCTGGCGTTCTGGTTCATCATCCAGGACTAAAACGTCAGAAAATTTACTATTCATGCGTGCAAACCGGCTAAGATGTCTGCCGCAACACTACCTTGGGCGCGCATTTACGTCAATACTTTGACTATTTAATCATCAATTTCATCACGGTTAAGTTGATTTTTTCGGTGGCATGACTGGAAACTGGCTAATCGTTCCCTTGGCATCGCTGATTTTTGCCACACCACTCTGACGCACCTCATCGATGCGAATCACTGCATGCATCGGCACATAGGTTCGCTTGACCTCACCAAACTGCTGACGTAGCTTTTCCTCTGAGGGGTCCACGACCAATTCGGAACGCGAACCAAACACAAACCCTTCCAGCTCAAGAAAGCCCCAGAGGTCACTCTGAAACACATGCCGGACGTACAATTCATACACCTTATCCTGATTCACAAAGGCGACTCGGTAGATAGGTTCTTCAGCAGCCATAAAATTCGCTTCACTC
Source organism: Nitrincola sp. (assembly GCF_048264025.1). Taxonomy (NCBI): domain Bacteria; kingdom Pseudomonadati; phylum Pseudomonadota; class Gammaproteobacteria; order Oceanospirillales; family Oceanospirillaceae; genus Nitrincola; species Nitrincola sp. The sequence goes on from NZ_JBLXDN010000016.1 coordinate 42,507, forward strand.
CGGGTTAAAAAAGACAATTCACCTCTTATAAATCGGGGCGCTAGTCATGTGTTTCAAGCATTCAATAAAAATTGGTTACAAAATAGACAGCGTATAGCGACCCAGCGACACGTCAGCTATAATTACCGCCCTATTTAAAACCCAAGTCCGGATTGCAGGTAACACATGAGCAAAAAGCTGTTTATCAAGACACATGGTTGTCAGATGAACGAATATGATTCATCCCGTATGGCTGATTTGCTGGGCGACAGTCACGCCCTGGAGCTGACGGACAACGCCAATGAAGCGGATATACTGCTACTCAACACCTGCTCTATTCGTGAAAAGGCTCAAGAAAAGGTATTCCATCAGCTAGGTCGATGGCGCAAACTTAAAGAACAGCGCCCAGAGCTGATAATCGGCGTAGGGGGTTGTGTAGCCAGTCAGGAAGGTAATGCGATTCGTGACCGCGCGCCCTATGTCGATATGATTTTTGGCCCGCAAACCTTGCACCGCTTACCAGAGATGATCAACGAAAGCCGCAAGGGCAGCGTTGGCATCGTCGATATCAGCTTTCCAGAAATTGAAAAATTCGACCGACTGCCAGCACCGCGAGCGGAAGGCGCCGAAGCCTTTGTCTCTATTATGGAAGGCTGCAGTAAATACTGTACCTTTTGTGTGGTGCCTTACACCCGTGGTGAGGAAGTCAGCCGCCCCTTGCAGGATGTTCTGAATGAATGCCAGGAACTGGCTGACCAGGGCGTTCGCGAGGTCAATCTGCTGGGGCAAAACGTCAATGCCTATCGCGGTGACACACCTCAGGGTGACGAGGTTGATCTGGCCGAGCTTATTCGTCGTGTTGCCACGATTGACGGCATAGACCGGATACGTTTCACCACCTCTCATCCAGTTGAGTTCAGTGACAGCTTGATTGAGGTCTATGGCGAGGTTCCCGAACTGGTTAGTCATTTACATCTGCCGGTACAAAGTGGTTCAGACCGTATTTTGATGGCGATGAAGCGCGGGCATACCGCACTGGAATATAAATCGAAACTCCGCCGTATTCGCAAGCTGCGTCCTGAGATCAGTTTCTCATCAGATTTTATTATTGGCTTTCCCAATGAAACTGAGGCCGATTTTGAAGCCACGATGAAGTTAATTGATGATATCGGTTTTGATGCGTCGTTTAGCTTTATTTATAGCCGTCGCCCAGGCACCCCGGCAGCTGACCTGCCTGACAATGTGGACGATGAGGTCAAAAAACAGCGCCTCAGCCTGCTGCAGCATCGTATTACCCAGCAAGCCATGGCGATCAGCCGTCGCATGGTGGGCAAAGTCGAGCGCATTCTGGTCAATGGCTATTCCAAAAAAGATCCAGGACAACTGTCCGGTCGAACTGAGAATAACCGGGTGGTAAATTTTCGCAGTGACAACCCCGATCTGATCGGTCATTTTGCCGATGTGAAAATTATTCAGGCCTACGCCAATTCGCTGATCGGTGAGTTAGTCAGCTCCGAACTCGACACAACCCATTAATCCGGCATGCCGGCTTCAGGATATTGATTTGTCTAACCCCATTACACTCAGTTTTTTACTCGAACCGGACAATCCAGCGGCGCTGGCCAACCTCTGTGGCCAGCTCAACGAACATATTCTGCTGATGGAAGAGCGTCTCGGAATAGAGGTGTTGCACCGTGGCAATCACGTTCAGTTGATGGGTGATCCTGAAACCTGCCAGACGTTTAAACCCGTTCTGTTGCAGTTATATCAGGAAGCTTGCCAGGGCATAGAGTTAACGCCTGCGCACATCCACCTGGCATTGAAACAGACAGGAGCCGACATGCGCCTGCCTGCCAGTACCGTCACAGACCGCGACCTGGCTATCCGTACTCGAAAAATGCAGATTCGGCCGCGTAGCGACAATCAGAAAAAATATGTGCAGTCGGTACAGACACTTGATATCAACTTCGGTGTAGGCCCAGCCGGTACCGGTAAAACCTATCTGGCGGTTGCTTGTGCTGTTGAAGCGTTGGAGCGGGAAGAGGTTAGTCGTATTCTGCTGGTCAGGCCGGCCGTAGAAGCCGGGGAAAAGCTTGGCTTTCTACCAGGCGACCTGTCACAGAAGGTCGACCCTTACCTGCGTCCACTTTATGATGCCCTGTACGAAATGATCGGCATTGAAAAAGTCGCGCGCCTGATTGAAAAAAATGTCATTGAGATCGCACCCTTAGCCTATATGCGTGGCCGAACCCTGAATGGTTCTTTTGTTATTCTGGATGAAAGCCAGAACACCACCCGCGAACAGATGAAAATGTTCCTGACACGTATAGGTTTTGGCTCAACGGCCGTCATTACCGGCGATGTTACTCAAATAGATCTACCCAAAGGCGTGCGCTCTGGACTGGTGCATGCGATTGAAGTACTCAAGGGTGTTGAGGGTATCGGCTTCACCCACTTCAGTGCCAAAGATGTCGTCAGACACCCACTGGTACAACACATCGTTCTGGCTTATGATCGCTATGAAAAACTGGAAGCCGGACAAAACAATAGTCAAAACAACCATCGCAGAGACCAGCACTGATGCCGTTTGAGGTTGATATACAGATTGCCGTGGAAGATCAGGCTTTGCCAGATGAAGCCGCCTTTCAACGCTGGGTGGACGCGGCCCTATCCGGCCGACTGGAGCAGGCCGAAGTCTGTATCCGCATCGTGTCACTGGAAGAAAGCCGTGAGCTGAATCATACCTGGCGTGGCCAGGACAAACCCACCAATGTTTTATCCTTTCCATTTGAAACACCACCGGGCATAGATACCCATCTGATCGGTGACCTGGCCATCTGCGCCGAGGTAGTTGCCACCGAAGCTCAGGAGCAACAGAAGTCGCCGGAGGCCCATTGGGCACACATGGTAATTCATGGAGTCTTGCATCTAATCGGATTCGATCATATAAATGACGATGAAGCTGAAACAATGGAGGCACTTGAAGTGTCTTTGCTGGCTCAACTGGACATACCTAACCCTTATTTATCCGCTTAGAGGACATCATGAGCGAAGACCGATCGGGAACCGTAAGTAAAGGCTGGCTAGGAAAATTAGCCCAAGCCTTCTCAGACGAGCCACCCACACGCGAAGACCTGATCAACGGCCTGTATGAAGCGGCCGAAGCTGGCGTGCTTGATAATGATGCCTTGAGTATCATTGAAGGCGCCATGCAGGTTTCTGACATGAAAGTACGCGATGCGATGATTCCACGCTCGCAAGTCACCATGGTTCAGATCAATCAGTGTCCCGCCGACTTTCTGCCAGTCATTATTGAAACGGCTCACTCACGCTTTCCTGTCTGTGGTGAAAACCCGGATGAAGTCGTTGGCATACTGCTGGCTAAAGACCTGCTGACGTACATGCTGGACGGCAACCTGGAAAACTTCAGCCTGCAAGATTGCCTGCGGCCCGCCGTGTTTATTCCCGAGGGCAAGCGTTTAAACGTACTACTGCGGGAGTTTCGAGGTACACGTAACCACATGGCCATCGTGGTTGACGAATATGGCGGTATTTCCGGCCTGATCACCATTGAGGATGTACTCGAACAAATCGTCGGCGAAATAGAAGACGAGCACGATGAAGATGAAAACGAAGGCAATATCAAAGCACTGGATGACAACGGCTATCTGGTAAAAGCCCTGACTCCAATCGATGATTTCAATGAGTTTTTCAACAGCGGATTCTCGGATGAAGAGTTCGATACCATTGGTGGCATCATCACCCAGAGCTTTGGTCGCCTGCCCTGCAAGGGTGATGCAGTGTCACTTGAAGGTCTGGCCTTCAGTGTTATCTCTGCTGACAACCGCCGCGTACGCTTATTACAGGTTACTCCTGAGGAAGTCTGATTGATGATCCGAACTGCAGGGGCATTGCTGAGCGGTGCCTTAGCTGTGTTTGCATTCGCACCTTTCAGCCTGCCCCTGTTTGCACTGGTCAGCCCTGCGGCCCTTTTCCTATTGCTAAAAGATACCCAACCACGCAAAGCCGCCTGGCTTGGCTGGTGCTATGGTTGTGGATTCTTTGGTGCAGGCGTTTCCTGGGTCTGGGTTAGCATCCATGTCTATGGTGGCGCCTCGATCCTACTGGCGACACTCGCCACCAGCCTGTTTGTGATGGCACTGGCACTGCTGTTCGCTCTACAAGCCTGGCTACTGATGCGTATCTGTCGCCGCAAAACCACCCTGTGGCTGGGCTTTATTGCAATATGGATAGGGTTTGAGTGGTTGCGCAGCTGGTTTCTCACCGGTTTTCCCTGGCTGCTGCTCGGCTACACCTGGCTGGATACACCGCTTAAATCACTGGCCGGGCTAGCGGGGGTATGGGGGTTATCACTGATGACGCTCTGCCTGGCGATCGGGAGCGTTCAGGCTATGACCCAACGCTCTCCCAAACCCTTATTGCTGGCACTGGCGCTGCCTTTGCTAAGCTTAAGTCTACCCAGCAGTTGGACCAGCGAAAAACCTGTACCCCATCTGCAAGTGGCCCTGGTACAACCCAATATATCCCAGCATGAAAAATGGGATCAAAGCCAACTGAGAACGATATTGCAGCAGCATATTGACCTGAGCAAACCCTATCAGGACCATGACCTGATCGTTTGGCCGGAAACAGCCATCCCAAGTCTCTACTATCAGGCAGCACCCTACACCGAGGATTTTTTCAGTCATTTGAATGCCGTTGGCACCACGCTGATCAGTGGGTTTCCGTTTATGACCTATGACACTGACAACCCTGATATAAGACGCTTTCATAACAGTCTGGGTATTTTCAGCCAAGGTAGTGGCGTTTACCATAAGCAACGCTTGGTTCCCTTTGGTGAATATGTACCACTGGAGCAGCAGTTACGCGGGCTGATCGATTTTTTTGACTTGCCGATGTCCGAATTCAGTCTGCCAGAACACACTGACTTGATGTTGCAAGTAGGGCAAACCCAGCTGGCGGCCCTTATCTGCTATGAAATTGCCTATCCGGAGCTGTCCCGCCGCTCGGCACTGGAAAGCGATTTGATTCTGACGGTATCCAATGATGCCTGGTTTGGTGACTCACTCGCCGCTGAACAACACCTGCAAATTGCCCGAATGCGCGCACTGGAGAACGGGCGCTGGGTGATTCGCGGCACTAACGACGGCATCACCGCCGTCATTGCCCCGGATGGCGGCCTCAGCCAACGACTCAGTCGAGAGCAACCCGGTGTACTCAGTGCAAGCATCCCGTCCATGCAGGGCCAGACACCTTACCAAAAGCTGGGTGTGTGGCCGGTGCTGGGAATCAGTCTGCTGCTATTACTGCTCAGCTTGTGGCCAAGACCCTGGCGAGCGTTCAAAGATCACCCCATGGCAGGCTGAGCAGACCTCAATCACAGCACTTTGAATTAACAGCTGCTGTTCACCACAACTGACACATTGCAAACGTCCCGGCAAGGTAATTTCGCCCGCCAGATATTGCTGATCAGCATGCGTTAACTGTTCACGTAACAGCTCATGCTGCACGCGGGTTTTATCCGCCAACTCCCACAGCCGGTTCATTACAGTCTGCTCCAGCGCATTCAGATCAAAATTCAACCAGGCGGCAATCCCTTCGCCAGTTTCATGCGCATAATAGCCTATCTGTTTCAGATCACGTTCAATATAGGCTCGGAGAAGGTCCATTTCATCCCGAGTCATCTCTTCAGCCGCCATCTCCAGTTCGATAGCCTCCTGAATAGTTTCCTGCAGTGATTCCCAGGTCGATTCACCGGCTTCATCGATATTTCGGCGCAACCTGTCCAGAATACGATCATAGACTTCGGGGGCCACTTCGGAATGCTTTACCGGTTTTTTATCTGAATCTTGCATATCTACTCCTTAATCACCGTCAGGGTGATGAGATTAAGCTCTGTTTGCAGGCTTGTATATATTGTATGCTATGCCGCATCTGTAAATCTTTCCAATAAATTACGAGTGGCTGCAGAAGTTACCTTCTCCCGGGCCCATGAATAAGAGTTTTAACCAGATACGATGAACGAGCACTATCAGCCGCAGGAAATAGAACCCCTTGCCCAGCGCTTCTGGGAAGAAAAGGGAAGTTTTAAAGCCATTAATGACCCGCAGAAAGAAAAATTCTACTGCCTGTCTATGTTCCCCTACCCCAGCGGTCGACTGCACATGGGGCACGTACGTAACTACACCATTGGCGACGTCATTTCACGCTACCAGCGCATGCAGGGTAAAAGTGTACTGCAACCCATGGGTTGGGACGCGTTCGGTCTGCCTGCTGAAAATGCGGCGATCAACAACAAAGTAGCTCCCGCCAAGTGGACCTACGAAAACATTGACTACATGCGCAATCAACTCTGTCGCATGGGGTTCGGTTACGACTGGTCGCGTGAACTGGCCACCTGCCACCCGGAATACTATCGCTGGGAACAATGGTTCTTCACCAAGCTGATGAAAAAAGGGCTGGTTTACAAGCGTGATGCCGAAGTGAACTGGGACCCAGTCGATCAGACCGTATTGGCCAACGAACAGGTCATAGATGGTCGCGGCTGGCGCTCTGGTGCCCTGGTAGAACGTAAAAAAATACCGCAATGGTTCCTGAAAATCACCGACTACGCCGATCAGTTATTAGATGATCTGGATAAGCTGGAGCACTGGCCTGAGCAGGTCAAGACCATGCAGCGTAACTGGATAGGCCGTTCAAAAGGGGCTGAAATCAGCTTCCATGTACCCGATTATGGTGATCTGGAAGTCTTTACCACTCGCCCAGATACCCTGCTGGGCGTCACCTATATGGCTGTAGCGCCACAGCACCCATTGGCACTCAAAGCGGCTGAAAGCAATTCAGACATCGCCGAATTCATTGCCGACTGCCGCAATATGAAAGTGGCCGAAGCTGACATGGCCGTGATGGAAAAGAAGGGAATTGCGCTGGGTATTGAAGCCGTGCACCCCCTGACAGGAGAGTTAGTCCCTGTCTGGACTGCCAACTTCGTACTGATGGATTACGGCTCGGGGGCCGTCATGTCAGTACCCGCCCATGATCAGCGGGACTGGGAGTTCGCCCAGAAGTATGGCCTGCCACTCAAGCAGGTCATCACCAGCCAGAACGACCAGGTTGAAATTAACCTGGAGAAAGAAGCCTTTACCGAAAAAGGTCCGTTAATCAATTCCGGTGACTATGATGACCTGGAATTCGATATGGCATTCAAGGCCATTACCAAGGAATTATCGCGCCGCAAACGCGGCAAAGTGACCATTCATTACCGCCTGCGTGACTGGGGCGTTTCCCGTCAGCGTTACTGGGGTGCACCTATTCCAGTGATTAACTGTCCGGACTGTGGACCGGTCGCTGTGCCGGAAGACCAACTGCCAGTGGTGCTTCCAGAAGACGTCGAATTTGACGGTGTCGGCTCACCACTTAAAAAAATGGCCAGCTTCATCCAGACCACTTGCCCTGAATGTGGTGGTCCGGCTGAACGCGAAACCGACACCTTCGATACCTTTATGGAATCCAGTTGGTATGCGGCCCGTTTTGCCAGCCGCTCTTCAGCCAACGCCATGCTCGATCCGGCTCAGTCCAGTTACTGGCTGCCCGTAGATCAGTATATTGGCGGCATAGAACATGCCATTTTGCATCTGCTTTACTCTCGCTTTTATCACAAGTTGCTGCGTGATGAAGGCCTGGTCGACTCAGACGAGCCGTTTACACGTTTGCTCTGCCAGGGGATGGTGCTGGCCGAAACCTATTACCGCGAAGATGAGCGTGGTGCTCAGACCTGGATAGCCCCGACCGATGTCGTTACTGAAACCGATGACAAAGGCCGCATTATCAGTGCTCGCCACAAGCTAGATGGCGAACCGGTGATCGTGTCCGGCATGGCGAAGATGTCTAAATCTAAAAACAATGGTATCGACCCACAGGTGATGATTGATCGCTACGGTGCCGATACTGTGCGTCTGTTCATGATGTTTGCAGCACCACCTGAGCAATCTCTGGAATGGTCTGATTCGGCCGTTGAAGGAGCGCATCGCTTCCTTCGCCGTCTGTGGAAACAGGTTCATGATCATCTTCAGCACAGCCTGCCAGTCAGTTCACTGACAGCCTCAGACCTGAGTGATGAACAAACTGAGTTGCGCCGCAAGGTACATGAAACAATTCAAAAAGTAACCGATGACACTGAACGGCGCCAGACTTTCAATACAGCTATTGCCGCTATCATGGAACTGTCCAATGCGATTGGCCGCTTTCATGATGTTAGCCCACAGGGTCGTGCTGTTATGCACGAAGCGCTGGAAACAGCCGTGCTGCTGCTGTCACCCATCGTCCCGCATATCTGCCACCAACTCTGGCAGCATCTCGGCCACAAGCAGGCAGTGATCTCGGCTGCCTGGCCACAGGTGGATGAAGCCGCGTTGACACGGGCAACTGTAGAAATTGTGGTACAGGTGAATGGCAAGGTACGTGCTCGTATTGAAGTCGCGGCTGATGCTGATGAAGATACCTTGTTGCATTTAGCACTGGCTGAAGAAAATGTGCAGAAACACATGCAGGGTAAAACCCTGCGCAAGAAAATTGCCGTTCCCAATAAGCTGCTTAACATCGTGGTAGGCTAGGAGATCCCTATGATCCATCTAACTGGCTCTCAAACCCCGTTTCAGCGGTGGCAGGTTCAAGTACTGCTGTTAGCACTACTCCTGCTGTTGCTAAGCGGCTGTGGCTTCAAACTGCGGGGGCTCTATGATATTCCTGAATCTCTGAAGCAGGTGACACTGCTGAGCGACTCGAATGACTCTCGACTGGAGAACATTCTAAAACAGGCGCTGGAAGCCAATGGCGTGGAAATTACCGGTCAGGCACCTTATCGTATCGAACTGATGGAGCAGCGATTTGACCGCCGCACCCTGTCATTGGATAGCAGTGCAAGAGCATCGGAATACGAGCTGCGTGGTGAAGTCACCTTCAGAGTGACTAACCAGGACGGAGAGGAATTACTACCCGCACGCTCCTTGATATCTGAGCGCTCCTACAACGTAGATAGCAGCAACATTACCGCCAGTGACTCACAGGAACCGGTATTACGCCAGCAGATGCATCAGGATCTGGCACAGCAGATCATGCGCCAGTATATTCGCTTGCGCCCACCGGCCTCTGCTAACTGATAATGAAACTCCGAACCGAACAATTGCCCGGGGCCTTGCAGCGATTTTCTGCCAGCCCCGTTTTTATGGTAATCGGTGACGAACCCTTGCAATCTCAAGAAGCTGCCGATCAGATTCGTGCTTACCTGAGACAGCAGGGGTTTAGTGAACGTGATGTGCATCAATCAGATAGCCATTTCAGCTGGGAAACCACCTTATTGGGCACAAATGAACTGTCCCTGTTTGCTGATCGCAAGATTGTCGAGATCCGCTTGGGTAGTCATAAGATCAATAAAGGCGATGGTCAGTTACTGCTCACCTGGCTCAAGGATCCTCCACCTGATACCGCATTACTGCTGATTATGGAAAAAGCCGATGCCGCCAGCCGTAAAGCGGCCTGGTTCAAACATCTGGAAGCAGAAGGCTTACTTGTCGAGGTACACGCCCCTGACGCGGCACAACTGCCACAATGGTTGTCGCAGCGTGCAATTTCACAGGGCATGCAACTCAACGATGAGGCCCTGCAGGTATTGGCAGAGCGTATTGAAGGCAATCTTTTGGCGGCACACCAGGAACTGGCTAAACTACAACTACTCTTTCCAGGTACCCAAATCAGTGCAGAGCAGGTTATAGCATCGGTATCAGACAGCTCACGTTATGATGTATTTGCATTAACAGAAGCCGCCCTGAGCCGACAGCCCGAGCGCTGTGAAAAAATTCTAACGGCATTGATTCAGGAAGGACTTGAAGCACCCGTAGTGCTTTGGGCTCTGACCCGGGAAATCCGTACGCTGTATAATGTTCAGTTGGCTCTGCAGCAGGGTCAACAATACGATAACCTGTGCCAAAAAGAACGCATCTGGGGTAAACGTAAAGCATTGGTCCGTAAAGCCAGCCAGAACCTGGCTTCGACAACACTGGAATCTCTACTGAAATCCGCGGCTCTGGCTGACCATGCCATCAAGGGAATGACTGACCAAAGCCCTTGGCTGATCATCCGTCAAATCGCTCTCAAGCTTGCGGGAGTGTCTCTATTACCGACTCCGGAGGTTCTATGAAGTCAGCCCTAGCCTTACTGCTCGGCATGCTGTTCTTGACTGCCTGTGACGCTGAGGTGCCGCCAGCAAAAATGACCAGCGGGGATCAGCTTTATGCCTACTACTGTAAGGAATGCCACACTTATCAGGGCCTTGGAGCCGAGCTGCAGAACCTGCCAGCCGGTGTCAGCCAACTGCAGGTGCATGACGTTGTCCTGATCATTAAACATGGCTATCAATTTGGCCATCCGATGGGGCACTTTCCAGACCTAAGCAACGAACAAGCCAATACTGTTGCCCGTTATGCCGTTGATCTGCGCCGGCGTCAACGCGAACAACGCCTGCAACAAGATACACAGTCTGTAGACTGAACTCCCAGTCGTACTCTGCCCCATATCTAAGCAGCCGGTATAGAATTGGACGATTATGACGCATTTTTATACTGATCATTAACCTTCAAAAACACCCTGACCGATACTACACTACCCGGATACCCTGACCTCCAGTCTAATTCTTCAGCTTTAGCACAAGCTGGCACGGACTCTGCTTACATTCCCTTCCAGAACATTATATAACCAGAAATAAATAACTGACTAACCTTTGGGTATGTCTATGACTGTGTTTTAAGCCGCCCCAACAACCTTTCTGAGGATTGACCTATGGATGAGCTGCAAACCCCTTCCCTTGCAGAGCTACATGCTCTGATCGAAATGACAAACACCCTGAACATGGAGATTTTTTATTGGTGGTGTACCGCCCTGATGATACTGATACATGCTGGATTTCTATCCTATGAAATTGGCGCATCTCGACTAAAAAATGCTCTGGCTGCTGGGGTGAAAAACATTCTCGCCTTCGCACTGATCATACCGGTTGTTTACCTGGTCGGCTGGGCAATTTACAACGCTTTTCCGGATGGGCTAGTGCCCAGAATGGATGCTCTTATAGCATCCATGCCCTGGAGCGAATCGATGGGACCAAACATCCAGGATAATGCCACCGGCATTTTCTGGGGTGCTTTCGCCCTTTTTGCAGCCACGACCGGCTCTATTTTCTCAGGTGCTATTATCGAACGCGCGCGTGTCAGTGCTTTTCTGGTTCTGACTCTATTACTCGGAGGCGTCCTTTGGCTGCTGGCGGCGGCCTGGGGCTGGCATCCAGAAGGTTGGCTGACGGTAAAATGGGGTTACCACGATGTAGGTGCTGCAGGTGTAGTGCATATGGTTGCTGGCTTTTTTGCCCTGGCCGTGGTGATTAACCTGGGACCGCGTATCGGCCGTTTTAACCCTGACGGCTCGGTCAACCCAATAGCCGGTCATAGCATGCCCATGAGTGTCGTCGGGCTAATGTTGATCATTGTCGGCTTTTTTGGCTTTCTCGGTGGCTGCATCATCTATAACGGAGGTGCACAATGGATCAACATTTACGGTCAACCGACCACCCTCTCAGCTTTTTCTTTTAACACATTAATGGGCTTTGCCGGTGGTGTTGTCGGTGCCTACCTGGTCAGCCGCGAACCTTTCTGGATGATGTCTGGCGGATTGGTCGGTATTATTTCAGTTGCTCCAGGGCTGGACCTTTACCACCCAGGACTGGCTTACTTGATCGCCCTCGGCGTCGGCTGTTTAGCGCCCATGGTAAATCAGTTATTGCTGCGCCTTCGCATTGATGATGCCGTAGGTGCTTTTGCTGTACATGGTTTCGCTGGATTTGCCGGACTACTGATCAGCGGCATTTTTCTCAGCGGTTACCCCAACATGGAAGGTATGGCCGATATCAGCTTTACCGGTCAACTGGTGGGCGCAATTGTGATGGCTTCACTCGGATTCATTCCAGGCTACCTGCTCTCTTACTTGCTAAAGCAGGTTGGTATGTTGCGCGTTCCCGCACAGGCCGAAGAGCGCGGACTTGATCTGACCGAAGTACCTGCACAAGCCTATCCCGAATGGGCAGCGATGCATGGGCAAGCCCCCGTTAGCCGTTTCGAGAACAGCCACTCAACCGCGTCTATAGCGATGGAAAACAAACTTGCTTAAACCAAATCAGACAGCATTAACCTATAACATCTATTTAGGAAATCAATCATGAGTTTAACTACATTTGAAGGCGCCAGCGCCGTATTTACCTTCTTTGACAAACCCGTGATACTGGGCCTGATAACACTTGGCGTTGCCGCAGCGGTGACACTCGTGGTGGTCGCTAGTGCAATACACGAGAAACACAGTTTCAGCAGCCCGATGGATCCTTTGAAAAATCGCTGATAGTCGATTCACTGGCAGCTCCGTTAATAGAGCTGCCAGTGCCTAGGATGAAATCGTTATGACAGCTCATATCAGCGGTCAACTTTCGTCATCATCCTCATCGGCTTCCATACCTAGTTCTTTGATCTTACGGGTAAGGGTATTACGCCCCCAGCCTAACAACTCCGCCGCATCCCGCTTACGCCCTGCGGTATGCTTCAGCGCGATCTCTATCATTGCCTGCTCGAACATTGGCAAGGCTTCATTGAGAATGGATTTGCGACCACGACTCAACTGTTGATCAGCCCAGCTACGTAACAACTGATCCCAACTGCCGCCAACAGGTTGACTGATTTCTGGTCGATCAAGTAGCTCTGGGGGTAAATCGGAGATCAACACCTCCCGACCTGAAGCCATTACTGTCAACCAGCGGCAGGTATTCTCCAATTGCCTGACATTGCCCGGCCAGGGTAGATCGCAAATAAACTCTTCTGTATCCAACTTGAGGGTTTTCGGCTCCACACTCAGCTCTTCAGCAGAACGCGCCAGAAAATAACGGGCCAATCTGGGAATATCTTCACGCCGCTGTGACAATCTGGGAATATGAATACGGATGACATTCAGACGGTGGAATAAATCTTCGCGAAAGCGTCCCTCCTGCACCAGGGTTTCCAAGTTCTGATGGGTCGCCGCAATAATGCGCACATCCACCTTCACCGGGGTGTGACCACCTACACGATAAAACTCACCATCGGCCAACACGCGCAGCAACCGCGTTTGTGTATCAGCCGGCATGTCGCCGATTTCATCCAGAAACAAGGTACCGCCATCCGCCTGCTCAAAGCGCCCCCGACGAGCGGCAGCAGCACCTGTAAAAGCGCCTTTTTCATGGCCAAACAACTCAGACTCAATCAAATCCTTGGGAATGGCCGCCATATTGAGAGGAATAAACGGATGCGCCACCCGTGGACTGTGCCGATGCAGTGCATGTGCCACCAATTCTTTGCCCGTGCCTGAGTCGCCATTGATCAACACGGTTATATTGGATTGCGACAGGCGACCGATGGCACGAAACACTTCCTGCATAGCCGGCGCTTCACCAATGATCTCGGCAGTATCGGCTTCGATGAGATCAGGTGATTTTTCACGCCGTTCATGCGCGTGCTCTACAGCTCTCGCAACCAGCGCAACGGCATCATCCACATCGAAGGGTTTAGGCAGGTATTCAAATGCGCCGCCACGGTATGACGCTACGGCACTATCCAGATCGGAATGCGCGGTCATGATAATAATGGGCAGATCCGGATAGTCAACATGGATACGCTCCAGCATTTCCAATCCATCCATTCCCGGCATACGGATATCACTGATAATGGCATCCGGCTGTTCCAGCGAAAGCTTTTTCAGCAACTGATCTGCACTTTCAAAAATAGCGGTCTTCAGACCCGCGGAACTTAAGGCCTTATCCAGCACCCAGCGTATCGAACGGTCATCATCAACCACCCAGACATTACCGCTTGTATTCATGATTCTGCTCCAGTGGTATTAGTAAGTGAAATCGTGTCTGACCCGGCTCGGTGGTGCACTCTATCAATCCACGGTGTCGATTGATGATAGCTTGAGCAATGGACAAGCCCAGGCCGGAACCTTCCGCACGCCCAGTAACCATCGGGTAAAAGATCGTCGAAGCCAGCTCTTCAGGAATGCCCGGACCGTTATCAATTATTTCAATCGAACACACCAGTCGGTGTCTTTCAGTACCCAGCGTCATCTGACGCAACGCCCGAGTTTTAATGGTAATGGATGGATTTTCAGTAGCCGATTCATGCAGCGCTTGCATGGCGTTACGGACAATATTCAGAATGGCCTGAATCAGTTGCTCTTTGTCCCCAGAAAACTCTGGAATGCTCGGGTCATAATCCCGCGTCAAACTGATTTTCTCTTCAGATTCAGCTCTGACCAAGTGACAGACGCGCTCCAGAATGGCATGAATATTAACCATTTCCAGATGGGGCAACTTATGTGGGCCTAATAAACGATCCACCAGGTTGCGCAAGCGATCCGCCTCATCAATGATCACACGGGTATAATCATGCAGCTCGACATCCGTCAACTCACGTTCGAGCAACTGTGCCGCACCGCGAATGCCACCTAAGGGATTTTTAATTTCATGCGCAAGACCTCTGACCAATGAACGCGCTGTTGCATGTCGAGATAACAGCTCCTCTTCACGCTCAATACGCAACAAACGGTCTCTTGCCTGAACTTCTAAAAGCAATCCCAACGTGGGTGATAAATTAACACTGTAGTCGATTAATAACTCTTGGCCCATTGCGTTCATCAGACGCGCTTCGCGTTTACTGTATGGATGCAACGATGTTAAGGCATCACGCATCAACTCCAGATCTTCCTCGCTGAACACCAGCCACTCATACACAGCCTTACCTTTTAAGCGGCGTATGGATGCCTGCAACAGCATTTCTGCCGCTGGGTTCATATAGGTTATAAATAACTGATTATCTAGCAGAATCACTGAGGTTGTCAGGTTATCCAGTATCTGCTGATGAATCGATTTTATTGCCATTTAACATCTCCTCTTGCATTGTTATAGCAAGAAAGGTGCCACTTAAATGCCCCTTCACGATCCAAATAAGTGCAGTGGATACGGGTTTCTCATCCATATTAGCCTTATACAGCTTATACTTAACGCACCAATTCTGTGCGCTTGCTATTTATTAGTACAGAGATTTGCGTTAAGAGAGCGCATAAAAAAAGCCTCCGTCAGGAGGCTTTTTTAGCTGGGTTAAACCTTGCTAGTCTTAAACAGAGTAGTAAAGGTCAAACTCAACAGGGTGTGTTGTCATGTTAACGCGCTCAACTTCGGCACGTTTCAGCTTGATGTAGGCATCCAGCATATCTTTAGAGAACACGCCACCTTTAGTCAGGAACTCATGATCAGCTTCCAGGTTATCCAGGGCTTCAGTCAAGCTGGATACCACAGTTGGGATCAGCTTGGCTTCTTCTGGTGGCAGGTCATACAGATCTTTATCTGCAGGATCACCAGGGTGGATCTTGTTCTGAATACCGTCGATACCCGCCATCAACAAGGCTGCAAAGCACAAGTAAGGGTTGGCAGCTGGATCAGGGAAGCGAGCTTCCACACGACGTGCCTTAGGTGTAGTGGTATAAGGAATACGCAAAGAGGCAGAGCGGTTACGTGCTGAGTAAGCCAACATAACCGGTGCTTCGAATCCAGGAACCAAACGCTTGTAGGAGTTAGTTGATGGATTACACAGTGCATTCAACGCTTTAGCGTGTTTGATGATACCGCCGATGTAGTAAAGCGCCGTTTCACTCAAACCACCGTAGCCGTCACCCGCGAAGATGTTCTTGCCATCTTTGTTCATAGACAGGTGAACGTGCATACCTGAACCATTATCACCTACCAGCGGCTTAGGCATGAAGGTAGCGGTTTTGCCATAAGCGTGCGCAACATTGTGTACGCAGTACTTCAGGATCTGAACTTCGTCGGCTTTTTTAACCAGAGTGTTACCACGCACGCCGATTTCGCACTGACCCGCTGTAGCCACTTCATGGTGGTGAACTTCGATGGTCAGACCCATAGCTTCCATAGCATCACACATCGCTGCACGCAGATCATGCAGAGAGTCGATTGGGGGTACTGGGAAGTAACCGCCTTTCACGCGTGGACGGTGACCGGTGTTACCACCTTCAATCTTATGGCTGGATGCCCAAGAGGCTTCTTCAGAGCTGATAGTATAGCCACAGCCACCGATATCGGCATGCCAGTTAACTTCATCAAACACGAAGAATTCAGGCTCTGGGCCAAGCATCGCTGTATCAGCAATACCGGTAGATGCCAGATACTGTTCTGCACGCAGCGCGACAGAGCGAGGATCACGGTCATAGCCCTGACCCGTGGCTGGCTCGACTATGTTACAACGCACAATAATAGTCGGTGCTTCAGTAAAAGGATCCAGTACGGATGCAGAATCATCCGGCATCAGAATCATGTCAGATTCATTAATACCCTTCCATCCGGAGATAGAGGAGCCATCAAACATCTTACCTTCTTCGAAGAAGGAATCACCCATATCAGAAACAGGGATGGTTACGTGCTGTTCTTTACCTTTAAAATCAGTAAAGCGCATATCAACCCATTTCGCATTGTGTTCTTTAATCAGATTCAGAGTATTCTCTGACATAGGACTCTCCTACCTTTTGATCTAGATGAATTTGCCGAAAGCCGGATCCGCCGGAGTTCTATCCGGCACGACTGCTTGATAATTCTAAAGCAATCCTTGTGCCATTTCGTCAGAGCCACTATTTACGGCGGGAGCGGTGAAAACGCCCCATCCACAAAACATCTTTTTGCACTAATATGGTGCTCATTAACATCAAAAGGCACGATATTGGTGCGCAAAGGCAATTGGAGTTCTGATAGTGTGCACTGACTTGTTAATACTACGCCAAAGCGTGAAATCTTGCGCTATCGCAGTGCACCATTTTGAAAATAAACACTGCACAAACTTTCATCGATTGTTCGGCGTTACTGGCGTATAATGCTGCGCTTTACAAAGAAACCTGGAACACACCTGTGATCGAAGACCTCAGAAACATTGCCATCATCGCGCACGTCGACCATGGCAAAACCACACTAGTGGACAAGCTAATGCAGCAGTCAGGCACTCTGACTCGTCGCGATGAAAGTGCAGAACGCATCATGGACTCCAATGACCAGGAGCGTGAGCGTGGCATTACCATTTTGGCCAAAAATACGGCTATCAAGTGGAATGACTACCGTATCAACATCGTAGACACACCGGGACACGCCGACTTTGGTGGTGAAGTTGAACGGGTACTCTCCATGGTAGACTCCGTTCTGCTACTGGTAGATGCGGTTGATGGTCCTATGCCTCAGACCCGCTTCGTAACCCAGAAAGCCTTTGCTCAAGGTCTGAACCCGATCGTTGTCATCAATAAAGTAGACCGTCCTGGTGCCCGACCTGATTGGGTTATGGATCAGGTATTTGATCTGTTTGACAACCTGGGTGCTACGGATGAACAGCTCGACTTCCCGGTTGTATATGCTTCAGCCCTGAATGGCATCGCTGGCCTGGACCATGAAAACATGGCCGAGGATATGACGCCGCTGTTTGAAGCCATTATCAAGCATGTACATCCACCTCGCGTAGATCCTGACGGTCCATTGCAGATGCAGATCTCCGCACTCGACTACAACAGCTACGTGGGTGTTATCGGTGTTGGGCGTATCACTCGTGGTCGTCTGAAAACCAATACCCAGGTTAAAGTCATTGACAGCCATGCTGGGCTGCGCTCCGGCCGCGTGCTGCAGATTATGGGTTACCATGGTCTCGAGCGTATTGAAATATCTGAAGCGGAAGCGGGTGACATCGTTTGTATCACCGGCCTGGAGCAGCTGAATATTTCTGATACTCTGTGCGATCCAAACTGTGTTGAAGCCCTGCCGGCCTTGTCGGTGGATGAGCCAACAGTGTCCATGACCTTCCAGGTCAACGACTCACCCTTTGCCGGCCAAGATGGCAAGTTTGTTACCAGCCGTAATATCAAGGAGCGTCTGGAACGTGAATTGATTCATAACGTGGCACTGCGGGTTGAGCCAGGCGAAACACCAGAGAAATTTAAAGTATCAGGTCGTGGCGAATTGCATCTATCGGTGCTGATTGAATCCATGCGTCGTGAAGGCTTCGAACTGGGTGTTTCCCGTCCGGAAGTTATTCAGAAAGTGATTGACGGTGAAATCCGTGAGCCCTACGAACTGGTGATGCTGGATGTTGAAGAACAGCACCAGGGATCTGTTATTGAAGAGCTGGGTAAACGCAAAGGCGACATGACCAATATGGAAGTGGATGGTAAAGGACGCATACGCGTAACCTTTATGATCCCATCCCGTGGTCTGATCGGTTTCCGCAGCCAGTTTATGACCATGACATCGGGCACCGGTATCATGACATCTATCTTTGATCACTATGGTCGCGTTAAAGACGGCGACATGGGCGAGCGCCAGAACGGCGTACTGGTCTCCATGGTCAATGGTAAAGTACTTGGTTTTGCCCTGTTTAACCTGCAGGAGCGCGGCCGTCTGTTCTTACCGCCTAACGTTGAAGTTTATGAAGGCATGGTCATAGGTATTCACAGCCGCTCGAACGACCTGGTGGTCAACCCCACCAAGGGCAAGCAGTTGACCAACGTGCGCGCGTCAGGTACGGATGAAAACATCGTACTGACTCCCCCAGTTAAATTCTCACTGGAACAAGCGCTCGACTTTATTGAAGATGATGAATTGGTAGAAGTCACACCAAACAGCATCCGCATACGCAAAAAACTCTTGAAAGAGAACGAGCGTAAGCGCAATAAAAAGTAAGGCTTGCTAAACTAAGGGCAGCCTCCGGGCTGCCTTTTTTTTGTTTGAAAGTACCCTCAGGAGCCGTCGAGCATGCGCACCCTCTACCCTGACATTACCCCTTACGCCGAACATCGACTCGATGTGGACACGATCCACCAGATTTACGTGGAGGAGAGTGGTAACCCGCAAGGTATTCCGGTGATATTTATTCATGGGGGACCTGGGGGCGCAACCTCACCAACACACCGCTGTTTTTTTAATCCTGGCCACTACCGTATTATCCTGTTTGACCAACGCGGCTGTGGGCGTTCAACACCGCATGCCTGCCTGGAAAACAATACCACCACTGATCTGATTAGCGACATGGAGTCTATACGGGCACACCTGGGGATTGAGCAATGGTTGTTATTTGGCGGCTCCTGGGGTTCAACCCTGGCGTTGGCCTATGCCCAGGCACATCCTGATCGGGTTAGCGGCATGATTCTGCGGGGTATATTTCTGTGCCGCCAGCAGGATATCCACTGGTTTTACCAACAAGGCGCCAGTGCTATTTTCCCGGATTACTGGGCTGACTTTCTGCAACCCATTCCTGCCGCAGAACAGCATGACCTGCTCACTGCCTATTATCAGCGACTTACGGCTGATAATGAAATCGCTCGTATGGCAGCCGCCAAGGCCTGGTCCATCTGGGAAGGCCGCTGCTCTACCCTGCACCCCAACACCGATATTGCCACCCACTTTGGTGAACCCCATGTCGCCCTGGCGATGGCTCGCATCGAAGCCCATTACTTTATGAATGGCTGCTTTATGCGCCCTGGACAACTCCTGGATGAGGCCCATAAACTGCAGGATATTCCCATAACCCTGGTGCATGGCCGCTATGATGTCGTTTGCCCAATTGAGCAAGCCTTTGCACTGCAGCAGCGATTACCCCATGCCGAATTCAACATCATCCGCGATGCTGGCCATTCGGCCTTCGAGCCCGGCATTACCGATAACCTGATCCGTGCAACCGATCGCTTCGCTAACCAAAGGGCCTGAACATGAAAGGCTTAATACAGCGCGTCACCCATGCCAGGGTTGATATAGCCGGTCAATGCTGCGGAGAGATAGGTCCGGGAATTTTACTGCTACTGGGTGTAGAAAAGCAGGATAGCCGTGAAACGGCGGATAAACTGCTACAAAAAGCACTGAATTATCGTATTTTTTCCGATCAGGATGGCAAGATGAATCTCAGTCTGCAGCAAACCGGCCAAGGCCTGTTGATTGTGTCTCAGTTCACCCTGGTCGCCGATACCCGCAAGGGACTTAGACCCGGCTTTTCGCAAGGGGCAACTCCGGCATTAGGCGAGCAACTCTATGACTATTTTGTCCAGCAGGCCACGGACCTACATAGCCCGGTTGCCTCTGGCCGGTTTGGCGCTAACATGCAAGTCAGTCTGTGTAATGACGGCCCGGTCACCTTTTTGCTGCAAAGCTAAGATGGATGCGCATTGGCTACCTGACTCGTCAGACAGTTTCCTGTAGAATTTCCGCCCTGATTTAGTCTTTCGTCTAATTAACTTTTTTATCTAATTAACCCTGGAATTCACATCTATGAGTTCACCTAAAATCTGGACCCATAAAGGGACCTTTCTACTGGCAGCCGTTGGCTCAGCTGTTGGCCTTGGAAACCTCTGGCGCTTCCCCTACCTGACCGGAGAAAACGGTGGCGGTGCTTTCATTCTGGTCTATGCACTGACTATTGCCCTAGTAGGGATACCCATTCTGATTGCCGAGTCATTGCTGGGTCGTGCCAGCCGTAAAAGCCCGATTATGGGTATGAAATATCTGACCGAGTCGCATAATACCAGTCGCAACTGGCGTGCTATCGGCTGGATGGGCGCCTTTGCCGCTTTTATTATCCTGAGTTTTTATTCTGTCATTGCCGGCTGGGCAATTCATTACGCTGGCTTGATGTTCTCCGGATCCATGGTGGGCGCCGATGCTGACACGATTAGCAACTCATTTGGAGCACTACTGGCCTCACCGGGCTTACTCTTGGCCTATCACACCCTGTTTATCCTGGCTTCCGGCCTGATCGTTGGACTGGGCATCCACAAGGGTATTGAAAGCGGCCTGAGATTCATGATGCCTGCACTGTTTGTCATTCTGATGATTGTGCTGGGCTATGGCATTGTTGCCGGTGACGCAGTCGCTGCCATGCGCTTTTTGTTTACCTTCAACCTCAGCGATTTGAGCTTGGAAGGCTGGCTACAGGCCATGGGACAATCCTTCTTCACCCTGAGTCTGGGCATGGGCGCCATCATGGCTTACGGGGCTTACATGTCCAGCGAAGCCTCACTGACCCGCACCGCCATCTCCATCGCGGTTATCGATACAGCCATTGCGCTGCTAGCCGGTATAGCCATCTTCTCGCTGGTATTCGGCAGTGGATTGGAAGCAGGACAGGGTCCGGGGTTGATGTTTGTAACCCTGCCGATTGCCTTTGCCGAACTGCCTGCCGGCTGGCTGATCGGTGGCATATTCTTTATTCTTGTGATCGGCGCCGCGCTAACCTCGGCTATCTCTTTGGTTGAGCCTGTAGCGGCCTACCTGGTTGAACGCTTTGGTCTGAGCCGCCCAGTCGCAGTGGGTCTCATGATCAGCCTGTGCTGGTTACTCGGCCTGCTTACCGTATTCAGTTTCAATATCTGGTCGGAAGATAGCTTCAGCCATCAACTCTTTGGTCGTTCGCCCTTTGATGTACTGGAGTTTATTACCAATATCATGATGCCACTGGGCGGACTGCTGATTGCACTTTTTGCGGGTTGGGCACTGAGTCGACAAGAAGTGATACGGGAAATGTCAACTAACGAAGACTGGTTCAGTATATGGCAGTTTCTGGTGCGATTTGTTGCACCTACTGCTGTGGCCTTTGTCTTCCTTCGCACCATTCCCCAGATTGATGGCTACCTGATTCCGGCTTTGGGATCAGTCCTGTTGATTGGAGCATTTACGGCAGGAAGAACCTTTGTTCAGCGTGGCTGATCATTGAAGCAACCAAAAAGCAGGCCAAGGCCTGCTTTTTGGTTTTAGCGCTCTTAGTTACAACTACAGACTCGTATTACAGGTCAAATTCGCGCTGAATCGGCTGGCGATGCTGTAGAAAAAGCAGCGCACTGCCATACAGAATTACCACATAACCCAATAATTCCATTCCTTCCTGCACGGCATTTTTCACCAGCGCAGGAGCATCGACTCCCGCGCCAGCATCCAGAATAGCCTCCCAAAATGAACCTGTTCCGAAAACGCGACTGAAAAACAACACGATTGCCAAGCCTGCCAAAATATAAGCAAAGGGAACGGAACGTGTTGCCTCAGCCATAGCTGGCACCAGGTTTTTTCTGAATAATGCGACCAGAGCAAAGGTCAACAACACGACTAAAGCTACTGGGTATCTCCAAAAGCCATGGCGAATCTTATCAAACAGGTAATCCAGCTCACGCAAAAACATCGATAGAAACATACCCGCCACAAGCAATAGAAATCCGCGTTGCTTTGGTAGTTTAATCACCAACGCATACATCAACACACTAGACAGCAGCAAAGCCGTTTCCTGACTGATTTCAGTGACGCTCAGTTCTGGCATGCCGTGTCCGATGACTTCCACATCCAGCAACACAGCTACAGGCACCCACAGCATCCCCGACACCAAAATGAGAAAACTTAATGCCGCCCGTTTGATTACTCGGACATCCTCAATAGCCATGCTTACACTCCTTTACAAAATAAAAGGCTATTGTCATCCAAGTAACCGTGACTGTCGAGCCTGAGCTACCCTCCTTGAGATTGAGTAAGCTTAGCCAGCACGCGACTTTCTTCAACCAAACGAAACCAGGTATCCGCTATTTGATTATGCAGTTGACTGATATCGACCTGAATATCATCAATAAATGCATGCAGACTCTCAGGTTCAGAAGCCAACAGAGAAACATCGGCCTGGGTAAGGTGCTGCAAACAGTGCTCTGCTGCTGCAATGGCATTGGCGCCACCTGGCAAAGTATCCAACTCACGACTGATACGTGTGAAGCAACACGCCACCGCTCGCGGGAAGCGCTGATCCTGTAGCAGAAAGCGCAACACATCCGGTCCGCGCACCCGCAGACGCACATGCTGCCGGTACATCTGGAAGCCGGTCAACGACTTCAACACACTAACCCACTGCAGGGTTTCAAACGGGGTAAAGTCATCCGAATTGCGCGGCAACAGATTAGCTGAACGCACATCGATTATTCTTGTTGTCATATCGGCGCGTTCGATCTGCCGACCCAACATCAGAAAAGTGCGTGTCTGCGTATAGCTGAGCGTTCCCGCGATCATGCCATTGACTGCTTCACAGCTGCGAATGACACGGTTCAAGAAGGTATCACGATTACGCGAAGTGATGCCGGACTCTACCTGACTACTGATCGTTAAATACAGTTGATTTACTTCCTCCCAGATACGTCGAGGCATTACATCCCGCGTAGTTCTGAGGTTTTCACGCGCCGCAGCCAGCGATGAAATAATTGACCCACTGTAGCGGCGATCACCACACAAAAAGCTCAATACACTGGCTTCATCCTGCTCCGAATAATACTTTTCAAATATGTCTTCACTGCCAGTAATGGTCACCAACGTAGCCCAGCCCAGACGGGTGGCGCGGGGGAAATCCAACAACAAATGGCTATTAACACTGATCAGACGCGCCGTATCCTCTGCACGCTCAAGGTAACGGGCTAACCAATACACATTTTCTGCAACTCTAGATAACATGGCTTAACCCTCTCTCACATCAACAACCCAGGTGTCTTTACTGCCACCCCCCTGCGACGAATTCACCACCAGCGACCCTTTGGTCATAGCAACACGGGTCAATCCACCCATGGTCACATAAGTCGAATCACCGCCAGACAGGATAAAGGGACGCAAATCGATATGACGGGGTTCCATGGCATTCCCGCAGAGTGTCGGTGCCGTTGACAGTTTTAAGGTGGGTTGCGCCATGTAGTTACGCGGATCAGCCTTGATCAATTCGGCAAAGGCTTTGCGTTCACGTTTGCTGGCATGTGGACCGATCAGCATGCCATAACCTCCCGACTCATTGGCGGGTTTCACCACCAGTTTATCCAGATTATTAAGGACATATTCCCGGTCTTTTTCAATCATGCACAGATAACTGGGCACGTTAGGCAATAAGGGTTCCTGATCCAGATAATAACGAATAATTTGTGGCACGAAGGCATACACAATTTTATCATCAGCCACACCAGCACCCGGCGCATTGGCCAGGGCCACCTTGCCAGCCCGCCAGGCCCGCATCAGCCCGGGCACACCTAAGGTGGATTCAGGATTGAAAACCTCTGGATCGAGGAACATATCATCGATGCGGCGGTATATAACATCCACCTGCTGCAGGCCATCAACCGTTTTCATGTAAACATAGTCATCATCACTGACCAGCAGATCGGAACCCTCGACCAGCTCGACCCCCATCTGCTGTGCCAGGTAGGAGTGCTCATAGTAGGCCGAGTTGTAGATGCCAGGTGTCAAAATCACTATCTGCGGCTCATCACCGGGGCGCGGCGACATAGCCGCCAGCATATCAAACAGCTGATCGGTATAATCATCTACCGGCTGGATACGCCCAGTGGCAAACATTTCAGGTAATACCCGTTTAATAACGTTGCGGTTTTCCAGCATGTAAGACACGCCAGAAGGCACCCGCAGGTTGTCTTCCAGAACATAGAGCGTACCGTCGCTGTCTCGGACCAGATCTGAGCCACAGATATGTGCCCAGACATTATGCGGTGGCGAAATACCCACACACTGGGGTCTGAAATTCACTGACTGAGCCAATACTTCGGCCGGGAGAACACCATCCTTTATAATGCGCTGATCATGGTAAAGATCATGAATAAACAAGTTCAGTGCCTCTACCCGCTGACGCAGACCAGCAGCCGTTTTCTCCCATTCTGTGCGGGGAATAATGCGTGGCACCGGATCAAAAGGCCAGGCGCGGTCTATCATGCTGCCTTCGGTATACACCGTAAAGGTGATACCCATGGTTTGTATGGCCACATCAACGGCATGCCGGTGCTCTGTCAATTCTGCCGATGCTAGCTTCTCAAAGTAATCACACAACATGCGTGCTTCGGCTCTAGGCTGTCCAGGCGCCGCAATCAACTCATCGTAAAAATCTTTGCACGCATAATCTTGCCAGTTCACTTTCGTCATAGCGTGTTATCCATTGTTGTCATCATACCGATAGAGTTTTATTTGCAATTGCTGTACCAGCTCAGTGGTATCAGGCCCTATACTCTGAAGTGAATAGATCCAGCTAAGCCGCCATGCACTTAAAAGGCGCCAATTGCACTTAAATAGTGCACAAAATGCAACCAAATGGAGCGTTTGCCATGCTTGGTTTCCGCATACCAGCCTCAGCCTAAGCCTGATTGTCTCTTAGGTATAGCTTATTAATGACCAGGTAGGTTATATCTGGCATATCTGTTGCTGATGAACCATCATAGATTCTGAAAGCCTATCTTTTCAGCAGGGTAAGAGATCATGACGATTCGCGTTGCACTGAAGCACACCACCCGATATGACTTTGATAAACCGGTGCACCTATCACCACACTTGATCAGGCTGCGCCCTGCGCCTCATTGCCGCACACCGATCGACGCCTATTCACTCAAGGTGTCTGGTGGTGAGTATTTTATTAACTGGCAACAGGACCCCTTCGGCAACCATTCAGCCAGACTGGTTTTTCCAGAAAAAATCCGCCGCCTTCAAGTGGATATAGAACTGATTGCGCCCATGACAGTGATCAATCCGTTCGATTTTTTTCTGGAAGATTACGCCGATTTATTTCCCTTCAGCTACCCTGAAGAACTGTGTAAAGAGCTTAGCCCTTACTTAGAGATTACCGAATCAGGCCCTTTGTTAACCCAATGGGTCAAACAGACTTCAACCGAACCTGCCGCTGTCGTGGATTTTCTGGTCGGATTAAATCAGAAGCTGGCAGCAGATATTGAATACACCATCCGTTTGGAACCAGGCGTACAAACGGCTGAAGAAACCTTGCAGAAGGCGCTGGGATCCTGCCGTGATTCAGCTTGGCTGATGGTCCAGATTTTACGCCACCTCGGACTCGCCGCTCGTTTTGTTTCCGGCTATTTAATTCAGTTGAAAGCCGACCTCAAAGCACTGGATGGCCCATCAGGAACTGACACCGACTTTACCGACCTGCATGCCTGGACCGAAGTGTACATCCCAGGTGCTGGATGGATAGGCCTTGATCCAACGTCTGGCATGTTGGCTGGGGAAGGGCATATTCCTCTGGCCGCCACCCCCTCTCCTTCCAGCGCAGCACCCATCACCGGCACATCGGAACCCTGCAAGGTGACCTTTGACTTTGCCATGGAAGTCACCCGTATCCATGAAGATCCACGTGTTACCAAACCCTACACGGATGATCAGTGGCAAGCGATAGACCAACTAGGCGAACGTGTTGACCAGATACTGGAACAGGAAGATTTGCGCCTAACTATGGGCGGCGAGCCCACCTTTGTCTCTATCGATGATATGGATGCAGAGGAGTGGACCATTGCCGCACAAGGGCCGAATAAACGCCGCTTAGCTGAAATTTTGTTGCAGCGATTACGGCCCCACTTTGCTCCCAACGGCCTAATCCACTATCAGCAAGGCAAGTGGTACCCTGGTGAGTCACTTCCGCGCTGGGCCCTGGCCTGTTATTGGCGTCGGGATGGCAAGCCCATATGGAAGGAAGATCGCTGGCTGGCCGACATCCACAAAAATTATCGTCTGGATGCTCAGGATGCCCGTCAATTCGCCACAGCCCTGACAACACGTCTCGGGCTGAAGCCGCAGCATTTGATCCCCTGCTATGAGGATGCCTACTATTATCTGTGGCTGGAACGTAAACAGCCTGTGGACATTGATCTCAGTAAAGAAGATCTAAAGAGTGATGAAAACCGCCGTCGACTAGCCACCCTGCTTGAGCAAGGCGTGGATAAAATCACTGGCTTCACCCTGCCCCTTGGACGTGATCTTAAACAGAACCGCTGGCGTTCAGGAGACTGGCCGGTCCGACGTCGACAACTTTATCTGATTCCTGGGGATTCTCCGATGGGCTATCGTCTGCCGTTGAGCGAGCTGCCATTGGCCGGACAGGAAGAACAGCACCACCCAGCCTCTTTATTTGAGGTCAAGCCACCATTACCGGATCTACATGGTGAAATTGCCAGCCGCTACAGTGCCTGGCTGCACCAGGAGCCCACCCTGGAGCGCCCTGAGGCACAGTTACGCCAAGAGCAGCACCCTGATGCTGACGAGAGCAGAATCATCCATACAGCCCTCTGTGTTGAGCCTCGTGAAGGCAAATTATTTGTGTTTATGCCGCCACTGGCGGAGTTGGAACACTATTTGGAACTACTGGTACAGATAGAACATACTGCCGCTGAACTGGAGCTGCCTGTCTGCCTGGAAGGCTATCCACCACCAGCTGACCCGCGTATTGAAAAATTCATGATCACACCGGATCCAGGTGTGATCGAAGTGAATATCATGCCTTCCCGCACTTGGCGTGAACTGGTCAACTCCACCCACCGACTTTACGAAGAGGCCCGCCTGGCCCGTCTGGGTACTGAAAAGTTCATGTTGGATGGACGCCATACCGGAACAGGCGGCGGTAACCATGTCACCCTGGGTGGTGCCACACCAGCCGATTCTCCCTTCTTGCGACGTCCGGCTCTGCTGACAAGCATGATTACTTACTGGCAGCACCACCCAAGTCTGTCCTTCCTGTTTGCTGGCATGTTTCTGGGGCCTACCAGCCAGGCACCCAGAATTGATGAAGCACGCCATGAAGCCCTCTATGAGCTGGAAATTGCCTTTCAGCAAATGCCGCCGGGTGAGGTGCCTCAACCCTGGATAGTTGACCGTTTACTTCGTAATCTGCTCACGGATATCACCGGCAACACCCACCGCGCTGAATTCTGCATCGACAAGCTCTATTCACCTGACAGCCCGACCGGCCGTCTCGGGCTACTGGAGTTACGTGGTTTTGAAATGCCACCGCATGCACGCATGAGTCTGATGCAGCAATTGTTGATCCGGGCACTCGTAGCACGTTTTACCCGTGACCCCTACCGCAAAAAATTAGTGCGCTGGGGAACCGAGCTGCATGATCGCTGGATGTTGCCACACCACCTCTGGACCGACCTGCTGGATGTTCTGGATGATCTACGCAATCACGGATTTGATTTTAATCCTGAATGGTTTGCCGCCTTCCTGGAGTTTCGTTTCCCGCAATACGGTGAAGTCATCTACGATCAAGTCAAAATCGAATTACGCCAGGCCATTGAGCCCTGGCATGTGCTTGGAGAAGAGGTCAGTGGCGGTGGCACCGCACGCTATGTCGATTCATCTGTTGAGCGCTTGCAGGTAAAAGTCTTTGGCTTTAATCCGGCACGCCATATTCTGACCTGTAACGGCAGGCGTGTTCCGCTACAACCCACCGGCGTTAACTCAGAAGCGGTAGCCGGTGTACGTTACCGTGCCTGGCAGCCACCTTCGGCCCTGCACCCAATGATTCCCGTTCACGCACCCCTGGTATTTGACCTGATTGACAGCTGGAATCAACACTCTCTGGGAGGCTGCACCTACCATGTATCTCACCCGGCAGGGCGTAATTATGAAAGCTTCCCGGTGAATGCCAATGAAGCTGAAGCCAGACGCTTAGCGCGTTTCTGGGCACAGGGACATACCCAGGGCAAGGTGAGCATCCCCCCTGAGGCCATTACCGGTGAATACCCGCACACACTGGATCTTCGCTATAACCACAGCAAACCCGGTGCAACTGATATATGATAAGTCGTTTTTCAACCAAGTAGTGATGCAATGTCAGACCTGAACTCACTCAACACAGACATGCAGCAACGCCTGAAGGCTTATCTGCAACAGCGTATCCAAGGTGGCCAGTCATTAGCCGGATATGATGAATTGCTGAATGCTGATCAACGCATTCGCGCGCACTGGCAGCCAGTACTGGACGAGCTTTCCAAGTTTGACCGCGAAGGTCTGCGCAGCCGCTGTGATGAGGCGCAGAACTTACTGCATGAAAACGGGGTGACCTTCAACACCTATGAAGATGAACCCGGACAACTGCGCTCCTGGCAACTGGATAGTCTTCCCTATGTCATCAGCACTGAAACCTGGGATCATCTTGAGCGCGGCCTGATGCAGCGTTCAAGACTACTGGAAGCCATCGCACAGGATCTTTACGGCCCACGCACCTTGATCACCACCGGGCTACTCCCCCCTGAACTGATCCATAGTTTTCCTAGCTACTTGTTACCGGCTGTGAATGCAACAGGCAGCCAGGCGCGTCCCATGCTGATTTTTCATGGCACCGACCTGATTCGAAATGCCGAAGGCGAATGGCTGGTGCTGTGTGACTGGACACAATCACCCTCCGGTGCTGGATATGCACTGGAGAATCGCATCACCCTCGCGCGCGCACTTCCCAGCTTATACCGGGAAGCTCCGCTGAAGCGTCTGGCGGGCTTTTTACAGGCACAACACCGAGCCTTGGCGTCACTATGCACCACGCAACGCGAACAACCCAATATCGTACTCTTATCACCTGGCCCTGGCAGCCCCGGCTACTTTGAACATGCCTGGCTAGCCAACTACATGAATTTTTCCTTAGTTGAGGGCGCCGATCTGGTTGTCAGGGATGGACATGTGTCTATGCGTACCCTGGGTGGATTACGCCAGGTGGATGTGATTGTCCGACAAATAAATGACCCCTGGTGCGACCCGCTGGAACTGCGCGGTGACTCTTTGCTAGGAGTCCCTGGTCTGATGCAGGCCGCTCGTGATGGTGATGTTGAAATAGCCAATGCATTGGGTACCGGCATCCTGGAACATCCCGCACTGGCCGCCTATATGGATGAAATCTGCCAGCGTTTACTGGGCGAATCGCTGATATTACAAAATCGGCCAACCCTCTGGGCGGGTGATGCCGCGCATTTATCCAGGATACTCACATCACCACAGCAGTGGCTTTACCGTGACATTACCGAGCCAGCCAAACTCATTCGCACGGATAAACTCTCAGCCGGTGCTCTGGCTCAACTGCTACAAACCATCCAGACTAACCCTCACCGTTATGTGGCCCAAGCCAAACTGCAAGCGGCCACCTCTCCCGTATACAACACCCGTTCTGATCAATTCGAAGCGCACAACATCAATTTGCGTTTCTTCAGTCTGATTGAACCTGACCACCTATTTTCCTCCCCTGACAAACGGCTCTATCGCATCATGCCGGGTGGACTGGCCTGGTTAGGAGAACCTGGTACTCTGCTGATGGAAAGTCACATGGTCAAGGATATCTGGGTCATGGCTCCAGTACCTCAACCCCATATCAGCATGCTGCGACAAGCCAATGGCCCGATTGTCGTTACCCGCGATGGTAACGATTTGCCCTGCAGGGTCGCTGACAGCCTGTTCTGGATGGGGCGTTACGGCGAACGTCTGGACATACGTTCACGATTGCTACGTGAAACACTCGGTCGTTTCCTGCAAGAAGACCAAACGGCGGAAGATTCCGGACTTCTGCCCGACCTGTTCACCGCATTGGAAGTAGAGCTGTCTGAAGATCCAGACACGCCAGTAAACCAGACAGAACCTGATCCACTGCCTGGCTACAAACACACCTATCTGAACTATCGCAATCGATTGCTGGAGTTGTTTGAAGAACATCACACCGATGGCATGCCCTGGCTGTTCAGTCACTTTCTGCGCAACTGCAGGGCCGTCAGGGACCATTTGGGTGATGATGCCTGGCGCACAGTTAATGGACTGCGCCAGCGCTTTAATGATATGCCACGCACGCAAGGCATTATCGTAGGACAGCGGCAGCTGGAAGGCGTAGTAACTGACCTGGCGGCTTTTTTTGGGCTATGCAATGAGACCATGCCACATCACTATGGCTGGCGATTCCTGGATATTGGCCGCTTTATAGAACGGGTACTCTGCACCCTGGAACTCCTTAAACTGGCACTGCTAAGTGCACGGCAACCGGGCATTCCCTTATGTGAAGTGGTGCTAGCTACTACCGACAACTTCACCGTATACAGGCGCCGTTACCGTTCACAACTGCATCCGTCTGCCATTCTGGACCTGCTGCTGTTTGACGAAACCAATCCACGCTCAGTAGGCTATATGCTCAAGCGCCTGGAACGACAGATCCAGCGTTTACCCCAACCCGGTTCCACGCCTTACCGTAATCAAGAAACACGACTGGTAATCCAGGCCACCAGCGCACTACACTTAGTCGATATTGATCAGCTTAGTGATGTTGAGAACAGCGAAGCCTCTCGAGCGGCACTCGAATCACTACTGGATAGCCTGATTGCGCCACTGTCAGAACTGACCAATGCTATTTCACACAGTCATTTCAGTCATGTTGAGGCGCCTATTCAGCTAGTGACGATGCAATCTTAGGTTTACTATAATCATAACTACGATTTTCTGGCCACCGCCCCTATGAAATATCAATTACGCCATACCACCCGGTATGACTATACCAACGATGTAACGCTGAGCCACAACGAAGCGCGTATATTACCCCGTGACCTGCCTTGGCAAAAGGTAACTGATACTCGTCTGTACATCAGTCCACAACCGATCAGAATCAGGGAGCGCCTGGACTTTTTCGGCAACCGTGTCAGCTACTTCACTATTCAGGAACTCCACTCCAGCCTGGAGGTAACGCTGACCAGCCAGATCACCACGCTGCCGCGTCAACTCCCTCCAGTGGATACGGCCGCCATGTCTTGGACTGATGCGATACAAGCATTACGCTCAGCCGACAGCAACGCAGCCAGAAAGCTGCTGATGCCAGATGCTCGCTTAATGATGCTGGATTCGGACTTTGTCCGCTGCCATGAGCTGCTTGCCGACTATGCCCGACAAGCATTTACCCCTGGGGCATCCCTGGTAGATGCTGTCTATGCTTTTAACCAACAGATCTTCACTGAGTTCACCTATGACCCTGAACATACCACCATCGCCACACCAGTGTTGGAGGTACTTGAAAGCCGCCGTGGGGTCTGCCAGGATTTTGCTCATCTGGCGATTGCCTGCCTGAGATCACTGGGTCTGCCTGCTCGCTATGTCAGCGGCTATATGGAAACACTCCCGGCACCCGGACAACCCAAACTGCAAGGCGCCGATGCCACGCATGCCTGGCTGGCGGTAGGCGTTCCCGGCTGGGGTTGGCTGGAAATAGATCCAACTAATGGAACCCTGGCAGATGAACGCTATATCACCCTGGCCTGGGGACGTGACTTTGCCGATGTAACCCCTCTGAAAGGAGTGATGAGTGGTGGTGGTAAACATCAGCTTTCCGTCGCTGTTGATGTTACGCCACTAACCGACAAACACCTGATGGAGCTCTTCTGAGTAGCTACGAAAGCCATCAAAATGGATTATCGATTCATCTGAACAGCTAAAAAATCAGGCCGGTAGATCGGTCTGATTATGACGATTCAATGATCGCCAGTGCATATTTTCATCGGAGAGAATGTGCGTCAAGGTACCCAGCAATTCACGCAACTCTTGAGTTTGCTGCCACTGTCGCTGTGCACTGACAGGTTCATGCTCGGCTGCGCGCTGACGAAAATCATCACAGGCCTCACTGAGCACACTAAGCTTTCCCCATACCTGACCCGCCAGGGACGACATACGCACCACTTCATTGTGGTTAAGAATACCGTGTATCGCCGCCCCCCAGGCTGGAAAAAAAGCCGTGAAAATTAGGATCCAGGAAATTTTTACGAAAAAATGTAGCGTAACGGCAAGAAAAGTAATGAAAAACAATCCAAATGCCAAACGGTGCAGATAACGATGATCACGGTGGAGGTTATGATGACTAAGGGCAAAGTAATGCCGATGCTCATCCAGCACCTGGCGCAGGTAGTCAATCATCGCTGGATTATGTTGCGTCAGGTGATAGCGTGGTGCCGCTTCACGGTTTAGCGGTAATCCCTCAGCAACCAGCGTACGTTGAAGCAGCCAGTTTTCAGCACTCGTGAGCTGCGCCTGCCTGTGCTTGCCTGCTGGACTCCAAATCGGCTGCAAAAAAGCTTGTGGTAATACTAACAGTGGGTAACCAATGCGTAGATAGCGCAGTTGCTCTGCTAAATAGCGATAACTCATCCAGTGGCCATGCCAATCTCGGAAACGTGCTTGTAGTACATGGCCGACGATAAAACGCAGTAGAACGAATTCAAACACGGCCCAAACCATTAGTAACCCAGGCAGATTGGCAGGCCAGATGCTTAAGGCACCCGCAACGGCACAAAACACGGCAAAAGCGGCCGCATAATAAATCATCCAGATGCCATCACGGTGCCGTCGCCCGAAGACACTGGCTTGTTGCTCAGCCCAATTGAACATCGCAGCCAAGTCAGGCTCTTTGATGGGATTATTGATTGCAACACGCGGTATCACCTTATGATAGCCAGCCATCGCGCCAGGAGGGCTTAGCGATGCTTTCAAATCAGTCAGATTTAGACGTGCAATTGCGGAACAAAACAGATGTAACCGACTGATCAGACGCTCACGCAAACTGATGCCATGTGGCTCCTGAGTCAACAAGTCAAGCAAGCGGGATTCCTGAGATCGCTCTGGCGGACTGAGCATCACCAGCAACCATAGATAGGCTCCGGACAACCAGCGGGATAACGATACAGGCTTAGGATGGCGCCCCAAAGTGAACAGGTAGGCCAACCAATGATAGAGATAAATCAATACAGGTTGCTGCTGCTTGATCTGTTGCAGTCGCTTGTTCTCGACTGACTGGCTGTTCATGGCTGGCATAAACGGCACCAGTAATAACTGCATCCAACCCTGTAGCGCATTACTGAGCAACGCTTCATTTTCAACTGGAGAAAAAAAACGCAGCAGTAATTCAGTATCGCAACTTAGGGTTTGCAGCTCCAGCAGGCGAGCTTCAGTCAGTGACGCTTGACGACTCAACATCAGCACGGGTCGGCCCTGCTGCGACTCCGGACTGATCAGCACAACCGGTTTGCGCCTTAACAAAGCAGAACGGATAACCCTTGCCGTACCACTGGCAATCAACATCGGTTCCTGCTTATCCCAGACAGCAACGAGCAGATCAGCAAAACTCAGTGCCAGATCATCGCGCAGGGAGTAATCATCCTGCGACAAGGGTTGATCCGGTATCGGTGAGTGCATCCCCAACACAACTGTTGGCTCGGCAGATGAGGCCGCTGTATTTTGTCTGTCAGTGGGCGTGATACGCTGCAGTGAATAACCACAAGTACTGGCCTGTAGTGCGGCCATGCTATCAATACCCGAGGCTTCGCCCGTCAGCAATCGATAGCTGAAAGGCTCTTGAGCATACACCTCTGCACCTTCATGGAAGGCCTGCTCAGCGACTGAACGTATGGATAGTAGTGTACGTTGCAAACTCGACTGCAACTGCTCAGCATTCAAAGCACCAGACTCAGACGTAAACCAGTTTCGCTCCAGGCGTTGTTGGCGATGGCCTGCCACCAACACACTGAATACCGGGCGCGGACTGGGGATCGTCTGTATCATGTAACCTTCACATCAGTGTCCGGAGAAATATTGGATAAGAGCCAAAGGCTCCCTGACGTTCAGCGTGTTAAGCGTTTAAAAAAATCTGGCATGTCATAACCGGCCTGCTGCAGCGCAGCTACCAGCTGTTCACCAGCCAGGCTGTACCGCTGGCTTAGAGCCCAGAGCATGCCACAACGTGCTCCGGAGCGACAATAAGCCACGACAGGTAGGGCGGCTTGATCGAGTATACGACCAAAATCATCACCCTGTTCATCCATAACCTGACCGGAAACCACCGGTTGATAAAACCACTGCATGCCCAGACTTTCAGCCAATGCCTGTAATTCAGCCGTACTTGGCTGTCCCGCCTCTTCCTGATCAGGACGATTGCATATCAGCGTTTTCACCCCAGCATCGGCAAGTGCCTGAACATCCTCAGCCGTCAATTGCCCAGCAGCTTTAAGTGACTCAGTCAATTGACGCATAGGCGGTAAGGGGTGGGACATTAACAACCTCCGGCGGAAAAATAATAATTCAATATCAATACACTATAGTTCAAGATAAGGCTCCAGGCGATCACCTAGTTCAGCCAGCCACTTTTGCAACCAGACCTGCCCAGCCGCAGCCAGCCCCTGGGCACTGACGTCTGGCAAGGCTTCAGATTGCTGCCACTGCCAACTGACTACAGGCTGCCCATCAGCGCGAAGAAGATCCGCATGAATAACGACCAGCAGGCGCTGGGATGTTTGATCCAGATGCCACTGCTGCAAGTTGATTCTCAGGCGATGATTGCCATCAACACCCGGCTGGTCGACAAGCACATTTACGCCGTCAAGCCGGCCACTGAGATAATCAGAAGCAATCCGCTCAATCTGTTCAGGCAGCGGCTCTGTCCAAATATGATCACGAAAAGGAGTCAGTTGATGCTGTCCAGTCTGATACCACAGCGCGCGACTACTCAAAGCCGTAGTAGCCTGAGGCATTTCCAGGATCAAGGTACCTTTTTGCGCTGACCAGACCGTCTCTGTTGCATGTTCAGTTGCGTTCACCGGCATTAGTTGTAACTGCACCGGCGCAGGACCTTTTTCCGGCAACACAGAGCAACCAGCCAATGACGCCAGTAACAACAGTAGAGTTATTTTAAGTAGTTTCATTTTTGCTCTCCAGGTCCTGCAGGAATTTGTCCGGGACCTCTAATCAGTATATCGCCATCACGCACCAATGTTTCCGTCAATACCCGGGTTTCTCTCAACACCGGCACCAATTCACGTGCCAGTACCTGACCGTCACGGGACATAGCACCCAGTTGCCGATTAGTTTCGCCCAAGGTATCAGCAAAGAGTTCACGAAAAGCCTCTAACTCATCAGGGAAAGATTGGCTCTGCTGCGCAAGTGATTCAGATAATCGGGTCATGGAACGAATCAATTCATCCCAGGCTTGGGGATCCAACTGGCTCAACTGCTGCTCAGCCGTCTGCGACAAACTCGCGATTGAAACCATCATATCACTGAGTTGTGCACGCATATGCTCATCACTCAATTGTTTCAATTGATCGCTCAATTGATTTAGGTTTTCAGACAGCTTATTAAACCGATCCAGGGTTTCATTTAATGCCTCAGTAATTTGCAACAGTCTGGAAGACTGACTTTGAATGACGGCCGGCTCTTTATCAGAGGTCTCCAATAAAGGAGAGTCAATAACCCCGCTTCGTATCTCCACATACAGCAATCCGGTTATGCCCTGATTCTGCAGCGACGCAACGGAGCCTTCCCGTATGGGCACATCCGGATCAATGCGCAATTCAAGACGCACACGCCCCTCCTGCGCTCTATCCAGGGCTATATGTTCAACCACACCGACAGGTACCCCCAGAAAACGCACACTGGCGCGTTCATTAAGACCTGCAACCGACTCAGAAAAATAGGTGATATACGTCTGTCTTTGAGTCTGACGGTCATCTCGGGTCATCAAAGCCAGCATCGCAACTCCCGCCAACACTAACAGCAATACAAACGCCCCCACCAGCGTATAGTTTATGCGTGGATTCATGCTGTAGACTCCAGTTTTATCGCCGCACGCTTAGCGCGGTTGTTGGCAAAATAGGCTTTAATCACCGGATGTTCATCCTTCACCATCATTTCTATCGGCTGTTTGGCCAGCACGCGTTGATCACCCAGAAACGCCACTTGGTCGGTAACACGCCAAATGGAATCGAGGTCATGTGTAACCAAGATCAATGTCAGGTTTAGCGAGGCATGCAACTCCAGCAACATATCATCAAAAGCTGAGGCACCCGCCGGATCCAGTCCCGCCGTTGGCTCATCTAACAGTAACAAAGCAGGATCTAAAGCCAAGGCTCGTGCTACTGCAGCGCGCTTGAGCATACCACCACTCAGTGACTGCGGGTACAGATGTGCGGCCTGCTCTGGCAACCCCGTCAGGCGTAGCTTTAGCATCGCCAGTTCTTCCAGTAAAGACTGGGATAACCGTTGGTGCTCCTGCAAGGGCAAAATGATATTTTCTAATACTGTCAGACTAGAAAATAGTGCGCCCTGCTGAAACATCATGCCGATTTGCTTACGCAGTCCCGCCAATCCCTGACCGCTAAGCTGAGTCACCGGCTGGCCAAAAAGCATAATCTCTCCGGCATCAGGCTCCCGCAACAGCGCGATTTCGCTCAGCAACACTGATTTACCCGTACCACTTCCTCCTACCAATGCCACCCGCTCACCCTGGTAGATCGTCAGATCAAGCTGATGATGGACAACATGGTCCGCAAACTGAGTAGCTATGGCCTGTAATTCAACAATTTTATTGTGCTCAAGCATAGCCATTACCAACCCAATTGCGCAAACAGAATGGAAAACAGTGCATCCACAATGATTACCAGGAAGATACTCTGAACAACACTGCGCGTGGTACGGTGGCCTACAGCCTCGGCCCCACCTTTAGCAAGAAAACCCTGCATACAGCCCACATTGACAATTAATAGTGCAAAAACTGGCGCTTTGATCAGCCCGACCCAGAAATGAACCGGGTCAACGGTAGAAGCAAATCGCTGAATAAACTCAACCGCACCTAAATCCAATTGTATTGATGCCACCAACATCCCACCACCAATCCCCGCCAGCATCGACAGCACAGTCAGCAATGGCATCACCAGCATCAAGCCCAGCAGCTTGGGCAAGACCAGCCAAACAAAAGGGTCTTGACCCAGGCTTTTCAACGCCACCACTTCCTGATTCATCTGCATCGTCGCCAGTTGCGCTGCATAGGCTGACCCAGAGCGCCCTGCCACAATAATGGCACAGATCAGAGGTGCAAGTTC
Organism: Nitrincola sp.; assembly: GCF_048264025.1. Classification (NCBI taxonomy): domain Bacteria; kingdom Pseudomonadati; phylum Pseudomonadota; class Gammaproteobacteria; order Oceanospirillales; family Oceanospirillaceae; genus Nitrincola; species Nitrincola sp. The sequence continues at coordinate 80,322 of NZ_JBLXDN010000016.1, forward strand.
ACGCAGCATAATCAGCGAAATCAACTCGACAACAAAAATATTTGCACCATAAGTAGCCAGTTGCAGACCACCCTGAAAAGCAATAACAGCACCCAGCAAAAATGCCAACAACGCGATAATAGGCACAGCATTTAGCCCATCCCGTTGCACCACATCCAATAGTAATTTCACCTTTAGCTGACGTGGGTGCTTAACCAGGCTGAGCAGTAATACGCTCAGTTGACCAGCAAAATCCAACAACTGCCGCGCATGTACAACACTATGCAGCGTTTGCCGTCCCAACTCAGCCAGAGGATTCAGGCGTTTTTCACTGGTCGGCACATCCGTCAGGCGCCCTTTCACAAACGTCAGTAGATAGATTTGTTCCTGCGTTAGCCCTTGTGGCCAATGTCGAGAGTCAAACCCCACTAATTGCAACAGTACTACCGCACCATTAGTATCCAGCGCATCAATCTTGGCTTCTGTCGGTGGAGACTGACGCCAAGACTGGAGTAATAACTGTTGCTGCGCCAAAAAGCGCGTATCCCAGCTACCCACCACACAAATAGACTCACCTGAACGGTTTATCATCGGTAATTCAGCTTGTTCACTCATTTCCGCGGCTCCTTAACTGACCGCATACTAACAGAATCACAGATTTTCAGTCAGTGCTTCTGTTGTAGACCCTTGTGTATGCCATCTGCTTTGCCATAATGCACACATTATTATTCTCGGGAGCGAAAGATGCAGGTGTCGCCATTTTCAACTATAAAAACGCTAGTATGTACGCTATCACTGGCTCTTGTTAGTTTTTCAGCAACGGCTCAGTTACCTGCCAGCCTCAATCAAGTCATTGACGCCCAGCACTTACCTGCTGATGCCATGGGTATTTGGGTACAACAAACCGACAGCAGTACCCCTTTAGTAGATCACAATACTGACCGCCTGTTTAATCCGGCATCGACAATCAAACTGGCTACTACCCTTGCAGTGCTGCTAGAGCTTGGGCCCTCCTATACCTGGAGAACCGACATCCGTGCGACTGCTGCGGTTGAAAACGGCGTACTGAAAGGCGACTTGATTCTCCGCGGAACCGGCGATCCTGGTGCGGTCAGTGAAGAGCACTGGCGCATGTTAAGAGATCTGCAGCGCATGACCGGCCTAAAGCGTATCGAAGGCAACGTCATTCTGGATGCCAGTTACTATATGCTTCCTGCCGGAGATCCAGGTGATTTTGATGGCCAACCCTACCGAGCTTATAACCAACTCCCCTATGCCTTACATGTCAATTCAAATGCCATTCGCTTTCACATATTGCCAGATGGAAACGCTATCCGTATAGAAGCAGAGCCCCCTTTACCAGGTCTTCAGATTGAAAATAATCTAACACCAGTCAGTAGTGGCAATTGTGATGCATGGCAACGTGGTGTGCGTTATGACGTAGGTGATAATAACCAGGTTACGTTCAGCGGCAGCTATCCAGTAAACTGTGGTAACTACGAACTGTTGCGCACGGCTGTAGCACCAGATTTCAATGCCGCCGAACTTTTTCGTCTGCACTGGGCACAATGGGGTGGCGAACTCACCGGAGAGGTTCTGAGCCACTTCGGCTCACCATTACCTTATGAAACAACATTGATGACCCACATCTCCAGGCCGCTGGCTGATTTAATTCGTGTCTCTAATAAATGGAGTCACAATGTCATGACCCGCCACATGGCATTAACCCTGGGCGCTTACAAAATGGGTGAGCCAGCGACCCTGGAAAAAGCACGCGTTGCATTGATTGATGTACTGTCATCGGCAGGTGTCGAAACTGATGGTATGTTTATTGACAATGGCTCAGGCCTTAGCCGCAACGCGCGGATCACCCCAAAACAACTGGGGCAAGTTCTTCAGGCGGGCTGGAATAGTCCCAGACGCCCTGAATTTCTGTCGTCTTTATCTATATCCGGTATAGATGGAACCACTCGACGCCAATACCGCAATGAAGATAAAACAGGCCAGATGCACCTTAAAACAGGGCTACTCAATCAGGTTTCAGCCATTGCTGGCTATGTCAGAAACCAGTGTAATGAAGATGTTATGGTTGTGCTCTTGATCAATCACCCCGAAGCACACCAAGGTCATGGGACACGCATGCAACAGAATTTGCTGGACTGGGTGTACAAAACCGGGCAGTGTCGTGGATAAGTAGGCATAATAGACACGAGTTTGAATCGACACGGGCACCCCTCCCGGTTATGAGCGGATCCAGATTAATGCGGCATTATAAAATTAACAATCTAGCTGTATTCCTGTCTGGACTGGCAGGATACTTTTACATGATAGCGGCGGCTACAGCCGACATATCACACTTGGATGAAAGTGCTTTTTTGATCGATATCCCCATGGTCACTTCAGCAACACGCATGTCTCAGCACCAAAGTGATGCGCCGGTATCCGTGTCCGTTATAGACCGAGCCACTATCACAGCATCCGGAGCTCAAACAGTTCCGGACCTATTACGTCTGGTACCGGGATTTCAGGTAGCCCATGTCAACAGCAATAAATATGCGGCCACCTATCATGGACACAGTGATGACTTTCCAAACCGCCTTGAGGTCATGGTTGATGGACGTTCAGTCTATATGCCATTGATTTCTTCGCCTGACTGGACGTCCTTGGCATTGCATCTAGATGATATCGAACGTATAGAAGTGGTTCGTGGGTCTAATACCGCCACACAAGGCTCCAACGCATTCCTGGGTGCCATTAATATCATCACCCGACACCCGTCGACTGAAGCTAGGGCTTCTGCATCGGTGACACTTGGCTCATTGGATACAGCCAATAGCAATCTGCGCTTTAGTGGCAATACCTCTATGGGTCATTACCGAGTATCCGCCAGCCATGAAGAAAATACCGGCAGCAAGCAGTTTAGTGATGGCGCCAGACGCAATTATTTGAATTTCAGTGGCAGTTTTGCACCCAGTTTGTGGGATCAAGTGGACATCTGGCTAGGAGTTGACCGAGGGCATACAACGATAGGTTCTTTAAAATCTGCTAATGATCCGCCATACGATATCGCCACAGCAAGGCGCGACTATCACTCAGACTTCCAGCATATTGCATGGCAGCACACATTAAATCCACAAACAACATTTGAGCTTCAAGGCTATCGAGCCTATCTGAGCCTGGATGAGCAGAAACCAACCTTAGAAGAAGCGCTCAGAACAACGTTAAAAGCCGATGAGTATTTTGCCTGGTTGGCCAACCCTGGCAACTTCGTTGCTGAAGAAACTTTTTACCGGCAGATTCTGGATAGCACCCCCAGCCTAAGACTCTTCGCTGAAAATGGTTCGACACGTCAGGAAGACCTACAACTATCAATTATTCACCAGCAAAACCGAACATCAACCTCGGCTGGACTCGGTTATCGGAGGGATACAGGTAAAGGAGATACACTTTTTGACCAAGGTGATGTGCATTCAACCCGACTCAGGCTTTTTGCGAATAGTGTTATCAGTCCTAGCCAAGCCTATACTATTAATCTAGGCGCTATGCATGAGAAGGAATACTCAGGTCCGGGGGCAACCTCTGGTCGAGCTGCACTAAGCCTGCATGTAACGCCAGACATCACATTACGCTTGGGCTTAAGCAGCAGCGAGCGCTTACCTTCACTGCATGAGCGCTACAGCCAATCTACTATTTATCTCACGCCCGATAAGAGTCAAATATTTGATGCCATTCGCAGACCTAATCCAGACTTGGAGCCTGAGCGCATACTAAGTCATGAGATTGGGTTATTGTATAAATTTAGCTCGCTACCTGGTTATTTTGACCTGCGCATTTTTAATGAGAAGATAACTAAAGGAATAGCCACTTATCGAGAAGCCTTTACCGATGAGCTCAATACAAATGACCAGACAGTCAGGATAAGTAAAAATATCGCCGACTGGCAAAACCAAGGTGCTGAATTCCAGTTAAAACTTCAGCCGACAGATGATTTCTGGTTTTTATTGAATTATGCCTACGTCAATAATACGGCAAAAAGTTATGCGGTATCTGCCAACCGGATATTTAACCGAAATCAACTTGCCGCCCGGCACAGTGCGTCTATGCTACTAAACTGGCAACCGATTCCTGATATAAATCTAAGCGCAAGCCACTATTTTGTCGATCAAATGCACTGGCTGGAAGGGGATAATCGGGATGCTTATAACCGCACAGATCTTCGTGCGGCAAGACACTGGACTATGGGCCCTCAAACACAAGCCGAACTATCGCTGACTATTCAGAATGCCTTTGGCCCCAGTTATAAAGAGTTCTACGACTATCACGACTTTGATCGTCGTTTTTTTGTACAGTTTCGTTTAAAATATCACTAGTTTTTGTTAAAACCGGAACCTATTGTGGATGGACCCGCATGCTACAGTCTCTGAAAGCATCTAAATCAGCGCAGCCAATTCAAAATCTCTGCCAGACTATACGCTCGGGCAACTCCTTTCCCGTCAACATTATCCTGATTTATTTACTAGGTACAGGTCATCTGACTCTTGCTGCTGAGCAGACTTTGCTAAGTGAAGCTGACTTCATCGCTGATATTCCCGTTGTCAGTTTAGCCAGTCGGTTAAAGCAAAATCTTCACGATACACCCGCCTCTGTGACAGTGTTGGATCGTGCCACTATTTCAGCTTCTGGTGCACAAACACTACCTGACCTGTTAAGACTGGTACCGGGCTTTCAAGTATTTCATGTCAATGCCAACAAGTTTGGTGCCAACTACCATGGCATGAATGATGAGTTTCCCAACCAATTAGAAGTGATGGTCAATGGTCGGTCGGTCTATCTACCACTTTTATCGACCGTAATCTGGACATCCTTGGGGTTGCATCCTGAGGACATTGAACGTGTAGAGGTTGTCCGGGGCTCCAGTGCAGCCACCTATGGCTCCAATGCATTCATGGGCGCGATCAACTTTATAACGCGACATCCAGCGTCCGACGCTAAACTAACAGCGGCAGGCACGCTTGGATCGAAACAAACTCAAAACGGACATCTGCGTTATAGTGGTGAATCACAAAATATTTTTTACAGGATAAGTGCAAGCCGAGAATCCAATGCCGGCAGCTCACGTTTCAATGACAGTGCCAATCGACAATACCTCAGCGCCGATCTTAGCTTTGCACCCAGCCTCTTCGATACAGTCAATCTGCACTTGGGTATTGATCAAGGCTACACACATTTAGGCTATCTGTATCCATACCATCGATTCCCTGACAATCAACACTATATTAGCCGCTCTGATTACCGAGCCAATCACCAACAAATTAATTGGTCACGTTTGCTGACCCCGGATGCCACGCTTCATATCAGCGCCTATCGCAACGATCTAAAGTTAGATGAGTCACGTCCTACAACGGAAGATATACTGACCTACTATCTGCCAGAAGCGTATCAGACTCAAGCCATGGCAGAACAGCTGTTACAGTTGAATCCAGAATTCAGGGGCTATCGAGAGCATGGTAGAACCCATGTCCTGGACACTGAAATAGCCCTGGAAACCCGCCGTTTTGGTCTTAACAGCTATACCGGCCTGGGATTTCGTAATGACCATGCCAGCAGCCCTGTTCTGCTGCAGCAAGACGATATCAGCGATCAGCGTTACCGCCTATTCCACAGTAGCGAATTTCAACTTACCCCGAAACTACTGGTTAACCTGGGTATTATGCATGAAGTACAACCCGGTGACTTAAGCGCTACATCTACCCGCGCGGCGGTTAACCGACAACTATCAGACGATACCAGTATACGCCTAGGATATAGCCATAGTGAACGCTTACCTTCGTTATTGGAACGACGGGGAAACTATCGAGTGGAACTGCCCCCTGATCAGTTTCATCCCATTGATCGTCCTAATCCAGAACTCGGACCTGAGCGTAACCAAAGCTGGGAAGTGGGGATATTACACAATCTAACCCCATTGAATGGTTACCTCGACCTGAGGATCTTTCACGAACGTATATCCGATGCCATCGTCAATGTCAGACAGTCTGATGGCGCAGGCATGAAAATGAACCGTGGCTACTGGCGAAATCAAGGCATGGAAGCTCAACTGAAATTACAACCTCATGATAGCTTCTGGCTAATTGTTAACTATAGCTATCTTGATAATCACGCTGGCAATTGGGACCAAGGACACCAAGATGAGGCATTTACACATTTTCCAGGCGGGCAGCTTTCACCCAAGCATACACTTTCAGCACTACTGAACTGGCAACTTAACGAAAACACCAACCTAAGCAGTGCCTATTACTTCATGGATCAGGTGCGATGGCGTGGAAGTTATGGGACACTGACTCCACAGGAACATTATCAGCGACTGGACCTGAAACTAGCCAGGTATTGGCAAAATGCTTCACAGAAAATTGAATTAGCTGCGGTCATCCAAAATGCATTTCACGGTAGCTATAAGTCCTTTTATCAGGATAATGAGTTTGATCGCAGGGTCTTTCTGCAATTCAGACTGACGATGGATTAACGGCGGACAGGATGTATAGGGAAAGGTTAAAATTCATACCATACAAATTAGCCAGCCGCTTGGCGGGCTATGTATTACTGCTATGTTTTTTGTCTTCAACCTCGTCACATGCTCACTCAAAAACATTGGTCATATTGTTAAGTGACCGCCATCACATCTATCAGGACCTGGCAAACGCAATACAAACCGAAACCTTTACTGATTACCGTACTCTCGTTCTGGAAGAGTTAGACAGTGATATGGTAACTATTCCAGATCTAATACTAGCCATAGGTACACGTGCCTGCGAAACAGCTTTGCAACTTACCTGGCAGCACAGTGATATCGTCTGTACCTTCTTGCCCTCTCAAACGTTTATACAACTAGTTGAAAAATATCGAACTGGCCCAGCTGTAGCTACGGCAGGCGTTACTGCCATCTTTATGGATCAACCGTTGCAGCGTCAAATACTCCTTGCCCGATTAATCGCCCCTAGCGCACAATCGATAGGTACAGTATTTGGCAGTAGTTCTGTCTATCAGCAACAAGCCTTTATGGCGCTCAGCAGAGCAGCTGGCTTTGAAGCACAGCATGCATTTCTGGACGAACAACAGAATCCGGTTCAAGTACTTACACCGTTGATTCAGCGCAGTGATGTCTTCTTATCACTGCCGGATAGTGCCAGCTTTAACCGTAATGTAACGCGCTGGTCACTCTATATCACCCTGCGAAATCGCGTTCCGCTAATTGGATTCTCGGCCAGTTATGCTGAAGCAGGTGCTGTTGTATCTATGTATACAACACCACAACAGCTGGCTAAACAAACCAGCCAGGTGCTGAGTCAGTTGACCAGTACGGACATAATGCCAGCACCGGCTTATCCGGTAGAGTTTACATTAAACATTAATCAATCAGCGGCCAGAACCCTCAGGCTAGATTTACCAGCAGCAGACGTCCTGACTCAACATCTGACTGAGGTATTTCCCTGATGCCACAGTTTAATTCTGACATTCGTCAACGCGTACTATTTCTCTCCTTAATTCCAATGCTGGTAATTACCTGCATACTTGGATTTTTCTTCACTTATACACAACTCAATTACGCCCGAACCGGCTTATTGGAAAAGGGGCAAGAACTAAGCGAGTTACTCTCAGCCGCCGCTGAATTCGGCATTCTGAGTAACAATGCGGCAGAACTTCGGCCTCTGAGCCATCAATTGATGCAAAACCCACTGGTCATCGACGTGTTGTTCATGGATCGAGATATGAACATCATTTACAGGGAAGATACATTCGAATTAACCATCGGTTTTCCGCCTGAGCCCTCTGCTTTAGTCAATCAGCATTGGTATTTCAGTCATCCCGTCAAGCCAACACCTATACGTACTGATAATGTGCCAGAACTCTTTGCTGAGCAAACATCTATAGAAACCGTCGGCTGGGTCACACTAATTTTTTCAGATGAGCCTATACGCCAGCAACAGTTACTTATTATTCGCAATAGTCTATTTATTATATTCAGTGGATTTTTAATCACCTTTTCCATATCAAGTTACTTTGGCAGAAAAATCAGCCAACCAATTAAGCAACTTTCTGACATCATTACCCAGCTCAGGCGGGGAAATCTGGGGGTCAGAGCACCCACAAGTCAGACAGATGAATTCAATCAGCTCGGTGAAGGCATCAATGAGCTGGCAAAATCACTTGAACAGTCTAATCGACATATGGAAACCCGTATCACCCAGGCTACTCAAGCTTTGTCTGTAAGCCTGCAGGAACTAGAGCGGAAGAACCAACAGTTAGTACGGGCACATGAAAAAGCCGACTCAGCAAACCGTGCTAAAGATGCGTTTCTTGCACGTATGAGCCACGAACTGCGTACCCCGTTAACCTCAGTAATAGGTTTTACACGCATGATACAAGAGGGTAGTGGTGAGCAGGAACGCGCCCATTATCTGAAAATCGTTGATCATACATCACAGATGCTTTTAACTCTGATAGATGACTTGCTGGATTTCACTCGATTGGAATCCGATGCGCTAGAGCTAGAAACCATCGAATTTCACCCAGAACAATTGATTCATCAGGCGTTGGAGATGCAAGCGCCTGCTGCACATTCCAAGGGTATTGAGCTCATATTCAGTGGTGGCTTTAATCTACCGATACATCTGTCTGGAGATCCAACACGTATTCGCCAGATCATAACGAACCTGATTGGCAATGCGATCAAGTTCACGGAAACGGGGCACATTGTATTACATACCGAATACCAACCTGACAAACACATACTGACCCTCAGCGTATCTGATACAGGCATAGGGATTTCGCCAGAATACAAAAGTAAGATGTTCGATTCTTTTACCCAGGCAGATAACAGTATCAGCCGTAGATACGGTGGTTCCGGATTAGGGTTAGCGATCGTGTATCGCCTTGTGAAGCTTATGCGCGGCAATATTGAGGTACGTAGTGAGCCCGACAAAGGTACTACCTTTGATATTCAACTACCGCTCACTAGCGAAACTGAACTTTTCAGTATTGATTTAATCGATGATTTCTCAATTAAAACAACAACTGCAGAGTACTCAATTGCCGTCGTCGAAAAAAATGTGGCTTCACGAAAAAATCTATTGGAACTGTTCGAGCACTACGGCTATCCCTGCCGCGTCAGCGAGCGTCTTGAAGACATTCTGAGTACTGAAGAACCTATTAGCCATATTCTACTCAGTCACTCAGTTTTGGAAGAAGATACTGATCTCCTGCTACGTCAAACAGAGTCGCTACGTCAACGCTTCCCTGGCGTAAAGCTGATTTTACTGCTGCCAGCCAATTTCCGATGGGATTGCCTGAAAAAAATCAAAGCCAGTATACTGAACAAGCCCGTGTCTCCCACTCAAGTACTCACGGTGCTGGAGTATCCTGAACAGCAAGAACAAGGTAAGGATTATACAAATTACCAACTCAATAAGCTGGAAATTCTGATTGCTGAGGATAATGACTATAACCGCTTACTGATCAAACGTATTCTTAAACAGGCAGGTATTAGCAGCCGGGAAGTGGTTACCGGTGCACAGGCTATTAAAGCTGTTTCTGAAAAGATGCCGGATATAGTGCTTATGGATATAAATATGCCGGATATGGATGGTATCGAAGCTTCACGCCAAATACTTGATCAGCATCCTAATACTAATATCATCGCGTTGACTGCAAATATCTCCTCACGTGAACAGCAGCTACTCAATCAACTTGGGATCAATAAAATACTGATCAAACCCCTTAATATCGAAAAACTCTATGCACTGCTGAGCACACTGGATATCAAAAAACCAACTAATGCTGTGGAAAAATCCGCCGCCTCTTGGAGTAATCTGGAGTTTGAGGAAGAGATAGAGCGTCAGCTCAAGGAGATTCAGTCACGAATTTATGCCAAAGACTATGCTGCCATCGGACGTAACGCACACCAGTTACATGGTTTTGCTGGCTTATTCGATCATCCGGAAATAGAGAACATAGCCCATCAATTACGCAAAGCGGTTATTAGCCGAGATATACGTAAAATATGGAGTGTGTACAATCAACTTGCGCGGGTGGTAAAGGGAATGCGGACACTTTGAAATAATCAAAACTCTCGAGTAACCGGTGATTCTGCTATCAGTTTTTCCAACTGAATAACTACACTTTGTAACCGCTGACGACTTTCACGATCATAGATATAGCCATTAATCCCCTGCCGTGCAGCTGGCCTATCTAGATTACCTTCATGTAACTCAACCAGCTGTCGGCGAATAGCCTCAAGTTCCGGATCATGACTGATTGGATAGCCTATTAGCATATCCCAAGCCTGCTCTGTTGTTGTACGATCTTCAACCCCTTTGATCAACTTCAGTACATAGTGACGATCTGGCCGGTAACTAGGTGACTTGCCAAACGCCATAGCCACACCGATCAGCGCCAAGAAAAATGCACTGACCACAAAAACAATCAGAAACTCCATCAATGTGCCATTTGATCAAATGGGTAATCAAGTAAAAACTTTGCGGCAGCTCGTATCGCTTCACCATGCTGCTGTTCCACCAATTCAAGCTCTTGCTGGTAGTTGCGCTTTTCTTCAGAAGAAAGACGTTTCCAATCATCCAGCATTGGAATGTGCTCAGTCTTTCCATAGACCAGCTCAATAACAGTAAGTAACTCCTGCTGGTGCATTTGCGGCGACAAGTTGTCTAAAAGAACCTTGATACGAATACAACCCTCTGTGAGAGGACACTGGTCTTCAAGTATACCGCGAGAAATAATTCGAATACTGTCGATAAGATAAGTGCGCTGCTTAAGCGCTGACGCGGCATAAGCTTCAGAGACTTCATTTTGTTGCTTTTTTCGTTGCGTGCTTTGTCGCAGCAAGTAAACAATATAAACAGCGAGGCCGACGCAGACCACTGTTAAAGCACAAATTAATAAATAAGTAACAGTCATAACAACTCTTCATTCCAGAGGGTGACACACTATATTACAGCTTTTGTGTGATCTTATCATTGAGCTGGAACTGCGGCTGTTTGCATTGCCGCTGATGGGTATCCCCGCTATCGAGGCATATAACGCCATGGTCGGCGAGTATACAGAAAACGCAGGAGCAGTTTTCTGCCCGTACATTCTGCACATAAAAAAAGGGCCATCCTTCTGGATGACCCTTTCTTTAGTATTAAGTGCCTGGCGATGACCTACTTTATTCGGGCTACGCCCTCACCCACTCAGCGCATTGCGCTTCGGGGCCGTCGTCGCAGGCTCCGACGTTCAACGCGCTACGCGCTGTTGTCACCTGGGCCATGTGCGAGCAGGTCACAACGAGCAGATATAAAAAAAGGGCCATCCTTCTGGATGACCCTTTCTTTAGTATTAAGTGCCTGGCGATGACCTACTCTCACATGGGGAGACCCCACACTACCATCGG
>NZ_JBLXDN010000017.1:0-86015 GCF_048264025.1 Nitrincola sp.
CTACCACATTTCGGTAGCTGGCCTCTCTCCGACCTGGCCCATCACATGAGTGTTGCGGTTATTATCTGAATTCAGGCTTGGCTATGTGGCTATGATGAGCCAGTAACAGGAATGGAAGCTATCGGGGACAACAGAACAGATCTGGAAAAACACTTTCTTCCATCTGCCTGCCGTGGTTAATAAATGCTAAGCTTATGCACCGGCGGCCTTAATTCCATGCAGATACCAACGCTGGACTGATTGTCGCTAATCATGTTTATCAAGGAGAGAACATGTTTAAACTACCTTTTTCCGTCCTCATGTGTGTTTTGATGCTAGGTGCCCTTAGCGCCCCCCTATCAGCCCAGGCTTCGACAAATACCCAGCCAGTAGCGATTAATTTTGCAGGCCAGTCTTTTATTCACCGCTGGTCGAAAGATAATCTGAATGAGTTCACTCCTGAAGACCAACCAGACCTTACCCAATGGCAGCAAATGATCTCTGTTAATGTTCATCCCAACGTTAAGGATGGCGACCAGTTAGCGGCCTTGGCCAATGCGGTACTCAGCAATTATCAGCGCTCAGGAGAGATAATTCGGGCCGATTCAAAACCACGTACTAACGAGAAGCCAGCCGAACACTTGATCGTCGCAATTTTGGGTGCACCGGGGGTCATAGAGACCGCTTTTGCGCGAATAATGCTCATCGATGATCTAGGCGTGATCCTTGTGTATTCGCGGCGTGCTTACGGTGAAGAGGCGGCAAATACGATTGGCGCATGGTTGCAAGCCAACGGCTCGACGACTGAAAATGTACTAATGGACTGGACAGGGTTCCCAAGACCCGCCGCCTTACAAACACTTCCACAGAGCGACTAGCTGCAGCTCATCCAGTAGGGTAATCCGACGGCTCTATAATATTTATTGTGAGAAACCTATGAGTGGACAGCAACTACCAGCCAAACTGATGGCTCTAATCTCACTATTACAGGGCCTAGGTTTACTCTACCTGCATCAGGCCATCGAACTACACTACTGGCCACACCAGCAGCCACAATGGTTATTTGCATTCTATAGCCTGGTGTTTATCTGGCCGACGATGCTGTTACTCGGTCTGGATCACAATAATGGCCGTGCCATAGTAAAGCTCACACTGCCTTTTGCACTACTGAGCGGGCTGCTTGGCTACTATGTCGGCCATCAGGTCATCCCACTCGAACACATACGTTTTAATGCACTGCTGTACAGCTTTGTGTTTACCATGACCATCGCCACGTTTAAAGCCCTGATGTACAGCCAACAGTGGGCGAGTGGTGAAAAACTCACCTACAGCGCCTTGTTTATCTGGTCCTGGCGCAACTTCCTTACCCTGTCCTTGGCACTGCTGTTTGCCGGTAGCTTCTGGCTGGTGCTGATGTTGTGGGGCGCTCTGTTTGAAGCCATTAATATCGACTTTTTCAGTGATCTGTTTGAAGAACGCTGGTTTTATTATCCCGCCATCGCCCTAGCCAACGGTTTTGGCATTATCATCTTCCGCAACCTGACCCGCATTATTGATACCATTACCCGGCTACAGCAGGCATTGATGAAATTTCTGTTGGCGGTGCTAACGCTGGTATCGCTGCTATTTCTCAGCGCCCTGCCTTTTACCGGCTTAGGCCCCTTGTGGGAAAGCGGAGGCAGCAGTCTGATTCTATGGATGCAGGCACTGATGCTGTTTTTCGTCAATGCTGTTTACCAGCATGAGTCGGACAAGTGCCCCTACCCCTTGTGGTTGCACCGTTTTATTTATATCGGCGTTGCCGTACTGCCTATATACAGCCTGATCAGCTACTACGGGCTGAGCCTGCGTATCGACCAGTATGGCTGGAGTCTCAGTCGTTACTGGGCCTTTCTAATCTGGTTTTTACTGGCACTGTTTCCGCTGGGCTACTGGTGGGGCATCGCTAAATACCGGGATCGCTGGACACACCAACTCGGACGCACCAACCTTGCCATAGGCTTAGTGGTACTGGGAGCGATGCTTATCGTCAACTCACCCGTGTTGGACTTCAGAAAAATGGTCGTGGCAGACCAACTGCAACGTCTGGCCGACAACAAGGTCAAGGTTGATGACTTTGATCTCAACTATTTTCGCCGCCACCTGGCTCGGCCCGGGTATGACGGATTACAAACGCTCAAAGTGCAATATGCTGAATCCCACCCAGGCTTAGTGGTTAGAATCAATGCTCTGTACAACGACAGAACCCAAGAACAAGCTGTCTCTACTCGGGATGAATTTATTGCCGCAATCACCCTGCTATCTGACAACCCACCCGAGGCACTTCTGACAGCGATTTATAACCAGGAAGTAAACAATTTCTGGAGCATTCAGCATACCCGGCAATATTTTTTACGCGCGCTGGATCTCGACCTGGATGGCAACCAGGAGTATTTATGGATTAAAAAACGACAAGAACACACAGACATACAACTTTTTTTCCAGCAAGATGAGCAATGGAAGCCACTGTATATTGGGACCTCTCAAAGCGTTGACCAGGAATCATTAACCGGAGATATTGAGGTTGTGCCCGCACGCTGGAATGATCTTGTGATAGGTGGCCAGCGATTCAGGGTGGGCCTGGGAGATTAGGCGAGCCTGTGAAGTTCGGCGTCAACTAAACATCATGAAGCTGAGCCGAATTGAACGGCATGCAATTACAAAGTTAAGTGATGTCGATTGAGTGAAACCCACGTTGAACTCGAACGGCAATGAGTGCGTATTCAGGTTCCCGGTCAATTGAACTATGACAGGGCGTTCAAAACCACTAGTCACCTTCATCGTTTAAAGCCAACCTTCAACTTATATACACTCTATTTGCGCATGAGTTATGACAATTTTAGCTCATCTAAACTTTTGTTTTAATTATCCTTAACTGAACTGGCACAGTTTCTGCTGGCTATGAATAAGCTACACTCTGCATGACGTGAGTTGGCGCTATATTAACCAGCAATAGCACAGCTTTCGCACCGATAGAGTGCAGACTTCATTACCGGAGACTGCAAATGCCAGATATAAGTGCGCTGGATGCATTGTGGATTTTAATAGCCGCCATGCTAGTCCTGATTATGCAGGGTGGATTCCTTTGCCTGGAATCCGGCCTGACCCGCAGTAAAAATGCCATTAATGTAGCGCTCAAGAATGCGTTCGACCTGATCGTTGCAGCACTACTCTACTGGCTATTCGGTTTCGGCATCATGTTCGGTGCCCATGAAGGCCTGCAACTCGACACTCACTGGTTTATTGCAGATTTTTCCAGGGATGAATTCTGGCATGCCAGTTTTTTCTTCTTTCAACTGACCTTTTGCGCAACCGCCGCCACTATTGTTTCTGGTGCCATCGCTGAACGCAGCCGTTTTTTGGTTTACATTATCATCACCGCCATGATCAGCCTGCTACTCTATCCAGTGTTTGGCCACTGGGCCTGGAGCAGTGCCGTTAATGTTCAGCCTGGCTGGTTGGAAGCCATGGGATTCACTGACTTTGCAGGCAGCACCGTAGTACACAGTGTCGGCGGATGGGTCGCATTGGCCGCGGTGATCGTGATTGGGCCCCGTGCCGGGCGCTTCTATCGGGGCAAAGTACAATCTATTCCTGGCAGCAATCTACCGCTGGCTATTCTCGGTATGCTGTTCTTTATGATTGGCTGGATCGGCTTTAACGGTGGCAGTACACTGGCCTTTACCACGGCTATTGCTGGCATCATCGTCAATACCATCATCGCGGCCGCGGCCGGGGGTATCACCGCCATCCTGCTATCGCTGACTCAACAGGATAACAGCCAAACCACTTCGCTAACCATTAACTGCACCCTGGCCGGACTAGTCGCTATCACAGCCGGTTGCCATGTCGTCTCAACACCGCAAGCCGCAATAATTGGTGGTCTGGGCGCGCTATGTATGTTTCTGGCTGAAAAACAGATGCACCGACTGCAACTGGATGATGCTATTTCGGCCGTGCCCGTACACCTGGCCGCAGGCATCTGGGGCACACTGGCCGTGGCCTTATTCGGTGATCTTCAACTGATTGATACTGGCTTAAGCCGCCCAGAGCAATTGCAAATACAGCTACTTGGCATATTTGCCTGTGCCCTGTTTATTTTCCCACTGTCACTGACATTACTGGTTCTGCTGAACCGTTTCATACCTTTGCGAGTCAGTGCTGAAGCCGAGCATCTGGGACTTAATGTCTCTGAACATGGTGCCAAAACAGAACTGGGAGATCTACTATCCGCTATGCAAACCCAGGAGCGTAGCGGTGATCTGAAACAGCGGGTACCGGTTGAACCCTTTACTGAAGTCGGCCAGATTGCATTACAGTACAATCGGGTTATTGCTAACCTTAATCGCATGGTTACACGCACTAGGTTAATTGTGCGTGATATGCGTGACGGGGTTATCACCTTCTCCGATCAGGGCATTATCACCAGCGCCAACCCAGGGACTGAAATTCTGTTCAACTGCCCTACTCACCAACTGGTAGGTCAGCCAACGGACATGCTACTTCACGAAAAAAATCAGCAAACCTTTTCAGCCACTCCACCGGAACGTTTATTTGTCACCCTGGCTAGCAGCCAACAGCCAGGGCCCTATGAAATCATTGCCAAAGACAGTCAGGGTAGCGCCTTCACCCTAGAGGTCACCACTACCGCCAGTCCGACGGATGAAGGGGTACAATACAGCGCCATGCTCAGAGATATCAGTGAGCGAAAAAAAATGGAGGCCCGACTGCACCGTCACTCCGAGTTGGCTCAGGTCACCCTGGAGGCGATTACTGAAGCGGTCGTCACCTGTGATGCAGCCTATAACACTGTCTACCTTAACCCTATGGCCAGCGAGCTTCTGGGACACACGGCTGAACAGGTATTCGGGGTCCCCATCGATGACATCATTCTGATCGAAGACTCTGACACAGGTCAAATTAAAGTATCAACACTTTGTCTGGAGCAATCAGAAAGAAGGGACCTTAATAACCAGAAGCGACTGTTCCACCTCAAAAACAAGCAAGGCGATGAGTTTGAAGTACAACTGAACTGTGCTCCTTTGCTGGATACCAACCGGCAAAGTATGGGCTGGGTAATTGCATTACAGGATATTACTCAGAACAGCCGACTCCAGCAAATGCTGACCTTTCAGGCGGTACACGACACTCTGACCGGCCTGGTCAACCGTCGCGAATTTGAAAAGCGACTGGAATCGTTGATCTATGAAGCCCACCAGGACAAAGCTGATCATCTACTATGTTACCTGGATCTGGACCAGTTCAAATTAGTGAATGATACCTGTGGTCATAGAGCCGGTGATATCTTGTTAAAACAACTCTCAAACCTGCTAAAACCGGTGCTACGCCAGAGTGATACCCTGGCACGGTTAGGTGGCGATGAATTCGGCGTACTGCTCAGTCACTGCCCAATTGAAAAAGGCCTGGAAATTGCCGAAGCACTGCGTAAAACTGTGACGGCATTTCGTTTTTCCTGGGAAGGCCAGGTATTCTCTGTCGGCGTCAGTATAGGTTTGGTCAGCATAACAGAGGACTGCGGCAGTCTGGATGAAGTGCTCAGCCATGCCGATGCCGCCTGCTATACCGCCAAGGACCTGGGGCGCAACCGGGTATGCCTGTTTCAGCCAGATGACAAACAGGCACAGGAACGCCAAGGGCAAATTCAGTGGGCCAGCCGCTTGCAGGAGGCACTCGACAAAGACCTTTTCCGACTCTATTTTCAAACCATTGTCCCGCTGGAAAACAGCAACAACCTAATGCCTCATTATGAAATTCTGGCGCGGATGATCAGCGAACAAGGGGAGCTCATTCCCCCCGGCGCCTTTATCCCGGCGGCAGAACGTTTTGGGCTGATGCCCAAGATAGACAAATGGGTGATCAGTAACACCCTGGCCTGGATGGGAGATCAACTTCGCCAGAACAAACAGCCGGTGTTTTGCTCTATAAACCTGTCGGGTGCCTCGATCGGTCGTGAAGACTGCCTCAAGTTAATACGGGAGCAACTCGAAAAACACCAGGTGCCAGCACATAACATTTGTTTTGAAATCACAGAAACTGCAGCCATCGCAGATCCAGCCAATGCCGGTCGTTTTATTGCCGAACTGAAACGCTTAGGCTGCCAGTTTGCCCTGGATGATTTTGGTAGCGGCTTGTCTTCATTTGGCTATCTGAAACAGTTGCCGGTCGACTACTTGAAAATAGACGGCATCTTTATTCAAGAGCTAGCCAATAACCGCATTGACCAAGCCATGGTGGCCTCGATTAACAACATTGGCCACATTATGGGACTGAAGACCATTGCTGAATTTGTTGAAGATGCCGCCACGTTGAATATCCTGCGTCAGATAGGTGTGGATTATGTCCAGGGCTTTTACCTGTCACGGCCAGAGCCGCTGGAATCACTTAACAGCGTCAGGGTAATGCCGCGGTAAATGAAAGGGTTTTTCGGTCTAGACAAAGCTGTGCCATAATAGAGGCAATTTGATGCCTTGGCAGAACCCTATGCGAGCACTGTTTTCCCTGCTTGTGGTTGGTTTGATTACCAGCCTTTTGCTAACTAGCCTGAGCCAGGCCGACTCGGGTATTCGTCGTATAGTCCATCCGGACGGCCGAGTGGAGTTCACTAATGTGGGTAGTGCTCCGGCCAACACTGCAGCCACGACCACGCCGAGTCAAACTATCTATAGTTATCGAACTCCTGGCGGTACGATGGCGTTCTCCGACCAGCGTCCGGCTGAGGGCATCCGTTATGACACCCTGCGCTTTGACTGTTATGCCTGCAAGCCTGGTTCCACAATTAACTGGCATAATACCCGCCTTTTTGCCAGCCAATACAAAGATGAAATTGAACGCGAGGCTCAACGCTTCAATGTCGACCCGGCACTGGTACGAGCCGTCATTCATGCAGAATCAGCCTTCAACCCCCAAGCCCGCTCACCCAAAGGTGCTCAAGGGTTAATGCAGCTTATGCCACCCACAGCCGCTGATCTGGGCGTCACCAACGCCATGGATGTCAGCCAGAACATTTATGGCGGTGTAAAATACCTGTCCTGGATGCTGGAACGTTTCAATGGCGACACCCGCTTGGCTACCGCCGCCTACAATGCAGGCCCCGGTGCGGTACAACAATACGGCGGCATCCCCCCCTTTGCTGAAACCCAGGCCTATACTGAACGCGTCGCCATTCTGCATCAGCGTTATCGTCAGTTATACTGAAGTTGATTGAATCTTTACCTAACAGATCAACCGGAGTGTAACGATGAGCTTATCACCCTTTCATTTGGCAATTCCTGTGTATGATTTACCCGCCGCACGGCGTTTTTACGGAGACGTTTTTGGTCTCGAAGAAGGCCGCTCCAGCGAACAGTGGGTTGATTTCAACTTCTATGGTCATCAATTAGTGATCCATGAACACCCCAGAACAGCGGCGCAAACAGACGCTCATACCAACCCAGTTGATGGCCATGACGTCCCAGTACCGCACTTTGGTATCATCCTGGAATGGTCACAATGGGAAGCCCTGGCTGAGCGACTGAAATCCCATGGTATCCAATTTGTGATAGAGCCTTATATCCGCTTTAAAGGACAGGTGGGTGAACAAGCCACGATGTTCCTACTCGATCCCTGTGGCAACGCGCTGGAGTTCAAAGCCTTTAAGGACATGAGCGAAGTATTCGCCAAATAAACGCGCTCAGTAGAGGGGTTGACATCAACGCCAGACGTGATACCGTACTAGTACATGAATACACTCGACCCCTACACTCAAGAACTGCTCGACTCCCTGCTGGCCGCTGAAGATCGCGAGGCGCTGTTGCAACTGTTGCAAAGCCTGCTGACACCAGCCGAGTTGAGTGAAATCCCCAAACGTCTGCAAATTCTCAAACGCTTGCAGGCGGGCGAACCACAACGTCGGATTGCCGAAGACCTGGGTGTGGGTATCGCCACTGTATCCCGCGGCGCACGCGCGCTAAAACGCGACCTTTAAGAGTTCACCATGACCCGTAGACCTGAAAAAATAGAGCTGCCGCGCAAACCGCATTATGTCATCCTGGCCGCCGACTGTGACTTTTTTGAGCTGTTCCGCAAAATCGAAAAGCGCTTTGATGTGTGCTTTATGCTGGAGTCACTGGGTGAAGACAGTCATATCTCCCGCTATTCCATCATCGGTTTTGACCCTGAACAGTTGATCTATGCCAATGGCCGACAGCTCACCATCGAATCACGTGACGGTCAGTGTGAGCATTACGAAAGTGATAACCCCTATTATTTGCTGCGCGAAATCATGCCGCAGAACATCATTTCACGAAAATACGCAGGCGGACTGACCGGCTACCTCGGCTACGATGCCATGAGCTATTTCGAACCGACACTGAAGCTAAAAACCAGCGACTGGTTTGATGCCTTTCGTTTCGGCCTGTACAAAGATGGCCTGATCCTGGACAAGATGACCGGTGAAATCATCTACTTTTACTATGCTGAAAACCGCATGGACCTGGTCACAGAACTGATCAATGCCCCCCGCCCGGACAATGGATCACTAGAGATCACCTACACAGGTGAAACCATGTCCCGCGAAGCGCATGCCGATGCGGTGATGAAAGTGAAACAGGACATCATCGACGGCAAGATCTTTCAGTGTGAGGTCGGCTTCAAAAAGTACCTTGGCCTGAAAGGCGACACCTTAAACATCTATCAGCAATTGCGTGAAGTGAATCCCTCACCGCAAATGTACTATCTGAAATTTTCCGATCAGAAACTGATTGGTGCCAGCCCGGAACTGCTGTTCCGTCTGCGTCAGGGCGAGATGGAGACCTTTCCGTTGGCCGGTACGACCCGACGCGGCAAGGACTCCCAGGAAGATACCCAACTGGCACGCGTGTTGTTGAATGACCCCAAAGAGATCGCTGAACACAATATGATTGTTGACCTGCATCGCAATGATATTGGCCGGGTGGCACGTTTCGGTACAGTCAAGGTCCGCAGCCTGATGGATATCAAACGCTTCAGTCATGTACAGCACATCTCCAGTGAAATCGTGGGCATCATCTCCGAAAAAGAAGATATGTTCTCAGCGTTGGCGAGCAACTTCCCGGCAGGTACACTTACCGGCGCACCTAAGATTGAAGCGATGAAAATTATCGATGCGCTGGAAACGGATGGTCGTGGTCCCTATGGCGGTGCTGTAGGTAACTTCTCCTTCAATGGTGACTGCACTTTCGCCATCCCGATTCGCACGGTGTTTGCCAAGGGCGATCAGGCCTATGTGCAGACCTGCGGCGGCAATGTCTATGACTCTAATCCGGATGACGAGTATGAGGAGATACGGCGCAAGTTTGCCGGTACGCGCAAGGCGCTGGAGCCCTTCCTGGTCAGCGAAAAGGAGTCGCAGGCATGAAAATTTTAATTATCGATAACTACGACTCTTTCACCTACAACCTGTATCAGTACATAGGTGAAATTCTGTCCACAGCACAGATTCACGGCCAACTGGACAGCTTTGACATACAGGTCAAACGCAACGACCAAATCACCCTGGAACAGGTGCGCGAGCTCAGCCCTGATCGGATCATTATCTCCCCAGGACCTGGCTCACCGGATGATGAACACTACTTCGGTATTTGTGCCGCTGTTATTCGTGAACTCGGAACGACCACTCCGCTACTCGGTGTGTGCCTCGGCATGCAGGGAATTGTGCATGTCTTCGGTGGCAAGGTGGTCAAAGCCGCCCTGCCGATGCACGGCAAAATCAGCCCGATCAATCACAATGGTGAAGACATGTTCCGTCAGATTCCCGACCAACTGGAGATCATGCGTTACCATTCCTTGATTGCTGAACCCCAAAGCCTGCCCAGCTGTCTGGAAGTTACTGCCAGCGTCGGCAAGCTGCCGGTTTCCGCCTTCAAAGATCACGCTCAGATCCACCAGGGCGGTGATTTCGAAATCATGGGCGTACGCCACAAAAACTACCCAATCCAGGGCATCCAGTTCCACCCGGAATCCTTCGCCACCGAAGGCGGCAAAGAACTCATCAGCAACTTCCTGTTCAACTAAACCTAAAAGAAAAAAGGGGTCAGTACCCTTTATTATAAAAAATAAAGGGTACTGACCCCTTTTCTCGCCTTTTAGGGGCGCTTTAGTTCAGCTAGTAGCTGGCTGAGTATTTCAACCCAGGGCTGCTCGGCTTGGTTTGCTTTTAAATGCTTTAAGCCTCTGGCTGTAAAGGTGCCGGGGGTGCCGATCTCCCGGGCCAGAGCGGCCGGTGTTGAATCAGGTCGTTGCTGCAACAAAACAGCCGATTCCTGCTGGGCTCGTGCCAGCAGCGCCACCGCTTCGGGCAGGGCCATACCTGTTTTTGCCACCAAAGTTTCTGCCAAGGCCTGGATCTGCTCCAACCACCAGGCATTGACGCAGACACTCAACATCGAGGCTTCGAACTGGTCTTCCGTGGCAAAGCTCTGCACACCATACCCCGCTCCCTTAAACAGGGTGGATAAGGCATTGTTCTGCGGATAGAGAAACACACTGGCACCCGGATACGCCACCGCAATACTGGCCATCATTCGGGTGACCTGTGCCGGATGGCACCGATGGGCTAGATCAGACGTTTTCACCCCCGCCACCAAACTGATCAGATGATGTGCGGCGGTCAATTTCACGGAGGCCATCAGGTCATCCAACTGCTCAGGACGCACACCGATCACTAGCGTCTGACAATGATCCACCACCGCTTGATTATCAGTAGCAACCGTCACGCCAGCAAGATCCTGCAAACTGGCAACACGCTCAGCGGAGCGTGGTGACACACACCATTCAAAGGGTGTGGATGACCGCTGCACCCCACGGATAAGCGCTTCAGTCAACGCCCCTACGCCCAACACACCGATTTTCATTTCAGGGTTTCCTATCAATTCATACTGGCCATAAATCCATGTACACCAGTCAGAATAATCTGTGATGCCATAGCTGCAAGTACCAGTCCTGTCACCTTACTCAATACATTCAATCCGGTACGGCCCAGTATTTTTTCCAGCCACGAAGCCAGATGAAGACACGCCAGCAAAAACAACAACGCCAGCACTAGTCCGATCACCCCAAAGACCAGATCGATCCCTTCCAGTTCAGCGCCATATACCAGAATCGCCCCGATAGAGGCGGGTCCAATAATAGTTGGGATAGCTAAGGGTACCACGGAGATATCATCGCGCTGCTCCTCTGGTACCTCGGCATTAGCCCGCACACCATCACGGACCAAACTAACACCAGACAGAAACAACAAAACACCGGCGCCGATACGAAACGAGTCCAGCGTAATCCCCAGCACAGCAAACAGCTGGGCACCAAAAAAGAACAAAATCAAACTGATGCACAAGGCAGCAAACACAGCCCGATTAGCTATCGACTGTCGTGTTTTGCGCGTGTCGGTACGTGTCAGGGACAAAAACATCGACACCACAAAGAAGGGGGCAAACAAGAAAACGAATTTAAAGCTGATAGAAAGCAAGATTGCCATGACACCACGCCGTTACTGAAAAGAAACAGCCTGCATAATCCTTGAATGACCCTCTCTTGTCCAGCCGCGGTCACCGGGTGACATTACTACCCGGAAACGTAAAAGGAGCCGCGTTAGCCTGACATCACCGCCTTCCCCTGACAATAATAGCCTTGCATCTCCAATGCCGGCACCATTTTACCGCCAGTTGCCCAAACCACATGTGTCGCTTGATCCAGATAGGCTGGCAAGTCGGCTGTTGCTATCCCGGCAGCCGCGGCTGTAAACAATTTGGCAAACCCAGGCATTCCAGCCACGGCCGAGGGCTCAAGGTCGAGACCCTCACTGTCGTGAATTAGCGCCACCAACGCGTAGAGCTGTTCATCAGCGACGGTATAAATGCCGTCCAGTAAGGGCTCCATCATCTTCCCCACGAATACTGAGGCACGCCCGACCGCCAGGCCGTCCGCACAGGTGAGATTGTCCAACCCAATATCCTGCACGGAAATACCCTGATGCAGCCCCGTGTACATACCCAGTAACATGCAGGGCGAATGAGTCGGCTCGGCAAAAAAGCAATGCACCAGATCGCCAAATACCTGCTTCAAACCAAACGCAATGCCACCCGGCCCACCACCCACGCCACAGGGTAGGTAAACAATTAATGGATGTTGTGCATCCACCCTAATAGCCTCTTGCAGCAGCTGTTGCTTCAAGCGCAAAGCCGCAACGGCATAGCCCAGAAACAAGGCCGTAGAATCCTCATCATCAACAAAATGACAACGCGCCAAGCGCAAGGCTTCTGCGCGGCCCTGTGCGACAGCTACACTGTAATCTGAACTATGTTCAATGACCTGTACCCCTTTTTGCCGCAACAAGGCTTTTTTCCACGCCCGGGCATCGGCGGACATATGCACTATGACCTGAAAGCCCAGTTGAGCGCTGATAATGCCAATACTCAATCCAAGGTTGCCCGTTGAACCAACCACCACGGTATGTTGTGCGAACAGGGCACGAAAAGGCTCCGATGCAAAGCAGGCATAATCATCACACCCAGGTGGTAACAACCCCTGTTCCAAGGCCAACTTTTCGGCATAGAGCAGTATTTCATAGATCCCACCACGGGCCTTAATCGAACCAGAAATCGCCAGGTGACTGTCGCACTTAATCAGCAATTTACCTGGCACATCAGCTGTCAGCCACTCGGCCAGTGCCTGGGGGGCTTTGTCGGCAACCAGCAGCGGCGATTCAATGATGCCGCCCTGCTCTGCCGTCTCCGGAAACATCTGCGCAAGGTAGGCTGCAAAACGCTGCAAACGTGCCGCCGCCTCCTCAATATCATCGAGCTTAAGCGGCAGTTGATCGCGTACCTGCTCGAAGGGAACCCGCCCGGGATTGATCCACAGCGTTTCACGAGCCTGCATCAAATCATTGATCATCGGATCCTGTCCTGTCTGAGCTACTCCCAGCCAATCTGACAGTGTTAACCTGTTCATAGTATGTCCTTACAGCAAGTATTGGAGCAGCGATCAATACAGGAAGCTCAGCCCCACCAGAAATAACAGCAATGCAAACAGCCGCTTCAACAATAGCGGATCTAGCCAATGGGCCAACTGCGCACCAAAACGCGCAAATACCATGCTGGTGACGGCTATCCCCAGCAAAGCAGGCAAGTAGACATAGCCGAGGCTCCATTCCGGCAAGGCTTCAGCCTGTAAACCAAACCAGATGAACGACAGGGAACCGGACAGGGCTATGGGTAATCCACAAGCCGCCGAAGTGCCTACAGCCAACCGCATCGGAACGCCTTTCCAACTTAAGAGGGGTACCGTCAGTGAGCCGCCACCTATACCGAATATGGCCGAGGCCCAACCAATCAAGACACCCGACACACCAAGAAATCCACGCCCAGGATCCGATCCCGCCTGGTGTTTCGGTTGCAACTGGAAAAACATTTGTATCGCCATCAGGATGGCAAACACACCTATGACCTTTTGCAGTAATGCACCGCTCATGAAAGAGGCCGTGTAGCCCCCCAAGGCACTGCCAAAGAGGATACCAAAGCTTAGCCACAGCACAGTACGCCACTGCACCGCACCTAAACGATGGTGGGCCAACACAGAGTTGATCGACGTAAATACGATAGTAGCCAGTGAAGTCCCCACAGCCAGATGCGTGAGCACATCCACTGAGACACCCTGCAGCGTAAACACATAGACCAGGATCGGTACGATGATCAGCCCACCACCTATGCCAAATAAACCGGACAACACACCCGCCGCCATGCCGAGTAGTAAAAAGACGATCAGAACCACGTTTCAATGACTCCACTAACCTGCTAATCAATCCCGGTGACTCAACTCACCGGGGCGGCATGCTCAACGCTCAGGCAAACCCCAGAAAGCCTTCAGCTTCAGATAAGGGTCTGGCACGGCTCAGGTAATCAAGGTCCACCTTCGGACGCTGTAATTCAACATCACCGGCAAACAGGGTTTCCAGTTCACGCGCAAACGCCAGTGTCTGCAAATCACTGCCACGGCGACCAATAATTTGCAGTCCAAACGGCATGCCGTTGGCGTCACGTCCAGTCGGCAGGGTGACAGATGGATGACCTGCCAGGGTCGAGGCATAGGCCATTGACAACCAATGGTAGTAGCTTTGGGTCGGCTCTCCATCAATTTCTGAGGGATAGAGCTCATGCCAGTTGCGGGGACTGATGGTCGTCGTCGGCGCAAGCACAAAATCGTACTGCTCAAAGAACAGCTGCCATTGACGGTAGAGGCGAGTCTGGTTGGTCAGCGCACGCACCACGTCCAGTGCGGAGTAGCCCTCCCCTTCCTTGACGTTTTCCCTGACGTTGGGACCCACTTTGTCCGGGTATTGTTGCAGCAACTCTCGGTGATGGCCTGAAAACGCCAGTGCACGAATCACCGCGAAGGTATCATCAGCTTCCAAACAGTCCGGATGTGCCTCATCAAACTGGCCGAAAACATGCCCAAAGCGGCTGAGCTTGTTGTGGAAACTTTCAGCTATCATGCGCTCGGTCATCGCAAAGCCAAAGTCATGCGTAAAAGCGACACGCGCACGACAGAGATCATAACCTGGCAGATGCCGGAAAGGTCCAGGATCCAGTACCGCTTGATCATTAATAACCGTTACCCAAGGATCGCGCCGATCGGGTCGGATCATAGCTGACAACATCAACGACACATCATCCACTGTGCGCGCCATTGGCCCATTCAGTGACATAGGCATCCAACCCAGCGGACGGCTATGCCCTGGTACCACGCCAGGGGTGGTACGAAAGCCAACCACACCGCAGAAGGCAGCAGGGCTTCGCAGACTACCACCAGTGTCTGAGCCTGTAGCCAATGGGGTCATGCCGCAGGCCACCGCAACGGCTGAACCACCAGACGATCCGGCCGCCGAGCGGGTCAGATCAAACGGATTAGCGGTGACACCATACACCGCATTACGGGTATTCCCCCCCGCACTCCACTCTGGATTATTGGCTTTACCCATCACCAATGCACCTTCGGTCCGCAGTTGTGCCACCATCGAGTCATCACTCTTGGCAATATTGTCAGCATAGATTTCACTGCCGAAGGTGGTTGGCAAACCGGTAACATCCACCATATCCTTCACACACAGAGGCAAACCATGCAAAATACCGAGCTTATCACCACGGTCAATCGCTTTCTGTGCTGCTACAGCGGCTGTACGCATGGCGGTAAAATCCTGCGCCACCAGTGCATTGACCGCAGGATTAACAGCCTCAGCACGGGCAATACAGCTCTCTGCCAACTCCACTGCCGACAGTTTTTTAGAGGCCATCAGTCGACGGGCTTCCATCGCACTTAAATCACATGGGTTCATAGATATCTCTCATTTTTGCAAAGCAATCAATGGACGGGTGAACAGGTTGCAAAATCCCAGGATCGACCTGGTGCAACCTCGATCAGTTGACGGGTATAGTCGGCCTGAGGGTTGCCAAGCACTTGCTGTGCAGGGCCATACTCAACCACCTGGCCACGCTGCATCACCAGAACATCATCACAGATCTGTGCAGCTACCCGCAGATCATGGGTAATAAATAGGACCGCCACCCCCAGCCGCTGCTGAATCTCATCCAGCAGCGCCAGCACCTGAGCCTGTACCGACACATCCAGTGCCGACACCGCCTCATCGGCGACGATAACCGCAGGCTCCATCGCCAGGGCTCGGGCGATGGCAATGCGCTGACGCTGCCCACCAGAAAACTGATGCGGAAAACGCTCAATCGCATCAACTGGCAAACCCACCAGCTGCAGTAAATCAGCCGCTTGCTGCAAGGCCATTTCACGGGTTTTACCATAGTTCATCGGCCCCTCAATGAGACTCTGGCCTATAGTCATGCGTGGATTCAGTGAACGATAGGGGTCCTGAAAAATCATCTGGATACGCCCACGATGCGGTTTCAAGCTGCGCCGGGTCAGGTCAGAGATATCCTGGCCTTCCACACGAATGGCACCAGCCGTTGGGTCTATCAGACGCATGACACAACGCGCCAAAGTCGACTTGCCAGAACCAGATTCACCGACTATGCCAAGCGTCCGTCCTTCCAACAGCTGAAAGCTGACATTATTCACCGCCAGAGTACCCTGGCGCTTTGGACGTAACCAACTGAGCAGGCTTCTGGCAGGAGCCGCATAGGTTTTGTGTAGTTCAGCGACATCCAGCACCCGGCGAGAGCCTCGCTCCGGTCGCGGTGCCCGTGGCAACAAGCTGGGCACAGCGGCTAACAGTTGGCGGGTATAGTCTTGCTGTGGCGCACCCAATATCTGTTGCACCGGCCCTTGTTCCACAATGACACCGTGATGCATAACACATACCCGATCGGCAATATCTGCCACCACGCCCATATCATGGGTAATAAACAGCACGGCGGTAGCGTATTTCTGCTGCAACTCACGAATCAGTTTCAAGATCTGGTGCTGTGTGGTGACATCCAGCGCCGTAGTCGGCTCATCGGCAATCAACAGGCGCGGCTTTAGCAACAACGCCATTGCAATCATAATACGCTGGCGTTGGCCACCGGATAGCTGATGTGGATAACTGCTATAGATGCGCTGAATGTCTGGCAGGTGCACCTGCTCCAAGGCATCCAGTACTTTGACACGACGCTGTGCCGCATTTTCTTTGGTGTGACACGCCAGCACCTCATCCAACTGCAACCCAACTGTAAGTACTGGATTGAGTGCAGTCATCGGCTCTTGAAAAATCATGGCCATTCGACTGCCGCGCAGTTCATTCATCCGTTTGGATGTTGCTTTGAGTAGATCTTCACCATCAAGCAATACTGATCCGCTGGAAGCCACCAGACTTCCAGCGGGCAACAACCCCATCGTTGTTAAGGAAGACACTGATTTTCCGGAACCACTTTCACCCACCAGACAGAGGGTCTCACCAGGATGTATCTCAAACGACACCCCTTTTAAGATAGGTTTTCGTTCTCGTCCGAGGGCTTCAACCACCAATGAATTGACTTGTAAAACAGGACAGGAGCCACTCATTAGCTTTCCCTCCGTTTCATTTTTGGATCCAGCGCATCACGCGCGGCATCACCCAACAGATTAATCGACAGAATGCACAGGGATAACAATAAGCCAGCCCAGAAAATCAACGAGGGCTTGAGTTGGAAATAGATCCGCCCATCCGACATGATGTTGCCCCAACTGGGTACTTCAGAATTGATGCCCACACCGAGAAACGACAGGGTGGCTTCGGTCAGAATCGCTGCCGCACAGATATAAGTACACTGTACAATCAGTGGGGCGAAGGTATTGGGCATCAGATGACGCAGCAAAATGGCGTAGGTTGGTGTACCCATCAGGGTGGCCGCCTCCACAAAGGCTTCTTCACGCGTTGCCAGCACTTGTGATCGTACCAAACGCACCACTTGCGGTATTTCCGGCACCATGATGGCAATCATCAGGGTCCACAGATTTGCCGACGTCAGTGAGACGATAGCGATGGCTGCCAAAATACCTGGAATGGCCATTAATCCGTCCATAAAGCGCATTAACACGGCATCCAGCGCACGAAAATAGCCGGTTAATAACCCGAGAGGTAATCCGATTAGCACCGTGAGGAACGCCACCCCCAGACCCACGGTTAAAGAAACCCGCGCGCCATGAACAACGCGAGAAAACAGGTCACGGCCAAAAGCATCCGTACCCAGCCAATGCTCAGCACTCATGGGCTGTAAACGACTGGACGGTGCCAGTTCGGTCGGATTATGCGTTGCAAGCAGCGGTGCAAAAAGTGCGATAAGCACCATCAAACCCAATACACAGGCGGCGATAAGCGTGGTGGTTTTCGGCCGCACGCCTAACAGCCGCGTTATCAAACGATGAAGCCTCATGCTGGCAGGAACCTTGTGTGAATAAGTTGCTTGCATCAGTAACGTATCCTCGGATCGGTGAGGGCATAGGAAAGATCGATCAGCAGATTGATGATCACGTACAAACCGGCTGTCAGTAGGATCAGCGCCTGAATCACTGGATAATCACGTGCCAGAACCGCGTCAACGATCAGACGTCCCAGGCCGGGGATATTGAACACACTTTCAGTCACCACCACACCAGAGACCATCAACGCAAAACCTGTACCTATGACGGTCAGAATCGGAACCCCGGCATTGCGCAAGGCATGGCGAAATAACACCAGATGTGAACTAAGCCCCTTGGCGCGCGCTGTACGTATATAATCTTCCTGCAACACTTCCAGCATACTTGCACGTGTCATCCGGGCGATGAGTGCGATATACACTGACGACAGCGTCAATGCTGGCAAAACCAGGCGCCGGGCAAACTCGCCCAACCCTTTATCCAGACTGCTGTAGCCCTGTACCGGCAACCATTGCAGTTGGATGGCAAATACATAAATCACCAAATAGCCAATAACGAAAACAGGCACTGAAAAACCGACTACTGACGCCGACATCACCAGGTTGTCGATCCAACTACCTTGACGCCAGGCGGCAATAACACCCAAGGGTACGGAAATCAGCACCGTAAACAGGATTGCCGCTAAGGCTAAACTGATGGTTGGCTCAAGGCGCTGGGTAATCATGGTCATCACTGGGGTCTGAGAAATCAGTGAGGTACCAAAGTCCCCTTGCAACAGGTTGCCCATCCAGATGAAAAACTGTGTATGAATTGGCTGATCCAATCCAAGCGCGGCACGAATATTGGCCACCTGCTCGGCATCTGCCATGTCACCCGCAATGATGGTTGCCGGATCACCCGGTGACAACCGCAACAGCAGGAAGACAGAAAGTGCTACCACCAACATCACCGGCACAGCGGCCAAAAGTCGGCGAACAAAATAGCCAAACATGGCGTTTCCCCTAATTCAGTCAATCCAGAAAGACCCGGCCAGCCCAGTGGCAAGCCGGGTAGTCTAGTGTTAGTCAGCCTTGCGTAGCCCCCAGAAAGCTGGCACCGGTGCTTTGATCACATCGGTCAACTCTTGACGCCAGGCCGTGACATTATGGAACTGGCCCAGTGGAATAAAGGTGACCTGCTCCATCGCTTGCTGCTGCACCGCTTCGGCCAAGGTGATGCGCTGCGCTTCATCGGCTTCAGTCGAGTAGTCAGCCCGTAATGCCTCCATTTCAGCATCGTCCGGCCAGCCAAACCAACTGCCGTCCGTCCCCGACGCAATCAACAAGGGATTGATCGTCGGCGTCCAGATACCGTCGACACCAATATTGGTAAAGATCATGTTCCAGCCACCCTCACTGGGGGTATTTTGATTGGCGCGCTGACTCACCAGGGTTTGCCAGTCCATCTGCTTCAGCTCAACATTAAAGCCCACGCGACGCAGAGCCTGAGCCACAACCACCGGCTGAGGTGACAGGGTGGCTACATCAGAAGGCCGCAGGATCACTACCGGTGTCTGGTCATACCCTGAGTCAGCCAATAACTGGCGGGCTTCATCCAGGTTGCCGTCACCCTTCAAGGACTCACCACCCAGCTCTGTTGACAGGGGTGTATCACAACCAAATACCGACGCACAGGTCTGGTAATAACGCGAGTCACCCACTAAAGCGGCCAATACATCCTGCTGGCTGATCGCCAGCATGGCCGCACGGCGCACACGGACATCATCAAAAGGAGGGTGCAAAAAGTTCATCCGCGCCAGTGTCATCATGCCCAAGGGATCTATCACATCCGTGGTCACTTCTGGATTGATTTCCAGCAGCGGTAACAAGTCGTAGGGGGCCCGCTCGATATAATCGATATCGCCACTGTTTATCGCATTGATAGTGGTCTGCACATCTGGCATGTGAATCCACTCGACGCGGTCGACAAACACTTCCTTGCTTCCAGCCGTGCCAGACGGCGTTTCAGTACGCGGGACATAACTATCAAAACGCTCATAGACAACCTGCACGCCTGGCTGAAATGCTTCGGGAACAAAGCGGAAAGGACCCGACCCTATCTGGTTAGGCAAGGGTTGTCCTGGCTCGATTGAAGCGACGCTTTCCGGCATCATGAAGGCGGCCACGGCGGAGGGTTTAGACAGCAGCCCCATCACATCACCAAAAGGGCTGGAGAGCTTAAGCTCAAAGCGCTGATCATCCAAGGCCGTCAGGGATTCAACATAGTTCATCAGCAACTTGCCACCGGCATCAAAAACACCCCAACGCTGTAAGGATGCGATGCAATCCTTTGAGGTAACGGCGCTACCATCATGCCAGGTCAAGCCATCGCGCAATGTAAAGGTATAGATCAGGCCATCATCGGAAACCGTCCAGTCAGCCATCTGTGGCTGGGGCTTGTAGTCCTCGTCCAATCCGACCAAGGTGTCATAAATCATGTATCCATGATTACGGGTAATGGTGGCACTGCTAGCTACTGGGTCCATAACGCGCAAGGCTGAGTGCATCACAGCACGCACAGTGTTGTCAGCCTGGACCTGTGCGGCGAAGGAGAAGGTGGCTGCCAGCCCGAGGCCGGTCAACAAGCCTAGCCGCTTGGCCAGACGGGAAATTGTGGGTTTGTGCATATCGATACTCCATTGGGTAATCGCGGGATACAGCAAGGGTTACCAGGCCAACACAGTTTTCAGATTACAGGCGGCCTTTGATGACAAGAATACTAGCGCTCTCCAACAGCATGGCGTTAACGGTATTTTTCGAATATGGTATTGCCTATTCGGCAATACTCAATAAAAACCTCAACTGGTGAAGGCATGAACGAACGGATTTTGATCGACTCAGCGTTGCGTTACTTCATTGAAGTCGTACGCCAGGGCTCAATTAACAAGGCATCACAGCAACTCCACGTAGCACCCTCAGCTGTCAGCCGCCAAATTTCCCGGCTGGAAGCTGAACTGGGATGCCAGTTGTTTGAACGCCATATATCCGGAATGAAGCTCAGCCCTTCAGGAGAGTTGTTAGCCACCTATGCCCGCAAAGCACGCCTGGAAGCCACACGAGTCATTGACGAAATCACCGGTCTGGAGGGCATTCAAAAAGGCACGGTGCGAATCGCCAGTATTGAAGGCTTGGCTAGTTATCTCCTACCCCATGTCATCGGGCAGTTTCGGGAGAAATACAGCGCCATTCACTTTGAACTGATCGTATGCTCTTCCAGTGAAGTAACGCAACGGGTACGCGAGGGGTTGTCAGATATCGGCCTGACCATCTCACCACCGCCAGAAAAGCACATCAAGATCGAAAAGCGCATCATGGCACCTATCTTCGCCGTGATGAGTATTGCTCATCCCTTGGCGTCCAAATCACAGGTAAGCCTCTCTCAACTGAGCCATTACCCCCTGGCTCTAGCAACCGACAACACCACCATCCGCCAATTGTTTGATGTTAGTTGTAGTCGGCAAGGTCTGCTGATTGAACCGGTACTGATCAGCAACCACTTGAATGCGCTGGTGCATTTTGCTGAATGCCAGGGTGGTATCACCCTGTTTGGGGAAGTCTCGGTACGACACCTCAATAATGGTGCCCAGATCAAGGCGCTGCCAATCAAAGACCGTGAAATGAGTGCCAGAACCATTGATGTGCAGACCCTGGCCGGACGGACCTTACCCAGGGGGGTGGCGGCTTTTCTGGAAACACTTTGCCAGGAAATGTCATAACACCTAGCTTCTCAGCTTATAGAACACTGAACTATAAATTAATTGAACAGTGTTCTATTATATGTTGAACTATGGGTAACCAGACTTAGCTAAACAGTCTGACTAACAACAGAGATCAACACAGTGTCAGAACAACTAAAAGCCAAAAGCGGTCTACGAGGTCGGGCTGCCAGAGTCGGTCTGGATAAACAACAGATCGTGGCAGCCGCTATTCAACAAATCGACCAGCGAGGTCTGGCCGCATTTTCGATGCGCGAGTTGGCGCGGACACTGAAAGTATCTCCCGCCGTCATCTACTGGCATGTTGGCGGTTTACAGGAAGACCTGTTCGCAGAAATTTCTGCGGTTATCACCGCTAACCTGACTGATGACACCACCTCTGGAGCCGACTGGAAAGTCCGTTTACGGTCGGTGTTTATGCGGTACCGGCAACTGGTGCATCAGCACCCCAGAGTAGCCCCTTTGCTGGGTGCACAAATGAAATCCAACGGCGTGGCAAACCTGGCCTGGGTTGAAACGGTGTTATCTGCCCTGACGCAAGCTGGCTTTCAGGGTGAAGCATTACGCGATGCTTTCAACGCGTTGATTGGCGGCCTGGCAGGTTTTGTTACCATGGAATTGGCACCCCCACCAGCCGATGACTCGAATGACTGGCAACAGGGTTTCGCCAAACGCGTCGCCGACATAGACCCGCTGCATTTCCCCTATACCCATGCCGTATTGCCAATGATCAGCAACCGGATTTTTGTACTGCGCTGGCAGAACGGTATTGACGTTTCATATGACAGCAGCTTTGAACTGCTGCTGAATATTATCATTGACGGATTGGCGCAACGTGCCCAGCAACTCAACAACCCACCTGAATGAGGATTCAACATGTCTACACAACCTGCCCTACCTTTTTCTAAAACTCGCCAAGTCGGAAACACGCTCTATTTATCCGGCGAGCTAGGTTTTGCCGAAGACAGCTCGATCCCGGCTGGAATAGAAGCACAGACACGCAACTGCCTGAACCGAATCAAAACCACCCTCGAAGGCGAAGGGCTGGCATTATCAAATGTGGTGTCCTGCACCTGCTACCTGACAGACAAGGCTGATTTTGCCCAGTTTAATCAAGTGTATGCGGAATACTTCAACAGCCCTCTGCCTGTTCGTACCACAGTTGAGAGTGGTTTGATGATTGATGCCCGGGTTGAAATCACCGTTATCGCGGCACGTTAAACCAGCACACCATCCCTACATCGGCTTCAACTGAGCCAAGGAGTCACAGATGTCTGAAATACTCGTTGCAGGCGCTGGTATGGTCGGCGTATCCACCGCGCTAGCATTGCAAGCCCAGGGGCATCATGTGACCTTACTGGACAGCACTCTCCAGTGCCGGGAGACCAGCTATGGAAATGCAGGCATTATCCAGGCCGAAGCAGCCGAGCCCTATGCCCTGCCACGTGATCTGCCAACACTGTGCAAGTATGCGCTGGGTTTGAGCAATGATGTGCTGTGGCATCCCCAGGCGTTGCTGCAAATGGCACCGGCCCTCTGGCGATACTTTCGGGCATCTTCGACCGTGCGCCATAGGGACACTTCCAGCCTCTATTCGCAATTGACCGGGCGCGCCACACAGGATCACACCCCCCTGATCACGGCCGCAAATGCTGAAGCACTGATATCCAAGTCGGGTTTATCGATCCTCTACCGGGATGCCCAACCATTTGATCAGGCTACTCAGCAGGTTGAACGCATGTATTCCAGCTATGGCGTCACATCACAAGTATTGGACGGTGCGGCTTACCGTGCTCAGGAGCCTGCGCTGAAAATCACACCAGCCGGTGTAATTCACTGGAATCAGAGCTGGAGCTGTAGCAATCCCGGCGCGCTGACTGATGCCTATTCACAGCTATTTATACAGAGGGGCGGATGCAGACAGCAGGGAGATGCCAACAGTCTCAGCCAAACAGCCACTGGCTGGCGTATTTCCAGCCAGGACGGCAGCATTGAAGCTTCGCAGGTGGTCATTGCTCTGGGGCCCTGGTCTCCCACCCTGTTAGCCAGGTTCGGCTACCGTATTCCCATGATTTACAAACGCGGATACCACGCCCATTTTAATGCACCAATAGTGCCTAAACGCCCATTTCTTGATGCGGCTAACGGCGTGGTTGTCGCCGCCATGCAACAGGGACTGCGAGTCACCTCCGGTGCGGCACTGGTCAAATTGCAATCACCCGCCGCGGCGGTACAACTAAAACGGGGAGTCCAAGCGCTTGGTGATCTGATTGAGCTGGGCCAACCACTCCAGGAACCTCAGTGGTTTGGTACCCGGCCCTGTATGCCAGATATGTTACCTTTGGTAGGCGCGGCGCCGCGCCATAAAGGGTTATGGTTTAACTTCGGGCATGGGCACCAGGGTTTCACGCTAGGTCCGACAACAGCGGCACTGCTGGCTGATGCGATCTCGGGACAGACCTCCGACCTGATTCATCGTCTGGCACCCGCCAGGCGCTTATAAGCGAGTACTCATAATGACGCCAACTACCCCCCTTTATGATATTCAAGGCCTCGCTTTTGGTATCACCATGAGTAGTCTGGGTGTCGTTATCCTGCAAGCCTGTGGATTTGTTACCGGGCAACTAGCCGGACTCAGCATGCTGCTAGCGCTGACAACCCCTCTTGGGTTTGGACTCATTTACAGTCTGGTCAGCCTGCCGTTTTGCGTGCTCGCCTGGTACAAAAAAGGTAAAGCCTTCACCCTGCGTACCGCCGTAGCTGTGCTGGGCATCTCACTGATGACGTCATATATGACTAACGCCATCACTATCGAGCAGATGCCTCCTTTATTGGGAGCACTACTGGCAGGCTGCTGTATTGGTGTAGGGCTTATTGCGCTGTTCAGACACAATGCCAGCGCCGGCGGCTTTGGTGTGCTGGCATTGTATATTGAAGCACGTAGCGGTTTTAAATCCGGCTGGTCACAAATGTTATTTGATGCCACTATCTTTACAGCCGCTTTCTTTACCATTGATATTTATGCCGCCTTCTATTCACTGGTCTGTGCCATTATCGTCAATCTGCTGATCGCTTGGAATTTCCGTCTGCAACCCCCGGTGCCAGACCCACTGAAATCACATGAATCCTGAAAAATTTCAGTGCTGTAATTGCCAGATGCACCCTGAGGTGGTTTACTACTCGCCTTATATTGAATCGACGGACAGGGATCATAGGAAGACCTCAAATATGAACATAAAACTAACCACTTTTGCCGCCACCTTGCTGCTCAGTGCCACACTTCTCAGTGGCTGTGGCAGTGATGAACCAGATAGCGTACAGCAGACGGATACTGCACCCTCCGTCGAACAGGATAAAATGTTAAGCCAGATACCGGCTGAAACACCTTACTTTTTCGCTAGCCGCGAACGCATGTCTGAAGAAGACTCGATGGCGCTGGTTGAAAAACTAGGTACGGCGGAAGAGCTTGAAAGCCAACTAGCTGAATTAGAACAGCTGCAAGCCACCACCGACGATCCAGGCATGCAGGAATTCCTAAGAATAATGGTCACCGTGTTGAAAGCCTTTGAAGGCATAGAAACACTGGAGGATTATCACCAGGTTGGTCTGATGCCGAATGCGCGCTCGGCTGTTTATGGTCTCGGCCTATTACCCGCAGCTCGTATGGAATTGCACGATGAAGCGCTGTTTCGCGCCTTCTTTGAAGGCCTGATCAGTGACATGAATGTTGAGCTACACCAGGCCAAACTGGGCGATACTGATTATTGGCACACCTCGACTGAAGAGATGCTGCAAACCCTGATCGCCATTCGTGATGAACAGGTGATTATCGGCATGCTTCCGTCCACGGTGGATGACGCTGTCATTGAGCAGCTATTCGGTATTACACCTCCGCTGATCAGCCTGCTTGAAAGTGGCGAACTGCTGCAACTGGAACAGCGCTACAACTACAGCCCTTATGCCAGTGGTCGCATCTCCACTAACGGCTTGGTCAATGAGTTCATTTCACCCCAGCACCCGGCCAGTCAGGCGCTGTTGCAACTGGATGAGACCAGCCCGATGGACATTGAAGCCTGCCGAGCTGATATTAACCGTCTAACCAGCCTGTTCCCGGCCTTGGTTATGGGACTGCATGAGTTTGATACCCAACGCATCTCATTTAGCATGCGTCTGGCTACCGGCTCTGAACTGGCTGATGATATGGGCAGCCTTGCTTCGACTGTACCCGGTCTTGGTAGCGGCAAGGGTATTGCCAGTCTGGGTATTGCTTTGGATGTTCAGGCGGTTACTCGCCTGCTGCAGAAATACGCCAGCCAAGTGCATACAACACCCTTTACCTGCCCGGAACTGCAGGGCATCAATGAACTTTGGGCTGAATCTGGTTCACTGACCAACAATCCTATGACGATGATGCTTGCGCCGGTAATCAGTGGTGTTAACCTGCGTATCGACAGCCTGCAAATGGATCAGTATGAGCCAACGGGTTCTGGTCTGATTGCCATAGCATCACCCAATGCACAGGGTCTGTTATCAGCCGCCAGCATGTTTATTCCACAGATTGCCAGCCTGAATCTGCAGGCCAATGGTGAAGTTAAGAAAATTCAGCAGGACCTCCTCCCTCCGGATATGCCTGCTGTGCATGCGGCCATGTCGCAGGACGCCATTCTGCTTGGCATAGGCCTGGATAAGCCCAAGGAGCTGAAATCCGAGCTATCAGTCGATACGGATTCACGTTCACTGGTGGGCTATGGCCACGTTCGTAGTGAGCTGTATGCTACCCTGGCCGATATTGGCAGCCAACTACCCAGTAGTCAGGCTCCCGATGCCGAGGAGTTAAAGCGACTGGCTGAGGTGTATGAAAATACCGAGTTCTGGCTCGGCATTGATGCCGGTGGTATTGAACTTGGCATGGGTATTGAACTCAAGTAATCCTCAAGTACCTCCTTACAGCCGATCAGATCATCAAGGTCTGATCGGCCCAGCAATCGCTGTCTGATTGCTGGTGAGTCACCAGTATGGCCAGTTTTTTGGTTTTACTCAGCTCGGTACGAATCCAGTCACCAGCAATCTGACGAGTGGCTGCATCCAGCGCACTGAACGGCTCATCCAGCAACAGCAGTGGCTTGTCACGTAACACCGTGCGAATCAACGCAATACGCTGACGCTGACCACCGGACAGATCACCTGGCAGGCGTTGCAGTAAATCAGCCACCCCCAACTGCTCACAAGCCTGCAGAACCTGTTGCCACTGCACTGCATTTGGCTGCGCACGGTAAAATCCCAAACGCAGATTCTCTGCAACACTGATATGCTCAAACAGGTTGTATTGCTGAAACAGAGATGAAACCGGTCGCTGTGCAGCATCCAGTTGATCAATACGCTGGTTATCCAGCCATATCTCGCCAGTGTCAGCTGGCAGAAATCCCCCAAGACACTCCAGCAAAGAGCTTTTACCCGCACCACTTTCACCCATCAATACCAGCAACTCTCCCGGCTTAACAGAGAAATGATGCGACCAGGATGTCTGTCCGCGCGACAACTGCAAGCTATCCACCTGCAGCCCGGCTGATCGCAGCCCTACTGTACACAGTCCGGAAGTACTATCAGTCATAGGATTTTTCCAACAATCTTAGCGCCGCCAGCGCCAGAACAAGTAACAAAACAGACACCAATGCCGCCTCGGCCAGCCGATAACCACCGGCCAGGGTATAGATTAACCAAGGTAGGGTACGCCAGTCATCACTACCAAAAATAGCAAACACCGACATATCGCCCAGCGCGAGGACAAAACTGATCGCCAGTACCCGCCGCAACAGAGGTTTCAGATAAGGCAGATAGACATAGCGCCAGTGGGTAAAACGCGTCAGATTCAAGTCAGCCAGGAGTCGGGCGTAACTGGCATCATAGTCAGACACAGCAGGACGCAACTGCTGAAACGCAAAGGGCAAGGCAATCACAGCGTTCATCAAAATAACCGCAATCCAGCCATAAGCTTGCCAATCAACCCAGGGCATCAGCAGAATATATAATCCCACCGACACCACCATCGCTGGCACAACCAGAGGATAGAGTGCCACAGCTGCAACCCACTGGCGGAAGCCCTCTCGCCGTCCAGTACGCCAGAGTGACAGCAGCGCCAATGCCAGACAGACCGCCAGCAGCGCCGCGGCCACAGCTAATACCAGTGAGCGCATTATCACTGGTATTAGCTGGGTTTGCTGCAAAAAGGCCCAATCAGTCTGCCAGGCCAGCGGCAGCAACACCAGAATCGGCAATGTAAGAAACAACACACAGAGCAGATACCCCAACCGCCCGGACCAGCGGAACATAAGGCTCAGCCTAGGCAACCAGACGGGCCCCGCCTGCGCGGGTGCCAGCCATTGAAAACGCCCCATGCGACTGAAGACCATAAAAATACCGCCCGCTACCAGTAGCTGTGTCCAGGCCAGAAACAGTGCTTCTGATGGATTGAAATCATATTTCAGCGCCTGAAAAATCGCCACTTCCAGGGTGCTCGCCGAGGGCCCGCCGCCCAGTGCCAACACGACAGCAAAGCTGTTAAAACACAGCAGAAAAATAAACCCGCTGACCGCTGGCAGGACACCTCTGATCACCGGCCACTCAATCACTCTGAAACGCTGCCACCCGGTCATACCCAGTTGTGCCGAGAGCTTCCAGGTGTTCGCCGGAACACTTTGCCATTGAAAGGTTAAGACACGGATAGCAAAAGGCAGATTGAGAAACACATGTGCCAGCAAAATGCCATTGAGCCCATACAACCGCCAGCTTTCTCCCAACCAAGGGGTCAGCCAACCTGATCGACCGAAGAGGGCCACCAGCCCGGTAATCAATATCAGGGAGGGCATGACAAAACACAGCAAACACCAGCTCAGAAACCAGGGTTTACCCGGCAGTTTGGGATCTAAGGCCAGGCTACGCGCCAAGGGTAGAGCCAGCAGGGTCGACAGAGCCGCACTCAGCAGTGCCTGCCAGAGTGAAAAACGCAGCAACTCCCAGAACCAGCGCTCCTGTAACAGGTAACCATAAGGTTCAGCCTGACCCCAGCCTGCCAGAGCCAAAAATGCCAGCAGGCTGATCCCAACTATCAGGCACAGTGCCAACCAGCCAGGTAATTGAGCCAATGATAGCGGTCTGGCGGATGAAAAGTGTGTGACGGCCATATTAACGACTAACAGCATTGCGCCAGATATTAATCCATTCGCGCCGCTGCGCATCGACTTCATCTGAGCCAAAGCCGATAACCTCACGCTCCGCATCTGCAAAAGCGGCTGGCAAGTCGATATCACTACGCACCGGTAGCATCCAGTTGGTCTCGGGCAACAATGTCTGTGCCTCTTTACTCAGCAGGAAGGCCAAGAACGCCCGTCCCAGTTCAGGCTCACGGCTATAAGCTGATAGCGCCGCCACTTCCACCTGCGCCGTGTGTCCCTCTTCAAACCGGGTCGCCTGGTAGGCATCCATATCTTCTGCCAGTTGGTGATAGGCCGGTGAGGTAGAATAACTGAGTACATAATCGGCCTCGCCCTGCAGGAACATGCCATAGGCCTCCGACCAGCCTTTGGTAACCGTTACAGTATTCTCGGCAAGCTGCTGCCAGGCCTGTGCGGCGTCATCCTTATAGACAGCCTGCATCCAGTGCATCAGGCCCTGACCTGGCGTACTGGTACGCGGGTCCTGATAGATAATACTGGCATCACTGTTAATCAGCGCAGATAAAGACGTCGCAGGTTCGCTCACCTTGCGGCTATCGTAAATAAAGGCGAAGTAGCCAAAATCAAAGGGGATAAAATGACTATCCTGCCAATCCAGTGATTCACGTAACGGCCAGTCTGAAAGCGTAAAACCATGCGGCTGCACCAGGGCTAATCGACGCGCCTGCGGCATCAGCAGATCATCCAGCCCGACAATAACATCGGCACGGGTGCTGTCGCCTTCCAGCCGCAACCGATTTAACAGCGATACCCCATCATCACTGCTGGTGAAGTTCACCTCGCAATCACACTGGGCTTCAAACAGCTCTTTCAGCGCCGGACCCGGTCCCCAGCTAGTGGTAAAACTACTGTAGGTATAGACATTTAGTACACGCGCTTGCACGTTCACCGTTATCAGCAACAGCAACGCGACGGCCATCAGTTTGCAGGTATTGGTACGGATTTTCACAGCTGGACTCCGGAGATTCGATACCGGCTCAGAAAGGAATCAGCAACAGGCTGATATCTCAATTCCTACGCCAGTATTAACTGGATCAGGTTCAGCGGGTAAACTCTCAGCCTATTGGCACCCCGATGAGATAAACTGAGTATATCATGACCGACTTAAGGCACCACCTTTCAGCCATACTGCCCCAGGCAGTGCGGGACCACCTTCCCCCTATTCAATCGATGCAATTTTTGGGTCAGGGCAGCCGTAACCGGCACTGGCGGCTGCATACTGCGGAGCAGGTGTATATATGGCGTGAGTTTGGTGTGACACCACCGGGAGCAAACCGACAACTGGAATTGAAGGTACTAGAAACTCTGCAACCCAAACCCTGGGTACCCCGACTGGAGCTTTGCCTGCCAGAAGGCGTGTTGTTTGTGGCAGACGCCAATGCCGAACCTATGCAGGACACGCTAAACCCGCATCAGCGGCAGCAACTGTTACACGCCGTTGTAACGCTTTGGCAGCACCCCTTTGATGTGGCACCAAATGACTATGTGCAGTTGATTCACGACTATGCAGTGCTGGCGGGACCGTCCTACGACGCTTTGGCCGAGCAGCTGCTGGCTATTTGTTGCCACTGGAATACTAAGGATTTTTGTCTGATTCATCAGGACCTGCACCCCGGCAACCTGTTAATCACAGATCAAGGCATTCAATTGATCGACTGGGAATACGCTGTACGCGGTAATCCCTGGATCGATGCTGTGGCACTGCAGCGTATGCTGGGATTGAGTCCAGCTGAACGCCAGCTATTAGAAACCCGGCTACCCGACCTGGGATGCAATGATCCCTGGCAGGTCATGGGCCACTGGCTGACGCAGCTGGACAGCCTTTGGCAAGCCGCGCAAAAAGCGCAAAGCGTGGTATAATTCCAGATCAATTTAATCAACTATTTTGACCTTCCAGGTCGTTAACCCGGCGGTAGCTCCATGTCCACGATTGTTGTTTGTGCCCTGTATAAGTTTGTAACCCTGAACGACTATAAGCAGCTGCGACCAGAGTTGCAGGCGCTGCTGGAAAATGCACAGATTCGGGGCACCCTGCTACTGGCACAAGAAGGCGTTAACGGTACCCTGGCCGGCAGCCGTCAGGCGATAGACACGCTAAAAGACTGGTTTGCCGCCGATACGCGCTTTCAGGGCATAGATTACAAGGAATCGCTGGCTGACGAGCAGCCCTTCTACCGGACCAAGGTGAAACTGAAAAAAGAGATCGTTACGCTGGGCGTTGAAGGCATAGATCCGAAACAGGTTGTCGGAACCTATATTGAGCCAGCTGACTGGAATGCCCTGATCAGTGACCCGGATGTGCTGCTGGTGGATACCCGCAATGATTATGAAATCGGTCTAG
The DNA here is from genome assembly GCF_048264025.1 of Nitrincola sp. NCBI lineage: Bacteria > Pseudomonadati > Pseudomonadota > Gammaproteobacteria > Oceanospirillales > Oceanospirillaceae > Nitrincola > Nitrincola sp. The sequence goes on from NZ_JBLXDN010000017.1 coordinate 31,223, forward strand.
GCACCTTTAAAGGTGCTATCAACCCGAAAACCGACAGCTTTCGCGAATTTCCAGCTTACGTCAAAAGCCAACTGGACAGCCAGAAGCACAAGAAAGTCGCCATGTTTTGTACCGGCGGCATACGTTGTGAAAAGAGCACCGCCTATTTGAAAGAGCAAGGTTTTGAAGACGTCTACCACCTGCATGGCGGTATTCTTAAATACCTTGAAGAAGTGCCTGAAACCGAGTCACTCTGGCAAGGAGAGTGCTTTGTATTCGACAATCGCGTCACCGTTGACCATGACCTGCAGCCAGGCCATTATTCACTCTGCGCCGGGTGTCGTATGCCCTTGTCTGACGCTGACAAGCAGCACCCTCAGTATGAAGAAGGGGTTAGCTGCCATCATTGTTACGACACTCAAACACCAGAGCAGCGTCAGCGCTATGCGGCCAGACAGCAGCAGATCAAACTGGCACGTGAGCGTGGCGAAGCACACCTGGGCACAGATGCCGTCAAAGCGGCTGAACAGCACCGAGCCGAAAAACACGCACGCAAAGTGGCTGAAAAACGGAAAAATTAACCATGCGCACCCTGTTTCAGCATTGGATAATGACCTGCCTGCTCTGCCTTCCCATCCAGCTTCTGGCTGATACAGGCGTTGAATATCTGCTGTTTGATATTCAGGAACAGCAACTTGTAGTTGAAGTCGCGCTCAGTCCAGAACAGCGCTCTCGGGGGTTGATGCACCGTCAGGAGCTGTCAGCCGATGCGGGCATGCTGTTTATTCTCGACCCCCAGCCACGCCAATGCTTCTGGATGCGTAATACCTATATTCCGCTGACACTGGCCTTTCTGGATGAAAATTTCACCCTGCTACAGTTGAGTGATATGCAGCCCCTATCAGAAGAACTCCACTGTGCTGACCAAGCCTCCAGCTTTGCATTGGAAGTCAATCAAGGCTGGTTTGAGCAACATGAGATCGAGATTGGGCAGCAACTACAACCGCGCCTCCCCTAAAGCACCAATAGAGTGCACTCAGACAGTCTCAACTATTTTTCTACGCACTCATATCACGCACACACAACACATAACGGCTAAAAACGACCCCTGCGAAAGTCTGGGCGACATGAATTACTCTATGATAAAACAGCTGTTTTTATAAGTTGGCATAAATTCTGCTCCTGACTGGTTCGACGTATAAACCAAATAGGATCAGACCGATGAAACAGATTAAAACAAAGCTCGCTACCGCATCCTGTGCCCTGGCTCTGTCTATAGCCGCCATTACCGCTCAGGCATCAGAAACCATTAAAGTGGGTGTGTTGCATTCACTGTCCGGTACCATGGCCATCAGTGAGACCACACTGAAAGACACCATGCTGATGTTGATCGAAGAGCAGAACGCCAAAGGCGGCCTGTTGGGCAAACAGTTGGAAGCGGTTGTAGTTGACCCGGCATCTGACTGGCCACTATTTGCAGAGCGTGCACGCGAATTGCTGGAGCGGGATCAGGTGGCCGCTATTTTTGGTGCCTGGACCTCTGTTTCACGTAAATCTGTTTTGCCGGTAGTTGAAGAACTCAATGGCCTGATGTTCTATCCGGTTCAGTACGAAGGTGAAGAATCATCCAAAAACGTCTTCTATACCGGTGCCGCACCTAACCAGCAGGCCATCCCCGCGGTGGATTACCTGATGAATGAACTGGGCATTGAACGCTGGGTGCTGGCAGGCACAGACTATGTCTACCCACGTACCACCAATCGCATTCTGGAAGCCTACCTGAAACAAAAAGGCGTCGCTGAAGCCGATATCATGATCAACTACACGCCTTTCGGTCACTCTGACTGGCAGACCATCGTATCTGATATCCGCACCTTCGGCTCAGCCGGCAAGAAAACCGCGGTTGTCTCCACCATCAATGGCGATGCCAACGTACCTTTCTATAGCGAACTGGGCTCACAAGGCATTTCAGCTGAAGATATTCCAGTCATAGCCTTTTCGGTAGGTGAAGAGGAGCTATCCGGCATTGATACCACGCCATTGGTCGGCCATCTGGCTGCCTGGAACTACTTCATGAGCGTTGATAGCGAAGTTAACGATGACTTTATCGAAAAATGGCATGATTTTATCGGTGATACCGATCGCGTAACCAACGACCCGATGGAAGCCCATTACATCGGCTTTAACATGTGGGTTGAGGCTGTTAACAAAGCCGGGACAACTGATCCCTCAGCCGTTCAGGAAGCCATTATCGGTGTTACTGTACCTAACCTGACAGGTGGCTATGCGGCGATGATGCCTAACCATCACATTACTAAACCGGTATTGATCGGTGAAATCCAGGACGATGGCCAGTTTGACGTAGTTTGGCAGACTCCAAGTACGGTGGCCGGTGATGCCTGGTCAGACTTTCTGGAAGGCTCCAAAGATATCATCTCAGATTGGCGCAAGCCGCTGGAGTGCGGTAACTACAACGTAGTCACCAAGACCTGTTCAGGTCAAAACTTCGAGTAACAGCTTTCCGCTGCAAATGCCGGTCTGGACTTAGTATCCGGACCGGCCCCTCCCAGCCAAGCGTCAGGAACTCCAACATGACAAGCCGGATAGTGCGTAAGTTACGCATCATGGGGCTGATAACCCTGTTACTCTTAAGTGCTGTGCAAACAGCAGCGGCTTTCGATGAAGAGCCGTTATTACTCGAATTTGAAGCCCTGCTGGTTTCTTCAGACAGAAACGATACCGCCAGAGCCATTGAGCTGCTCGCAGGTTCGGAGCACCCAGAACAACTTACATTGCTGGCACTGTTGCTTGACGGCAACCTCTATCGAAACCGCAGTGATGACCGACTCTATCAGCTTAAGCAGCACGAAGAAGGTCAACCGGCCGAGCGCCTGTTAGGTGATGAAACCCGAATCATCGAGAGCCGCAGAGACTTTCGCCGAGTCACAGTTAACAACGCTCAGCGCTCACAAATCCGCCAAGTGATGGCGCTGACCGGCTTATCGTCTGAGCTATCTGCAAAACGTCTAGGCGCTGTCAAACAGCTGATGCGGGATTTTGATGAAGATACCTTAACCCTGATTCGCAATGCCTACCCTGAAGAGACACACCCGAAAGTCCGCGAATTAATGGCCGTGGCACTGGCAATCGACACTCTGTCCCGTAACGATGTTACCGCGCTGAGTGATGCGATTGATACCCTCAGTGGTTCACTGGAACCGCGCGCCCGTAATGCGCTGATGCAGTTCAGTGATGCAACTGATGATGACAATCTGAAAGCTCAGGCCGATACCGCACTGGTCAAGATTGATCAGAAGATAAAATTCTATAAGGGACTGGAGACGCTCTATTTTGGACTCAGCCTGGGGTCGGTGCTGGTACTGGCAGCTATAGGCCTGGCCATCACTTTTGGTGTGATGGGCGTGATTAATATGGCCCACGGTGAGCTGATCATGATCGGCGCCTACACCACCTTTGTCATACAACAACTCATGCCTGAGCATATCGGCCTGTCGATTCTGGTGGCCATTCCAGCTGCCTTTGTGGTATCAGGTCTGGTCGGTATTGCAATTGAACGCGGGGTAATCCGCTTCCTGTATGGTCGTCCGTTAGAGACACTACTGGCTACTTTCGGTATCAGCCTGGTGCTGCAGCAAGCAGTACGCTCGATTTTCTCGCCACTGAACCGCAGTGTTGAAACCCCCTCCTGGATGAGCGGCATGCTGGAGTTTAACCCGGTGTTTGCCATCACCCTGAATCGACTCTACATCATCTTATTCTGCTTCATCGTATTCTTTGCGTTACTGCTGATCCTCAAGCGCACAGCGCTGGGTTTGCAGGTGCGCGCCGTTTCCCAGAACCGCGCCATGGCCAGAGCCATGGGGGTGCGCTCTGAACGGGTGGACATGATGACCTTTGGCCTCGGCTCAGGTGTCGCGGGCATAGCCGGTGTTGCACTGTCGCAGATCACCAATGTAGGGCCTAACCTGGGTCAAGCCTACATCATCGATTCGTTCATGGTGGTGGTATTTGGCGGTGTCGGGAATATCTGGGGTACCCTGGTAGCAGGCATGACACTCGGTGTGGCAACCAAACTGGTTGAGCCCATGACAGGTGCCGTACTGGCAAAAATTCTGGTACTGGTGTTCATCATTCTCTTTATTCAGAAAAGGCCCCGTGGACTCTTCCCACAGCGTGGCCGTGCCGCTGAGGATTAAGCCATGTTATGGAATCTGATTAAACAAGACCGTGGCGGACAAGTGCTGCTGGCACTGCTGGTTCTGGCAATCATTCTGGTACCCCTTCTCAACGGCCTGCCCACGGACCACCCGCTGCACCTGCCCACCTATATGGTGGCGGTCATGGGTAAATACCTGACTCTGGCCCTGCTGGCATTGTCGGTCGATCTGGTGTGGGGGTATCTGGGTATTTTAACCCTCGGGCACGGTGCCTTCTTTGCCCTGGGTGGCTATGTCATGGGCATGTACCTGATGCGCCAGATCGGTGATCGCGGTGTGTATGGTCATCCTGAACTGCCTGACTTTATGGTATTTCTTAATTGGGACAGCCTGCCCTGGTATTGGAGCGGACTGGATCAGTTCTGGTTTGCCGCCATCCTGATTCTGCTGGTACCTGGCTTACTGGCGTATATCTTTGGCGCCCTGGCGTTTCGTTCGCGGGTGTCCGGTGTCTATCTATCCATTATTACCCAGGCACTGACCTTTGCACTGATGCTGGCATTCTTCCGCAATGAGATGGGATTTGGTGGCAACAATGGTTTAACCGATTTCAAGGACATCCTCGGCTTTAACCTGCAATCACGGCAGACGCGTGTCGGGCTGTTCATTGCCTCGGCAGTCGCCTTGGCACTGGGTTATCTACTGTGTCGTTATATCACTCAAAGTCGGCTGGGCAAGGTCTGTGTCGCCGTTCGTGATGCCGAGTCTCGCTCCCGTTTTCTCGGCTATCGGGTGGAAAACGTTAAGCTCTGGGTGTTTACCCTGTCGGCCATGATCGCCGGTGTTGCCGGTGCTCTCTATGTACCTCAGGTGGGCATCATCAACCCCAATGAATTCTCACCACTCAACTCCATCGAGATCGTAGTCTGGGTTGCCGTAGGCGGACGCGCTACGCTTTATGGTGCTGTGGCTGGCGCCATATTTATCAACTATGCCAAAACCTGGTTTACCACTGAGCTGCCGGATGTCTGGCTATTTGCACTGGGGGCGATCTTTATTCTGGTTACGGTGTTCCTGCCCAAAGGATTGGCAGGTCTGCTGCGTCGTCGGGAGGGTAACGCATGAGTCAGGCATCTTTACTGGCCGAAATAAAAGATAAAAACCATGTGTTTTCTTTTATGCAATCTCAAGCCTCACCTGCACTGAATGTGGACAAGCAGATTCTGCTCTATCTGGAAGGGCTATCGGTCAGTTTTGATGGCTTTAAAGCCATCAATGACCTGAACCTGTATATCCGTGACGGCGAACTGCGCTGCATTATCGGTCCCAATGGCGCAGGCAAGACCACCATGATGGACATCATCACTGGTAAAACCCAACCTGACAGCGGTTCCGCCTGGTTCGGCCAGACCATTAACCTGCTGGAGCTGGATGAACCTGCCATCGCTCAGGCAGGCATCGGGCGCAAGTTCCAGAAGCCGACAGTATTTGAGTTTCTCAGCGTGGAGGAAAACCTGATTCTGGCCATGCCGGATGAGCGCAGCGTGATCAGCCTGTTACTGGCCAAACTCAACGGTGAGCAGCGTGATCGTATTGAGGAGGTACTGATTCAGGTCGGGCTAAAAGAACAGGCACTGATTCGCGCAGGCAGTCTGTCACATGGTCAGAAACAGTGGCTGGAGATCGGTATGCTGCTGATGCAGAAACCGCGATTACTGCTGGTCGATGAGCCAGTCGCAGGCATGACCCACCAGGAAATGGATCGCACCGCCGAACTGCTGATTTCTCTGTCGGGGAGTCACTCTGTGGTGGTGGTTGAGCATGATATGGACTTTGTCCGCCAACTGGCTGGCAAGGACAGAACCGTCACCGTGCTGCATCAGGGCAGTGTACTGGCTGAAGGCAGCATGGATCAGGTGCAGAATAACCGCAAAGTGATTGAAGTCTATCTGGGAGAATAAGCATGATCAGTATACAGGGACTCAATCAGTTCTATGGCGAAAGCCACACCCTCTGGGATATCGATATGCAGATACCAGAAGGACAATGCACGGTATTAATGGGCCGTAATGGTGTAGGCAAAACCACCCTGCTGCAATGCATTATGGGGCACCAGAAAGTGGCCTCCGGCAGTATTCAGTTGAATCCGGTTAACAAGGATCTGGTGAAAACCTCGGTGGAACAACGCCCTCGCCTCGGCGTGGGTTATGTGCCTCAGGGCCGGCAAATTTTTCCACTGCTTACGGTGGAAGAAAACCTGCAGATCGGCTTGCCGGTACTGCCCCGCGGACAGCGAAAAATACCCGACTATATCTTCGAGCTCTTCCCGGTGCTGGCCGATATGATGCACCGTCGCGGCGGTGACCTGTCCGGAGGCCAGCAGCAACAGCTGGCAATCGGACGCGCCCTGGTGGTTGATCCGAAGCTGCTTATTCTGGATGAACCCACCGAAGGGATTCAGCCCAATGTGGTGCAGGAGATCGGCGACATCATTCGCAAACTGAATCGGGAGATGGGCCTGACGGTGTTACTGGTTGAACAAAAGCTGCCCTTTGCACGCAAGGTGGGGGATCGCTTCTGCATTCTGGATCGTGGGCGTAAGGTGGCGGAGGGGGCGATGGATGGACTGGATGATACGCTGATCAAGCAGTATCTGACGGTATAAGTGCCGTGCGGGGTAGTGGTATCGCTTTGGTGTGACACGCTATTCGTCATCCCTGACACGCTCGACTGCCGCCATCCGGGCGGCAGACGGTCACTCCAAAGCGATACCACCACCCCGCCCATAGCTTTGTGCCAGCTTAAATATAAACTATACGGTCGTGGAAAGGGCCAGATAGCTATTGACGTATAGTTTTTTTCTACGCTAAGATCGTTTGGCAATCACGTAATCAGGTCCATGCAGGATGAATTTGGGCCTTCAAAGTCGTCATAAGGAGTTTGACACCCATGCCTAATACAATTGCTAGCTGTACTCAGTCACGCCAACTTCATCGCTCGATTCAGCAACGGCTAGAACGTCAACTCTTTGAAGAATTTCGCCTGAATGCCAGTACCTTGATTGTGCTGAACCTGCCTCATATGCTTTCAGTATGGGTTGAATCCAAGCGTCAAACAGGGCTTAGTAATGATCAAATCTCAGAAGCCTTCGCCCAATTAGAGTCCAACAATCCATCCTTACCACAGCTGATCTTTGAATCATCTGGCTATAAGCTGGTTCAGGACAATCTGGGAACTTTGATAAGCACGGCTATGGACAGCCGTGTACTGAGAGTCATGATTGAAGACTTCAGACGCTCAGGTAATCTATTGGGTGATTATCGTATTACACAAGGCAATGGACGCTACCATGTCATTTTTAAAGGCAATCACAAACTCCGAACCCTGGTAAAAGGGACCCGTTATTTAGTCAGCAACCCCCTGATGATTCAACTGGGTATTGCCTCGCCAGCAGAAATGCTTAAAGGCGCTGCAAAAAACAATGCTTACATCACGCTAATTATTTCTGGCAGCGGCAATGGATTCAAGTGGATCTTTGATGAGACCTATATCTGGACGCACTTTATTTCGAATATTTCAATTGATTTGATGAAGGCGGCCTTGGCGGTGCTGGCTGGGGTGGCCACAATGTATGTTGTTAAAATAAACACCTCCAGGATAATTTTAGCAAAAGGTGCTGGTTTATTCATTGGGTTCGTTGCAGGTTATGGCGCTGGAAGGGTTTCAAATGAAAGCATTCAAGAAGCGTCTTCTCAAATGGCTCAAGATATAGCACAAACCTATGTTCAGGTTTATGGTGCTATCTCAAATCCAGTAGGTGTAATAACAGAAACAGGCGAACGAGCCAAAGATATTTTAATTTGCTCTACTGACGCCGCAATTGAAAGAATAGATATCATTATACAGGATAATATTAATCGTGCTATTCGTCCATATATTAACCCAATTCACAGGTTCTATTAATGACAAAAGAGCCTCGATTAATCAATGGTAAGTCAATTATTAACTTTCTTTTAATAGGACTATGCTCATCCCTAATTTTTTTTCTAACGGCTTCGTGGGGTTTTAACATCTATATCAATGACACCAATAGGTATTATGAAGCAGCAAACTCTCTTGAACCTTTATTAATCACACACACAACCACTCATGGTTTTTTAATTGGTGCATTTGGTATTTTTATATTAGCCTCAATACTACTTAACTCTACACTATGGAAAGTTTTTGAATGTAATAAAATGGCTCTCCATGTTAAAACTGAAAAAATATTAGTAGCTTGCTTTATAGCCGCTTTTTTTTTAATGGCCCCAATAACAATTGGGGGTCATTTTCTTACCAAATATCAAATAACACAAAAAGGCTATTACTACTGCGGCAGCCTAAGACTCAAAGATCGTTTCCGTGGTGCCTTCGTGCTAGAAGAGGTAGATTGCTATGACGACCATCTACAACGAATCATGTTGCAATACGGCAAAAATAATCAGCTAATCCTTGAAGAGGCCCATCGGTATTTGCGGGAAAAGCAAAAAACACAAGCAGAGCAGGGTTAGTAACTATTTAATCTACGCATCCTGTTGGATGGTATCGATAACTCGGCTGACGGTCACTTCAAAGAGATTCCACCACCCCGCCACATCCTTGTACCAGCTTAAAGATAAGGGCATGGTCATGGATCATTAAAACTGTAAAATAATGAACATAGTGGTAAGCACCTACCACTATGGCATCCGAAACAAGGAAACGCTGGAGAAAAATTTCATGGTGGGTGACCTATGAATAGCATGCAATGAGTGCGACATGAAAAATGAACTGGTTTATACACTGACAGAGAGCTTTGAAAGCCACGCCCAACAGACGGAAAATGGCGTAGAGTTTTGGCTAGCAAGGGATGTGCAACACCTGCTTGGCTATAGTGAGTGGCGTAATTTTTTGTCTGCAATAACCAAGGCAAAAACGGCCTGCGAAATCTCTGAACAAGATGTCGGAAACCATTTTGTTGACGTCAACAAAATGGTTGAACTCGGCTCTGGCAGTCAACGCGAAATCAATGACATCATGCTAACTCGTTACGCCTGCTATCTGATTGCACAAAATGGTGATTCCAGAAAGCAGGAAATAGCTTTCGCTCAAACCTATTTTGCAATGCAGACCCGGAAAGCAGAGTTAATAGAGCAACATATTCTGGAAGCAGAAAGGGTTTCAGCTCGTAAAAAGCTGTCTGCATCCGAGTCAGAGCTTTCAGACATAATTTATGAACAGACAGGTGGCAACCAAAACTTTGCCCTGATACGCAGCAAAGGCGATGCTGCTCTGTTTGGCAAAAGTACCCAAGCAATGAAAGCTCAGTGGCAAGTACCAGATAAACGTCCTTTAGCAGATTTTGCCCCCACAATCATTCTTAAAGCTAAAGACTTTGCCACCGAGATCACCATACACAACGCCCGTGAACAGACAATGCAAAGTGAGCCGCAAATATCACAAGAGCATGTCACTAACAACCAAGCCGTGCGCCAGACATTACTGAGTCGCGGCATTCGTCCAGAAAGCCTGCCTCCCGGTGAAGATGTTAAAAAGGTAGAGCGCCGCCTAGCATCGACAGAAAAACAAGCGATTAAAAATCCAGACGGGCTGGAGGAGCAATGAACAAAAATAGAGCTTTAGTCACCTGCTGAAACTTCCTAACTATTGAAATGTGTGAATAAGCACTCACCGAACAGGAGTGTATTAATCTCCTGTTCGGATTGACTTTACTTTGACATCAAGCTGGGCAAGTAGAGTGATAATGCTGGAAACACTGCGATCAGGAACATGCACAGGAACATCGAGAACAGAAAAGGAATCATGGCTTTGAACAGGGTTCCCATCGGCAGGTTCGCTGCTGTCATGGCGATATACAGACCCGGTCCGACTGGCGGTGTGACTAAACCGATGAGTGTTGCCAGGCTGATGACCACACCAAAGTGGATTGGATCTATCCCATAGGTCAAGGCAGCGGGGAGGATAATCGGTACGATAACGATCATCACGCTGATACTTTCCAGGAACATGCCCAGCAGAATTACCAGCAAATACACCAGCAACAGAAACAACAGCGGTGAACTGGTCACATTCGAGATATGTCCTACCAGCATATCAGGCACCCCTTCAAAAGAGAGCGCCCAACCAAACACTGAAGCGACCGCAATCAAACCGGTAATGGTTGCTGTATTCACGGCAACAGAGCCAAAAATGCCCGGTAAATCGCTTAACTTAATGCTTTTGTAAATAACAGCACCGATAATGAACGACATAATGGAGGCAATGGCACCGGCTTCTGTCGGCGTCATAATGCCCAGAATAATACATACAATAATGGTGATTGGGATACTGCCGGGTAATAAACCATTGATCAGTTCTTTACGCACATTTTTATGTTCCAGGTGCTCACCTGCCGGTAAGCCCTTAACAAGTCCGGTCAGGAAAATGACCAGTGCAAAGCCGGAAATAATCAGAATGCCTGGCAAAATCCCGGCAATAAACAGCGCTGAAATAGGCTGATAAGCTACCACACCATAAATGATCATCAGCATAGACGGTGGAATAATGGGCCCCAGCAGGCCTCCGGACATAGTCACTGCCGCCGCAAACTCTTTTTTATAGCCTTTCTCTACCATGGTTGGGATCATCAACCGGCTCATTACCGAAATCTGTGCAGTTGCCGACCCCAGAATGGATGCTGCCATCGCGTTGGTCATCAGGTTGACATAGGCCAGTCCACCACGAAAACCACCCACAAATACATCGGCTGCACTCATCAGCCGAGTCGTTAAGCCGCCTTTATTCATTAGTTCACCGACCAGCATAAATAGAGGTATCGCCAGTAAACCATTCTGATTGAGTGAACCATAGAGCTGTATTGGCAGGGAGCTAAGCAGTATGACCAGATCCGCCTGATCCAAAAACACCAGAGTACCCAGAAGCAGGGTAATAAAAATAGGTAAGCCAACCAGTAGCGTGACCAGAAAAACAATCAAGGTAATCATGATGTAAACTCCTGCCCTTTTTCAATCGGTAGCAGCAGCTTGACCAACTGATGAAATACCATGCAGTAGAAAGAAGCAACCAACAGCGCGTAGTTATACCAGCGCGGTAATTGCGTGGTTGGTGAAACATCGATTCGCGTCATCGGATCCAGAATCCACTCTGTAGCGAAGTAACAGATCACACCCAGCACCAGCAACGTAATCAGCTGCAGTATCCGTTCCACTAACCAGTAAAGCTTTGTGTTCAGATGTAACAGAATAAAATCCACTCGTACCAGTTTTGCGCTATAGAGCAAATAACTGGCGCCAATAAAAGTGGTCGCTATCAGGATCTGTACGGAAACCTCCTCGGCCCAGAAGAGTGGGCTACTGAAGAAGTAGCGTAAAATCACCTGTGCAGTCAGTATCAAAGTGAGGGCTGCCATTAACAGCATCAATATCAGGTATTCAAGCCTGGCTACAGATGCATCTACTTTTCTAATTAGTGTGCGCATATATACCTCAAAGGGGCCACCAGGACCCCATCACGCTCAGGCTCAACGGGCCTGTTGATCGTAGAACATTTGAATATCTGCGTTCCCGGTAGTGTAAGTCTCTGTAATCTGTTTGATCACCGGTTCAAGTTCAGTCACATCAAATTCAGCTATATTGACGCCCTGCTCCTGCAGAAAGGCCAGGTTTGACAACTCGGCTTCTGCCTGCTGCTTAAAGCCCCAGGCTTCCGCTTCTTTAAACGAGCGCATCACCATAGCGCGGTAATCATCATCCAGCGAATCCCACCAGCGCTTCGAAGCCACCACTACACCCGGAAAAGCCATATGGTTAGTTAATGTCAGATGAGGTGCCTGCTGATACATTCTCAACCCCACTACTATATCCAGATCAACATCCACCGCATCCAGCAGATTGGTGGTTAAGGCTGAAGATACATCACCAATGGCCAGGGCTGTCGGTGCAGCCCCCAGCGCACTCCACCAGTCGTTATAGAGCTTGTTAGGGAAAGAGCGGATTTTTTTATTATGAAAATCCTCAACACTGTTCATGGGTCGGGTCGACAGGACATGGCGCATACCGGCCAGCGTATAACCCAGTCCAACCAGGCGCTGATCCTGCAGATCATCGAGCAGCTTTTGTGCGATCGGCGACTCCGTTGCCACAGCGGCCGCCTCAACATCTTCAAATATACCCGGCAGGAACCAGGCATTCATCGCTTCGGAACGATTCGCCAGGCTGCCCGCCGTCAACACGGCCAGCTGTATCCCACCCGACTGCAGCAGGGCAATCATCTGATCATCACCCCCTAACTGCGAGAGGGGAAATATATTGATCGAATGCTCGCCTGCTGATTCACGCTGCAGGTTCTCATTAAATCGCTCTGACACCTGATGCCAGATATGGGTTGGAGGGGTCACATGCCCCAGGCGCAGACGTTCAGCCTGCACACTGGAGCTGAGAGTAACCAGTGCCGTTAATGCCGCCACTGCAAAGGATTTTTTAACTGACAACATAGTCTGTACTCCTGAGATTTATTATTTTAATCAGTAAGTTGTATTTATTTCAGTATCGTCAATGCAATATCACCCAGTCCGGCAATGCGTCCGGTGATTGTATCGCCAGCGACAACCGGGCCTACACCCTCCGGCGTACCGGTATAGATCAGGTCACCGGGTTGCAGGTGATAAAACTTTGACAGATGAGCAATGATCTCCTGCACATTCCAGATCAGCATATCCAGGTCTGACTGTTGCTTCGTTTCACCATTCACCTCCAACTCAATCACCCCAGAGGTGATCAGACCGGATTCACTTTTGGGTACAATCGCTGACAAGATAGCGGACTCTTCAAAGTCTTTACCCAGATCCCAGGGTCGTCCGGTTTCACGCGCCTTAAGCTGCAGGTCACGGCGAGTCATATCCAGGCCACAGGCATAACCATAAATCAGCTCGTTGGCATCCTCTTCTGACACTTCAAAGCCGGCTTTACCTATCGCCACAACAAACTCCATCTCGTAATGGTAGTTAGCCGTTTGCGGTGGGTAGTCTATGGCACTGCCTGATGCCACCAGAGCACTCGGGTGCTTGGTGAAATAAAACGGCTCCTGTTTGGTCTTGTCTACACTCACACCCATCTCTGCCGCATGGGCAAGGTAGTTACGCCCCACACAGAAAATTCGCTTCACCGGGTACTTTTCTTCACGGCCCTGAATATCAGCCAGTACAGGCTCGGCAGCGGGAAATAATAATTTTGCAGTCATCTCATCTCTCTCTTTGAATTAATAGATGCCCAGATACTGGTGCAACGGGGATTCATCGGCAGTAATCAGAAAGGCCGGGGCCTCACTATTGGTATTACTGAAGGTAATATCGCTGTAACCCGGCGCCGAGAGGGTGTCTTTTTCAACCCACTGCAGTGCAGTACCCTGATCTACACTCAGGCTTCCCTGGCCTTCAACCACATGAAAAATACAGGGTGTGGTGCGCCTGGGCAGACTGATCACTTCACCAGGCCGGAGCATGATGGCGCCAAAGCCAATACTCGGGAACAGGCTCTTGCCATTTTCCGGATTGACATAACTGATACGCAGCAACCCTTCGGCGTAATGCGTGGCCATTTCTACCAGACAGGCGCGGGTTTTCTGCCAGGGATAGCGCAGCATCGGAGCGGTTTGGGTATCCCGCTCAAAGTTGATGTTCGGAACCACACCCGCGGCACTGTAATCAGCAAAAGACTTGTCGCGTGCCAGGCTGGGGACCTGTGGTTGCCCTTCCATCGCCCAGGAGCCTTCCAGCTGATAGATCAATGGCAGGTCCAGCACATCCAGCCAGACAATCGGACCTTCTCCCTCATGGTGATGTTCATGCCACTTACCGGCGGGGGTCAGAATCAGGTCACCTCGCTCCATGCGACAAGGCTCTCCATCAACGGTGGTAAAAGCGCCCTCACCCTCTACTATAATGCGTACCGCATTCGGGGTATGACGATGGTTGGGTGCTGTTTCACCGGGCAGTATCAATTGCAGTCCCATGTAGATACTCGGCGTCGCCTGCATATTACTGAGACCATGGCCGGGATTAGCCAATACCAACACCCGGCGTTCGGCTTTTTCCATGGGAGTCAGTTGACCGGCTTCCAGCAAGAGCGGACGTATAGTTTGATAGTCCCAACACAGCGTACCGGTTTTTCTAGTAGGAACCCTGGGTGGCAATACCGCGCGCATATTCGGCCAGAGGGGCACCAGGTTCTTCTGAGTCAGTTGATCTCTGTATTCCTGGGGCAAGTCTTCAAGTGTGCCTAACTGATGCATGTTTTTATCCTCTTATAAACTTCAGCAACTGTAACGTATCGCTTATTGACCCGGCTGATTCAGACAGTTATCCACATTCCAGCTGTACAGCCACTCAACCGCATCATAAAAACGCTGCTGTGAACGACCAGCCCAAAGTGAATTGCGAACCTGACGTTCAACGCCTTTGGCATGATACAAACGTCCCATTTCCCGGGCACTCCAGACCACACGGGCGGTACGTGGGATACGGATGGATTCATACAGGCGGAAGGCACTGGCCAGATCCTGATCACAGCTTTCAATCGCCTTACCCAGAGTCACGGCATCTTCCAGTGCCATACACGCACCCTGTGCCAGATACTGTGTCATGGGGTGAGCGGCATCTCCCAACAGGGTGACAACACCCTCACCCCAGTGTTCGACCGGTTCGCGATCCGCCGTTGCCCAGCGACGCCAGGATTTTGGCAAATCAAGCAGACGACGAGGGGTAGAATGTATGCCTTCAAAATAGGACAACACCTCTTCTTTACTGCCCTCGGTGACGCTCCATTCTTCCTTATTGCGGCTGTGGAAGGTCACAACGATGTTGTACTCCTTGCCACCACGCAGCGGATACTGCACCAGGTGGCAACGTGGGCCAGCCCAAAGCACCGGGGCATTGGCATGCATATCTTCAGGAATTTCAGAGGCATCAACGACGGCGCGGTAGACAACATGGCCCGTGACTCGCGCCTCATCACCGATCAGGGTTTCACGTACGACAGAACGCACACCATCGGCACCCAACAAAGCATCAGCGGTAAATTGATTACCCTGGGTATCCGTCACCACCACACCTGAGTCGGTTGTTTCATAACGTCCAATACGGGTCGACGTGCGGAACTTAATCAACGGATGTTTTTCAACCGCCTCAAGGATCGAAAGGTGAATATCAGCACGGTGGATAACACCATAAGGGTTACCAAAGCGTTCCCGAAACGCAGGGCCGACATCGATGCGACCAATTTCTTTGGCATCTACCGCATCCATCATAGTCATATGGTCGGTAAATACAGAGCGATTACGGGCCGCTTCACCGACACCTAAAGCGTCTAGCGCAGCATAGGCATTCGGGCCCAACTGGATTCCTGCACCTATTTCTGCAATCTGTTCAGCCTGCTCAAGCAGTTCAACTTCGATGCCCTGAGACGTCAACGCCATCGCTGCAGCCAGACCACCGATACCGCCTCCGACAACAATGACTTTTTGTTTTTTTGCAGTTGAGTTCATTGTTAACCTCTTATTGTTAAATGTTTGATAACACCGGATGGTGAAGGGTTAGCCAATAAAGTCCGGTTGTGATTTTGGCGCCGCCTGTTGAAAAGCCGGCTGCTGCTGGCAGTGGTTGTACACAGCCAACACCCTTGGATAGGCACTGAGGTCACAGCCCATTCTCTCGGCATTGGCAACCTGAGGTACCAGGCAGCAATCCGCCAGGCTCGGGGCATTACCAAAGCAATAATCGCCTGATCCGTAGCGTTGCAAAAGTGTTTCTACCGCCGTAAATCCCTCATTGATCCAATGTGTGTACCACTGGGATTTTTGCTGGTCGTTCACGCCAAAGTTCTTACTCAAATAGCCCAGTACACGCAGGTTATTGACGGGATGCATATCGCAGGCAATAGCTGCCGACAATTCCATTACGCGTGCCTTTTCCACTTTATCCTTAGGTAACAAAGGGGACTGTGGGTAGCGCTCATCCAGATACTGAATGATCGCTAACGACTGGCTGAAGCGATTGCCATCTTCATCAATAAAATAAGGCACACCCTTTGACGGGTTCAATTCACGATAGCTGTCTGATGATTGTTCACCGACACGTATGTTGACTCCGGTATAACGATACTCAACCCCTTTGAGTGCCAGCGCGATACGGACACGGTAGGAGGTGGAGCTGTTAAAAAAACTGTAGAGTTGTATCATTTTTCGCTCCTGCGCTTTTATCTGCACTTTGCATATGGCGCATTATTGACTAATCTACCCATATCGAATAATGATATTATTCCATACTGATATATTATTTTAGGTATACCAATAATGAGCTGGACTCGCCGTTTACGTATTCACCATCTGCAGTTGCTGATTAGCTTGTCTGAAACCGGCAGCCTCAGTGAGACAGCCAAACAGCTGTTCACCACGCAGCCTGGGCTTTCTAAATGGCTAAAGGAGCTGGAAGACGATATAGGTGCTGAACTGTTTGACCGGCACTCACGTGGCTTGCAGCCAACAGCAATGGGTCGCTTACTGATTGCACATGCTGAGCGAGTCATCAATGAGATGGATCGTGCAGAAATCAATCTTGCATCCCTCAAAGAAGGTAGTTCCAGAACCCTGGCAATAGGCACATCACCCGCTACAGCACCCACCTTTGTGCCAGCAGCGATCATTCAGTTTATAGAAAAGCATCCGGAATCCCGTATTGAAATCCAGGAAGGCACAATGAATATCCTGCTGGAAAAGCTGGAAACGGGTAAACTTGACCTCGTTGTAGGGCGAATGGATAACTATCAACCACGCTCAACCCTGTTCAGTGAAATGCTCTATAAAGAATCACTCAGTATCGTTGCACGAATTGATCATCCACTGGCTGGAAAACCCGCCCTAAGCTGGGCAGATCTCTATAACTATGACTGGATAGTCTGGCCAAGTGGTACACCCATTCGTAGCAAGCTGGACATTTCCTTAACTACGGCTGGACAAAAACCGCCCCCTTATCGTATCGAATCCACCTCCCAGGTCGGTAACCTGTGGTTACTGCAGTTCAGTGATATGTTATCGATAGTCTCTGAGCGTGTAGCCAGGCATTTCCATGAGCGTGGTCTGATTACAGCACTGGATATAGAGTTACAAGGTGAACAAGGCTCTGTGGGTATGTGCTGGCGTGATGAGGTGCCGCTCGACGATGCCATGTCTGACCTGCTTGCCTGTTTTCGTCAAGCCGTGAAGCAGGTCTGATACGCACCATACTTGCGCATAAAACCATCTTGCGCACCAAATAAATACACGCCCACGCACGGCAACCGGGCAAAGCCCTCAGAAACACCTCCCAACTGCGGTTCTCTTCACCGTGGCACACTCTTTGCAAAACCCAGACAAAACAAGTCAAACACTTGCATTTATTGGCGCCAACGAGTTAGACGCCACTCCAACAAGAGAGTGCTGATTATGGAACTGTCACCCCGCGAAAAAGATAAGCTTTTACTGTTTACCGCCGCGCTGGTCGCCGAGCGACGTAAAGAACGCGGTGTAAAGCTCAACTACCCCGAGTCTGTTGCCTATATCAGTGCCGCCATTATGGAAGGTGCACGGGATGGGCGTACTGTCGCTGAACTGATGGACTTCGGTCGAACCCTGCTAACCAGTGATGACGTAATGGATGGCATTCCCGATATGCTGCCAGAAGTGCAGATTGAAGCAACCTTTCCGGATGGCACCAAGCTGGTCACCATTCACGACCCCATCGTTTAAAGGAGATGACATGATTCCTGGAGAAATGAAAGTTGCTGAAGGTGATATTGAGCTAAATGCGGGCCGCGAGACGCGCAAGGTAAGCGTAGCTAATACAGGTGATCGACCTGTTCAAATTGGCTCACACTATCACTTTTATGAAGCCAATAACGCCTTGGTATTTGATCGCGAAAGTACACGTGGTTTTCGACTCAATATCGCCGCTGGCACAGCGGTTCGTTTTGAGCCGGGACAGAGCCGTACCGTGGAACTGGTGGCTTATGCCGGTCAGCGAAGAGTGTTCGGCTTTCAGGGTAAAATCCAGGGCGATCTATAACCAAGTCAGGAGCAGCACATGGCAACGATTTCACGACAGGCCTACGCCGAAATGTTTGGTCCCACCAAGGGGGACCGCCTACGCCTGGCCGATACCGAACTCTGGCTGGAAGTTGAAGACGACCTGACGATCTACGGTGATGAAGTTAAGTTTGGTGGCGGCAAGGTGATCCGTGATGGTATGGGTCAGGCTCAGTGTCCCAGCGCCAAAACCGCTGATCTGGTGATTACCAATGCACTGATAGTCGATCACTGGGGCATTATTAAAGCCGATGTGGGTATTAAAGAAGGTCGTATTCTGCATATCGGTAAAGCTGGCAACCCTGACACTCAGCCCGGGGTGGATATCGTCATTGGTCCAGGCACTGAGGTCATTGCCGGCGAAGGTCAGATTCTCACCGCCGGTGGTATCGACGCACATATTCATTTTATTTGCCCGCAACAGATCGAAGAAGCGCTCTGCTCCGGTGTTACCACCATGCTCGGTGGTGGAACCGGTCCTGCTACCGGCACCAATGCCACAACATGCACACCCGGCCCCTGGAATATTCATCGCATGCTCGAAGCAGCCGATGAATTTCCGATGAACCTCGGGTTTATGGGCAAGGGTAATGCCAGCTTACCGGAAGGGTTGCGTGAGCAGATTCTGGCCGGTGCCATGGGGCTTAAACTGCATGAAGACTGGGGTACCACACCTGCAGCCATAGACTGCTGCCTTAGCGTGGCTGATGAAATGGATATTCAGGTCGCCATTCATACCGACACCCTGAATGAATCCGGTTTTGTTGAGTCGACCCTCGCCGCGATCAACGGTCGGGTGATTCACACCTATCACACCGAAGGGGCCGGGGGTGGCCATGCGCCCGATATCATCAAGGCCTGTGGCGAAAGCAATGTACTGCCCTCCTCTACCAACCCCACCCGTCCTTATACGGTGAATACCGTAGACGAGCATCTGGATATGCTGATGGTCTGCCACCATCTGGATCCCTCCATTGCTGAAGATGTTGCCTTTGCTGAATCTCGCATCCGTCGTGAAACCATCGCTTCTGAAGATATCCTGCATGATCTGGGCGCTTTTTCGATGATCTCCTCCGATTCTCAAGCCATGGGCCGAGTCGGTGAAGTGATTATGCGCACCTGGCAAACTGCCCACAAAATGAGAGTGCAACGTGGGGCACTGCCTGAAGATACTGGCGAAAACGACAACTTCCGCATTAAGCGCTATATCGCTAAATACACCATCAACCCGGCTATCACCCATGGCATCAGCCATGAAGTCGGCTCGATTGAGGCGGGTAAACTCGCCGATCTGGTGCTGTGGAGACCTGCCTTTTTCGGCACCAAACCCAGCCTGATCCTCAAAGGCGGCTTTATCGCCATGGCCCCGATGGGTGATCCCAATGCCTCCATCCCGACACCGCAGCCTGTGCATTACCGGCCTATGTTTGGTAGCTACGGCAAAACCTGCCAGCAGACCTCCATGCTGTTTCTGTCCAAAGCGGCCATTGGCGCTGGGGTGCCTCAGCAGCTGGGGCTGAAAAGCCTGATAGGTGAAGTGCGCGATTGCCGAACCGCCACCAAGGACAAGATGATTCACAACAGCTATCAGCCGGTGATCAGTGTCGACCCACAAACCTATGAGGTATTGGCTGACGGGCAACTGCTAACCTGTGAGCCCGCCACGGAGCTACCGATGGCACAGCGCTATTTCCTTTTTTAATTGCACCACAGCAACTCAACGGACAGAACATGATTCGACTCACTGAAAAACTGGATAGCCCGCAACCGACTGATGTCAGCCTGAGCCTGAGCATCGATCAGCGTATCCGCAGCCGCCTCAAGGTGCAGCTGGATGATGGCCGTGATGCCGGACTGTTTCTGCCACGCGGTCTGATTCTGCGAGGTGGAGACTGCTTACGTAGCGAATGTGGGCTCATAGTGCTAGTGAAAGCCTCACCAGAAACCGTTTCAACCGTGCGTTGTGATGACACTTTACTGTTAACTCGCGTGAGCTATCACCTGGGTAACCGCCATGTCCCCCTGCAGATAGCACCTGGATTTGTGCGCTACCAGCATGACCATGTGCTGGATGCCATGGTCGAGGGCCTGGGCGTGAATGTGATCTGCGAACAACAACCCTTTGAACCCGAAGCCGGTGCTTATAGTAGTGAGAGCGGCCCGCATCATGGTCACAGCCATGATCATGACCACTCGCATACGCATTAATCTGACTGATAAAGGAACGTCCCATGAAAACCACCTACACCCTCGCTATCACGGCCGCTCTGATGTTAGCCTCGCCCATGCTGCTGGCACATTCCGGTCATGATCACAGCCACAGCAGCTTTATTTCCGGCCTGCTGCATCCGCTCACCGGTCTTGACCACCTGGCCATGCTGCTGGGGATAGGCGCATTGGGTGCCTGGCAGTCGGTAAAGCAATGTACCCAGTTGTATACCGGCACGTTAGGCATCCTGTTTGCCGGTGCGATGCTGGGGCTGCTGACAGGTGTTGGCACCGGAATTGAAGTGATGATTGTAGCCTCCATGTTCTTGATTGCTGTTGCACTGTTCTTTGCCGCCCGAGGCCTGCTGCCGATGATCGCCGCACTGACACTGGTGATGTTCCACGGTTGGGCCCATGGTCTGGAAATGCCCGCTGGCGGAGTCTTCACCTTTATGCCTGGCATGCTGATCATGGCCGCGCTGATCCTGGCGGCAGGCTATGCACTCGGCAAAACCTTTCAGCCAAAATGGCTGGGCGCTGGCAGTGGTGCGGCCGCACTTTTGATTACGCTACTGGGCTAACCTCATGCTACCCAGCCTGCGCCTCTATCAGCTCATCAGCCCCTCCTTGCCTATCGGTGCATTCACCTATTCGCAAGGCCTGGAGTGGGCCATAGAGGCGGGCTGGGTCACAGATCAGCCAAGCCTGTATGCCTGGCTGGAAAGTGTACTCAAGCACAGTGTCGGCACCCTGGAATTACCGGTATTAATCCGGCTATATCAGGGATTTGCACAGGCCGATAGTCAGCAGATCGATTACTGGTGCCAGTACCTCTGTGCCAGCCGGGAAACAGCCGAACTGCGTGCCGAAGAGTCACAGCGCGGTAAGGCGTTAGCGGTATTACTGCCTTCGCTGGGCATAGAAATTCCGCCATCCAGTATCGATGCCGTCAAGTCGACACAGCTGGCGGGTATGGCACTGGCCGCACAGCATTGGCAGATCCCTCTGGATGAGCTCTGCAGTGGCTATTTATGGAGCTGGCTGGAAAACAGCGTGATGGCGGGGGTCAAACTGGTGCCACTGGGGCAAACCAGTGGCCAGCAACTGCTGCTCAGCCTGTCTGAAACCCTGCCCGAATTACAACAGCAAGCACTGGCTATTACCGATGAGTCCATAGCCGGTTGCACCCCGGCACTGGCCATCGCCAGCGCCTGCCATGAAACACAATATACGCGTTTATTTCGCTCCTAATCTGTTAACAGGACCACATCATGAGTGACTACAAATCTCCTTTACGTATCGGTGTCGGTGGCCCGGTAGGTTCCGGTAAAACCGCACTGTTAGAAGTACTGTGCAAGGCAATCCGCGACCAATACAGCATCGCTGTGGTGACCAATGATATCTATACCCAGGAAGATGCCAAGATTCTGACCCGCGCAGAAGCACTGCCAGCGGATCGCATCGTCGGGGTTGAAACCGGCGGCTGCCCACATACCGCGATTCGTGAAGATGCCTCCATGAATCTGGCGGCCGTTGAAGAGCTCGCCAGACTGCACAAAGACCTGGATGTGGTGTTTGTCGAAAGTGGCGGCGATAACCTCAGCGCTACCTTCAGTCCGGAACTGGCCGACCTGACCATCTATGTCATCGATGTCGCCGAGGGTGAAAAAATCCCGCGCAAAGGTGGCCCCGGCATCACTAAATCCGACCTGCTGGTGATCAACAAGATCGACCTGGCACCCTATGTCGGTGCCAGTCTTGAAGTGATGGAAGCCGATACCCAGCGCATGCGTCCGAACCGCCCTTATGTGTTTACCAACCTTAAGGAAGGCATCGGTCTGGATGTGATTATCGATTTTGTGATCAAACAGGGCATGCTGGATGCGGCCTGATATGGATACGCCTGTATGACCGACCTGAGCCTGCCCGGTATAGAACCGGATACCCATGATGGCTGGCGCGCACGCATTGCACTGGCCTACAGTCCTCGTCGTGAGCGTACCCGGCTGATCCACTGCCAGCGCATCGGGCCGTTATCTGTGCAGCGGGCGTTCTATCCGGAAGGGCCGGTTTGTCACAGCTATCTGCTGCACCCACCCGGTGGTGTTGTCGGCGGTGACCGGCTGGAAGTGGCGGTGCATGTACAGCCCGAAGCCCATACACTGATCACCACCCCCGGTGCGACCAAGTTTTATCGTTCCGGGGGACGTCTGGCACAATATCGCCAGCATTTTCAGGTCGCCGAACAGGCCGCACTTGAATGGCTGCCTCAGGAGAATATCTTTTTCCCGGACAGCCGACTGGCAATGCAGACGCACATCGAGCTGCACAGCGAGTCACGCTTTATCGGCTGGGAGATTCAATGCCTGGGACGTCCGGTGATCAACGAACGCTTTGATCGAGGGCAGATACGTTCATCGCTAAAGCTCAGTATCGATGCAAAGCCGCTGCTGATTGAACACTTCAACGCTGAAGCCGACCAGTTGCAGCAGGCGTCCGCAGGCCTCAGAGGCTACCCCATGCAAGCCACCCTGCTGATCCATCCCGCTGATGACGCATTACTGGAACAGGTCAGGACCGTACTAGCTCAGTCAGTCGACACCACTATTCTGGCCGGTGCCACCCGACTCGACAGCCTGATCGTGGTGCGCCTGCTGGGCCATCAAACTGAACCGTTATTAAAGCAGATGATAGCTATCTGGCAGGCGGTACGACCCAGCGTTATGGGCCGTCCGGCTTGTCTGCCAAGGATCTGGGCAACCTGAGTTGTGACTTACGCGCTTAAGCCCGGCAGGACAGAGGTGCCGGTAGGGTCGATTACAGCAAAACCTCAGCAACGCACTGGTTGTTGCGGTAATTAATGGCGCTCACCCCAGTCTTTAAGAAATTGACTAAAATGCTGCAATCGCCCGGTTAAGTACTTCTGTTTATGCCAGACAAGATGTAATTGGCGAGGAAAGGTGCGATCGATTTTTACTACATGAACTCGCCCCATTGCCAGTTTGTCTTTCGCAGCCAGGTTGGAGATAAAGCTGATTCCCAATCCACGTTCTACCGCCAATAATACCGACTCTAAGCTGCTCAATTCCAACACAGAAGTGATGTCACTTAATTCAGGGCGGATACGTCGTTCAAACTGTTGTCGGCTGCCAGAAGCTGTTTCCCGCAATACCCAATCCTGATGGTTTAGTTCAGCAAAAGTCAGTGATTTACCCTGCGCTAAAGAGTGATCAATAGAGCAAATCAGTACCATGGCATCTTGAATCCAGGGTGTCGTGACGAGTTCTTGATGGCCGTGTTGACCTTCGATCAGTGCCATGTCTAACTCAAAGTTCAGCAGCATCTGGCATAAGGTTTGGCTATTGGTGATGGTGACTTTGGTTTCTTGGCGCTGCTTGCTGTCTTGCTCTGCCAGTAAATGCGGCAGTAAATAATTACCGATCGTTTGGCTGGCCCCGATATGAAGGGCGCCTAGATTGTCGGCATGTTTGCCAAAGCTATGTTCAATATCACCAGCCCGCTCGATCAACTCGTCCGCCATCGGCAGCAAGCGTTTTCCCTGTTGATTAAGCTGAAGTCTTGGGTGAACACGATCAAACAAAGGCGTATCCAAATGGCTTTCAAGTTGTTGAAGCGATTGAGAAACCGCGCCTTTACTAAGACAAAGCGTGTCTGCGGCAGCGGTTAAGTTGCCTTGGCGAGCCACGGCCGAGAATACTCGGAGTTGTTGTAGTGTGATTTTCATGCTTTACATCTTAGGTTAGGCCGATGTTTAGTTATTGAGTTAATGTTTAGTTTAACCAAACAATTTGTTAAATATATTTAGATTTTATAATCATCCATTTCTTTTTACCATAACCTTATTCCTAACTGATAATGTGGAGTCAGGGTATGCTTAGAAAACTAGGTTATGGTTTGTCTTTTGCGCCAACGCCCATGGCGGGTCTCGCGCTGGGCATTGCCAGCTTAGGTTTCAGTTGGCACTTTGTTGTCCAGGGATCGTCTTTTTTACCCTACTTAGCCGCCACGATTAGCGCTTTCTTACTGATGTTATTGGTAGGAAAATTTGCCCTGCAGCCAGGATTATTGATACAGGATTTACAGCATCCCGTGGTGGGAAGCGTGGTGCCAACATTCGCCATGGCATTAATGGTGATTACCATGTCGCTTCATCATTTTATGCCGACATTGGCTGTAGCTTTGTGGTTGCTTGCCATTGCGATACACCTGGTGTTTCTGGTGACCTTTGTTTATCACAGATCTCGAGGATTCTTGCTGGCCGATATGGTGCCGAGCTGGTTTGTGCCACCTGTGGGCATCATAGTCGCAACGATTAGTTATCCAGAGTCTTTGTTTCAACCCTTGGCAGAAAGCATTCTTTGGTTTGGCATTGTTTGCTATTTGGTGCTTTTGCCATTGATGCTGTATCGCTTGACTTACTGTGGGGAATTACCTGATAACGCCAAGCCGACTTTTGTCATTATGGCGGCACCTGCCAGCGTATGTTTGACAGGGTATTTAACCGTTGTAGATACTCCCTCTAAATGGTTTGTGATGGTTCTATTAGCAATGTCACTACTGAAAACGGCGACTATTTATCGCTTTGCACTTCGCTTATTAAGACTGCCTTTTAGCCCCGGTTACGCCGCTTTTACCTTTCCTCTAGCGATTGGTGCTACGGCCATATTTAAAGTTCAGGCACAGTATATTGAGTGGGGAATGGATACCTCTGTGATTCATTTTTTAGGGATTATCGCGAGTGTAGAGCTGGTCATTGCGACACTTGTTGTGGCGTATGTCATCACCCGCTACGGCTATTACTACGCCATTACGTTACAGCGTGAGTTGGCATGAAAGGCGATATACCCCCTATATAAGCCATCAAACAACAGCTGCTTTTGCGGTGTTTCTCGACGCGGTTCTTTTAATAAACATCACCGCATTGCCGATCAAAATCATGACCAGACCGGCCAAGGCTGAGAGGGTCCAGACATATCCTTCATAAAAGGTTGAAATACCGAGGGCGACCAACGGAAACAGCAAGGTGGTATAGGCGGCTGGTCCAGCCCCTATGCGCCCAACCAAAGCAAAGTAGGCACCAAAACCAATGACCGAGCCAAAAATCGCCAGATAAAATAACGCACCCAGATAACTCACACGAGTATCCAACACGAAGGGCGTACCGCTGACCAACAAGATGCACAGTAAGGTTAGAGCACCATAACTCATGGCGTAGGCATTGGTGGATAGCAGATCCAGACCTTTGCGCTGGTGACGCAAACTGATCATATTGCCCAGCGAAAAACCATAGGTACCCAACAAGGCGCATCCCATGCCGAAAAGCACCTCCAGGTTCAGTTGCTCACCACTGAGGTCTGGCCAGAACAACAGCAACATACCTGACAGGCCCAGGCCATTGGCCAGGTAGATACGTGGGGTAATTGCTACCCGAAAGAACATCGCACTGTTGACCGCGTTAAACAGCACCGCCATGGAAAACACCACCGAGTTCAGGCCCGAGGTGATGTACTGAGTGGCGGTGTAAAACAATAGAAAGTTAAAGCAAAATACACACATACCCTGCAGCACGCAAAACAGGTGATCCCTGGCGCCAATGCGTCGCAGCCTCCCTGATAGCACCAGACAGATTAGCAATGTCGCACCAGCCAGTGCAAAACGGTAGAAAACCGACAAGGCTACAGGAACCTCGCCCAGTTGAAAGGCGATGGCAATCCAGGTAGTGCCCCAAATCAGTACAGTGGTGATATAGAGTATGGCATTCATCAAGGCTCTCCGAGCGCTAAGCTAGCAGGTTCATGCAATCATTTTGTCCAGATAGCGACTCAACGGCTTGCAGAATAGCTGTTAACACTTGCACATTCTTGCGCTTTTTTATCACGGCAGCGTCTGCACAGCTTGGCAAGAACCGCATTGCTGCTTACTATCCATAGAGATACCTATCAGGAGTCGGCATGTCATCTCATTATCAAGTCGTTGAACAAATGCTTATGCATAAAGCAAACCTCAGGGCCACTGGCAGCCTGAGCAATGACATGGGGTTGGCTCGCTGGTACAACAGTCACGATCTGATCGAACTGGACTGTCCTAGTCACCACACCCTGAGCCTCTACGTTGCCGAAGGGCTGGAGTGTTATCGACGCACCCAAAATGGCTGGAAGAATGGCGGAGCTCCGGGACGCTTCTGCCTGATGCCCAAAGGTTTGGAGAGTGCCTGGGATGTACGGGGACCGCTGGAGTTTGTGCATCTGTACTTTACCGATCAGCATCTACTCAGTCTGGCGGAGCAGATATGGGATAGATCACCCGCCAGTCTGCAGTTGAATGAGCAGTACTTTGCTGAAGATGCCAGCATTACCGCACTCTATCAGCAGTTTCTGCTTAGCCTTGACTGGCAAGAACGCAGTCACCAGTTAGCACTTAGCAGCG
This sequence comes from Nitrincola sp., assembly GCF_048264025.1. Lineage (NCBI taxonomy): Bacteria > Pseudomonadati > Pseudomonadota > Gammaproteobacteria > Oceanospirillales > Oceanospirillaceae > Nitrincola > Nitrincola sp. The sequence continues at coordinate 58,186 of NZ_JBLXDN010000017.1, forward strand.
CCAGTAACCTGTTGCTGATACACCTGCTCCGGAGCTTTTCCCAGTGCCAATGGCACTTGCCACGCGTAACGGGCGGCCTGGCACCCAGCCTGCTGAAACGCATTCAGGAATATATCGAAACCTATCTGGATCAACCCCTGCTGTTGCGCGATCTGGCTGAGCAGGCATGCCTGAGTGAATACCATTTTTCCAGAATGTTCAGCCAAAGCCTCGGCATTGCACCCCATCAATATGTTTTACAACGTCGCTTACGGCGTGCCGAACAGTTATTGCAGAACAGCCCGCTTTCGTTGACCGAGATAGCCCAGCAATGTGGTTTCAGTTCATCCAGCCACTTCTCAAACCGCTTTCGTCAATCAAGAGGTATGCCCCCTTCTCAGCTACGCCAGGCAACTGAGAATAACGATACAAAACTAGTTCCTGACCAGAGGCCTTTGTAATGAATTACATCCTTCAACATCAGCAGACGCTCAGTAACACCATCTGGTGCGCATCTGAGTGTGATTAACTGCTCGGGCCAGGCTCTCTCCAAAATAAAGATACCCAGCGGGTCTTTGCGAATACCCTAGCTGGTAGGGCCAGAGTTTCTCGCCATGAAAACGAAACACGTTGTTGTCTTCGGTATTCAGCACATCAGAGGCTAAGATAACCTGAATACTCTTTTTAGAGAGTTGCCAAAGATTTTGCTATAGGAATCAATCATCATTTGTATTGTTCAAATGTGCTCCAAAAAGCACTGTAAGATAGAGTAGATGCGTAAAACACCGCAAGCTATAAAAACCAATAGAAATGGAACTTCTTTGTCTAGGATGTTCTCAATAATTAAAAGAAACACAGGAGTTTGATACGAGTGCACGAGGCTATTACTCTATTAGCTGGGCCAATTCTAAGGCGCACGACACCATCAGAGGTGGTATTCTGGTGGGTCACAGATGCGCCAGCCGAGCCCAGCCTAAATCTTATTCCTCTGACACCTGATTCGAACACGGCAATAGCTGTTGACTGCACTCTAGCGCATCAACAAATGCAAGCCGGTGACTCCCTGTATATTCATTTATTGAAAGTCACGCCGGCTCGCGAATTACCAACTGACAAAGAAATTGAGTATGACTTGCGTCTGAATGGTTTAGGCTGGAATCACTGGGCAGAAGATCTGGTTTATCCCGGCCATAAAAAACCATTCTTTGTGATAAAGCCAAAACTGAGCCATATCTTGCATGGTTCTTGTCGAAAACCCCACCATGACTCTGGTGATGGATTAGTGCGTGTAGACACTCTGTTAGCATCCACGCCCACCGAAGAATGGCCGAGTTTACTGATCATGAACGGTGATCAAATCTATGCCGATGATGTTGCCGGACCCATGCTCTGGGCTATACATCATTTAATCCCACATTTGGGAATGCATGATGAAACCTTACCTTGTGTAGACGTTAAACAAGCCTCACGTCTGCACAATGATACCCCTTGCTATTATTATCGAGAATCATTACTGCCAAATACCGAAGCCAGCCAAAAAATGTTATCGCAAGTTTTTGGCGGTGCTCGCAAGCCAGTTTTCACCTCTGCTTCTGCACATAACCACTTGATATCCATAGCAGAAATTCTTGCGATGTATCTACTGGTGTGGTCGCCGGAAGGCTGGAAAAAACTAAATAATGACACACAAAAAGCACTTCCGAATGGCTTAAGTGCAACTGAAGAAGAGCAATTTCGTCGAGAACGGCGAGTGCTAGAGGGTTTTATTCGCTCTTTACCTCAGATTCGACGTGCCATGGCCCATCTGCCGGTCGCCATGATTTTCGATGATCATGATGTCACTGATGACTGGAATCTAACCGCTGAATGGGAACAGACCGCCTATGGCCACCCATTTTCAGCGCGCATTATAGGTAATGCTCTTTTAGGCTATCTACTCTGTCAGGGCTGGGGTAACGCTCCAGAACACTTCTCTGATGAGTTAATGGATCGCGTACAGCATGCCCTGCAAAAACCCGGATCAGAGCAACATGACCAAGTGTTACAGGAATTATTAAAATTTTCGCAATGGCATTACCTTTGGCCAACAAGCCCTACGCTATTGGTTCTCGATACCCGTACCCATCGCTGGCGCTCGGAAGAGTCCCTGGCTAAACCGTCTGGCCTGATGGACTGGGAAGCATTAACAGACTTACAACAACACCTGATGAACCTGGATGCCGTTGTGCTAGTCTCTCCGGCACCAATGTTTGGCGTTAAGTTAATCGAGAATATTCAACGCGTTTTCACCTGGTTTGGAAAACCCTTGCTGGTTGATGCGGAAAACTGGATGGCTCATCCGGGGGCTGCATCTACATTATTGAATATGTTTCGACATGCCAAAACACCCAAACATTTCATTATATTATCCGGTGATGTGCATTATTCATTTGTTTATAAAGTACAATTACGCGGTATCAACTGCCGGCCTGATGTTTGGCAAATTACCAGCAGCGGTATCAAAAACGAATTTCCCAAACGCCTGTTAGATGTGTTTGATCGCTTAAATCGCTGGCTATACTCACCAAAATCGCCACTGAACTGGTTCACCCGACGTCGCCGTATGCGCGTCATACCGCATAAACCGGATCATGCCGATAAAGGTGAAAGGCTGCTTAACGCATCCGGCGTGGGATTAGTATCGCTCAATGATGATGGCTCGCCGAAGGCTGTCACTCAGCTATGTGCAGACGGCCGGGATGTGTACTTTAAGCTTTCGGAAAGTGATGCTCGCTGGGATTAACTCGACCCTCGTCACGCATAATGAATCACATCCTGAAACACCAAAACATCCATCCCGGAATTGCGATAGCCATGAGGCTGGTCGGCATCAAAACACACAGTCGCTCCGGCCTGGTAACGCTGCCACTCACCCGCTAGCCACAATTCCAACTCACCTTCCAGCACCAGTATACGCTCCGTAACCCCTGCCTGATGTGCATCCGAGTGTGATTCACTGCCAGGTGCCAGTCGTAGCTCCACCCACTCAAAATTAACACTGGGATCAAAGGCAAAGCGTACCGTCACCTCAATACCCGGGTCAGACTCAAGCGCATGTAAATGCTCACCGTCGGCCAGGGCTAGCGAATTTAAAGATAACCCAGCTACCAGGCGAGTGAAAGAGACCTGAAAACCGGTGGCAACCTTCCACAGGGTGGCAATGGTCGGACTGGATTCACCGCGTTCTATCTGTCCCAGCATGGCCTTGCTGACACCCGTTTGTGCTGCCGCGTGATCCAGACTCCAGCCCAGCGACCGTCTCAATTCGCGCAGACGTTTACCTAATGCCACAGTTACCTTTTCCATCCACCCGCCTGCTATCAAGAATATGATTTGTGCACTATAACGCACAATGCTATGCTCGCCAAATAATGCGCTATAACGCACAACCAGAACTCATAACCAGAGTTATCAGGATCAGACCATGGTACTAATGAAAGACTTTTCGCTATCTTCCCTTACGGCAGGCTTTGTAGCCGTGCTGGTCGGTTACACCAGCTCGGCCGTGATTATCTTCCAAGCTGCCGCAGCAGCAGGCGCATCCCAGGCCGAAGTGACCTCCTGGTTTTTCGCCCTGGGTATCGGGATGGGCGTATCGACGCTAGGGTTATCGCTTTATTATAAAACCCCGATCTTAACAGCCTGGTCTACGCCTGGCGCTGCACTGTTAGTGACCAGTTTACCTGGACTGTCGATGGCAGAAGCGATAGGTGCATTTATATTTTGCGGTGCTTTGATCACGCTTGCCGGTATTACTGGCTGGTTTGAACGTTTGATGAAGTTTTTACCCCAGGAACTGGCAACTGCGATGCTGGCAGGTGTGCTATTGCAGTTTGGATTAGCTGCATTTAAGTCCGCCGAGACTCACTTGATCTTAGTTATCAGCATGTTCCTTCTGTATTTAATCGGTAAACGGTTTTTGCCCCGTTATGCGATCTTAATCGTCTTAATGGGGGCGGTGGCGATGGTGTCCTGGATGGGGGGATTTAATCTGGACACACTGGCTTTTCAGTTTGCCATCCCTGTTTTTACCGCGCCGTCATTTTCATTTGCCGCGCTCATCGGTGTCGGGATTCCACTATTTATCGTTACCATGGCCTCTCAAAATATGCCCGGCATTGCAGTGATTAAGGCCTCAGGTTACAACCCACCTTTATCACCCATCATCACCTGGACAGGTATCACCACCCTGTTACTGGCTCCACTGGGTGCATTTGCCCTCAATTTAGCCGCGATCACGGCGGCTATTTGTATGAGTGAAGAAGCTCATGCTGATAAGCAGCGCCGTTACACCGCGGCCGTAGCCGCCAGTATTTTCTATATTTTAAGCGGCTTGCTGGCGGCCTCAGTGGCCACCTTAATGTTTGCCTTTCCGCAAGCACTGGTGCTGACACTGGCAGGATTGGCACTGTTATCAACCATCGGTAATAGCCTGGCTGTCGCGTTAGGGAACACAGAGGGCCGAGAAGCGGCTTTAATTACTTTTCTGGCCACCGCATCGGGGATGACGTTATTTGGTATTGGCAGTGCTTTCTGGGGTCTGCTGGCCGGCATGCTGGCCTGGCATTTGATGCGCAGGCCAGCGTCTTAAGGCGCGGGGTGTTCAGCTATCCAGTGACGGGCAATATCTTCTCGCCGGGTAATCCACACATCGTCATGTTGCTGCACATAATCGAGAAAACGCTGCAAAGCGCGGAAGCGGCCGGGACGACCGATTAAACGACAGTGTAAACCCACCGACATCATTTTCGGTGCGTCAGCGCCTTCAGCGTAGAGCACATCAAAGCTGTCACGCAGATACGTGAAGAAATCATCGCCATCAGCAAAACCTGTAGGTGATGAAAAACGCATATCGTTACAGTCCAGCGTATAAGGGATCACCAGGTGTGACTTGCTTTCCCCTTCGGCTGTGTCCACCTGAGTCCAGAAAGGCAAGTCATCGCCGTAATAATCAGAGTCGTACAAAAAACCTCCCTGCTCCACCACCAGTCGCCGGGTATTGGGTGAATCACGACCTGTGTACCAACCCAATGGTGCCTTACCGGTCAGGGACTTGAATAGCTGGATCGCTTCCTGAAGATGGGCACGCTCTTTGGCTTCTGGCATCTCCTGATAATGTATCCAACGCAAACCATGACAGCAGATATCATGCCCCAGCCGCTGGAACTCATCACACAGATCGGGATGACGTACCAATGCCATAGCAACCCCAAAAATAGTCATGGGCAGCTCACGGCGCTCAAACTCACGCAGTATCCGCCAGACACCCGCCCGTGATCCGTATTCATAGATGGATTCCATGCTCAGATGCCGATCAGGGTAAGGTGCAGCACCGGCAATCTCAGACAAGAAGGTTTCCGCATGGGCATCGCCATGCAGCACCGACATTTCGCCACCTTCCTCATAGTTGAGGACAAAATTCAGTGCCAGCCGGGCATTACCTGGCCAGCGCGGATCGGGGGGATTAGCGCCGTAGCCAATCAGGTCGCGGGGATACTTGGCATTATGTTGCATACTTCTGTCCTATCCTATCCTGTCCAGTTTCAAGGCAAATCAACCCAGTGGAGCTGGTCGGCCGCAAAGGTATATTCGTCACAATTGGCGAGCTGCCCACTGCGATCCACTACCAACAATTCATCGCCATCCACACAGGCAATCAATGGATGATGCCAGACACCGGCCGCATAGTTGACGCCCTGAGAGCCGTCACTGATAAACAGGTGCATCTGCTGTGGATCAGGTTGATCACCCGGCAGTGCCACTACGATCAGAAACGGATGGCCCTTAAGCGGGATAAATGCCTGAGATCCCAGCGGGTGGCGTTCCAGCATGCGAATCGTTAGAGGGAGCTGATCGGCCAGAGGCTTGCGAAATACACTGATAATCGCCTGGCCATCCGCTGGCCCCGTTTCGACCTGTGCCATTTGGTGATAGCGTTCGGTGCTACCGCCATTGATCAGAAAATGGCTGTGCTGGGTGCGATCAATCACCTGCCCAAAGGGGGCAAAGTTTTCAACCGTCAAAGGTGTCGGTTGCAGTTGAATCGCCATACTTATCGCCTCACTATATGCCCTAACAGGCGTAATCGGCTGACACCACCATCAGGAAAGATGTTCAAGCGTACATGGGTGATGGGCCCGAGATCCTGTAATTCTGCCTCAAAAAAATGCTCCTGATGCATTTCCAGCTTGTGTGAGGGCAGCAGCTCTTTCCAGTACAGGCTCTGCGTCTCAATCTGGCTTTCAGTGCCCCCTTTGACATAAGCGGCCTGAATCGAACAGCTATCCGGATAGTTACCCTTAAAATGTAGCGTATCGACGATCAGCTTTTCCACTACACCCGGATGCCCCAGCGACAGGATCACCCAATCATAGCCCGGGGTGCGTCGGCGCGCGGTTTCCCAGCCATCACCCATATTAATACCACGACCTGGGTTAATCAGGTTACTGATACTACCGTAGTGCTCATCAGAACAGGCCAGAGCGCGACCACCATTCAATACCGACACCAGATCCAACTGCTCGGTTTCGCTAACGGCGGACCAGTCTCGATACGGAATGCCATACACCCGCAGGCGTGCGATACCACCATCCGGATAGATATTCAGGCGCAGATGGGTCCAGGCTTGATCGTTAAGCGTGGTGGCATGCAGATGATGACTGTTACCCTGAAGATCAACAGAGGCTAGAATCTGGGTCCAGCGCGTTTGCTCATCGGGATCACCGCTTTCACAGAAACAGGCCTCCAGTGAGGCCGAGGGTGGATAATTTCCGGTGAAGTAGGTGGTATCGATATCCACGCCCTGAACATACCCAGGTACGCCCAGGCGAATGACCGCATAGTCATAGCCTTCAAAACGCTTACGGCGACTCTCCCAGCCATCCATCCACTTGCCATTATCATCAAATACCCCCTCTTTCCACACAGGTGGCTCGGGCTGCAACATCCGGTTCACATCGGCAAACCAGTCATCGGTGACAAAAACAGCCCGGGTACCCAAACGGGCATCGGCCAGGTTAATACTGCGTTTATAGGGATTATTGTCTGTAACTTGCATGATGGACTCTCGGTTATCTTAGGGATTGTCTTAAAGAGACAGGTTCATATCCAATTCTTTGGTTAAATCATATAACTGGTTAATCTGCTCAATACGGGCTCGGCCCTTACCCAGCTGGTGATGAAGTAACAGGTTACTGATCAAACTGACCAGGCTCATGGGTAGCGCATAGCTGTCAAAGGCAGAGACGGTAGTTAAAGGAAGCTCAATCAGCCAGTCAGGTTTTGCTTTGCCAAGCCCGCTCTGTTCTTCGCTGATCAGCAGCACTGGAACACCTTGTTGTTGTAAGGTATTAAGTAATGCAGTGAAACCAGCAGGTCGACGATGAAATGCCAATAACACCACTAGATCCTGCGGTGCTAAGTCTGCAATTTCTTCTGACAGGGTCTGACCGGGTTGCGGGAGCAGTTGTACCGCCGTGCGGATTTGAATGAGCTGCTGGCGCAGGTGCAATGCAACCGGATAGCTGTTGCGAAAGCCAATCACCGCGATACGCCTGGCTGCATCCAACTGCCCGGTGATTTCAGCTAACAAGGGGGATTGCGCGAGCGCATTGACCTGTTTCAGGTTCCTCATCTCACTGGCCAGGTGCCGGTCGATCATACTCGCTTCAGAAGTCTGCCTGGGACCAGGTAAGGGCACACCGGATTGACGTAACCGGCGCTGCTCCTCTCTGGCTTCTTTAAAACTGGAATAACCCAAACGACGAAACAATCGACTGATGGTCGCTTTCGAGGTATCACACTGACGACTGAGCTCTACCGAATTGTAGGTCGCCAAATCATCAAGATGATCCAGAATAAAACTGGCTACACGCTTTTCTGTTGGCGACAGCTGGTCATATTCCTGGCGTATTTGCTCTGAAATTCGGCGCATGCGGCTCTCTGGGTAAACAGGTTCTAGGTAAGTTGAAACGTCAGCAACATTCTCAGCTGAAATGATCTTAATTGCAACTTTTGATTCACAAACAAACAAAGCAGTAACTAAAGTTACAGCCATAAGGTTCCTATTCGCAAGGAACGTCACCAACTCGTTTCTGTCCAACTGAAGAATTTGTATCCTGGCGAGTGTAATGATCAGATTGAATGAGCGCTTTTCACGTTACCAGCGCTTCATGCCTGTGGATCTGCGATAATCAGCATTCAAACAGCAGCGTCAGGAGAGTAGAATGACATGGACTTCTCAAAGGAATTTAGTATGACACCTTATCCAAATGTACTGCGTTTCTGCCGTTCACTGCTGCTGGGCACGAGCTTGTTGCTGCCTCTAACCCTACTGACGGCCTGCGCTTCGACGCAATCAGAGTCAACACCGATTATGCCATCTAACACCAGCCAGGAAGCTCCACAGGCGGTGGAACAGATCAACCAGCGGGAAAGTTTTGATGCCTGGCTTGAAGCATTACGTCGTGATGCGGCAGCCCAAGGGATTAGTCCACGGGCGCTATCGGCACTGGATAAGGTGCGCTACCTGGAGCGCGTGATTGAACTCGACCGTTTCCAGCCAGAATTTGTGCGTCCTATCTGGGAGTATTTAGATAGTGCCGTATCATCCACACGGATCAGCAACGGCCGGGACAAGCTGGCAGAACACCGTCAAACCGCGTTGCAAATGGAGCAGCGCTATGGCGTACCTGCCGAAATCATTGTCGCTATCTGGGGTATTGAAAGTAATTATGGCGGCAATTTCGGCAACTTTTCGGCACTGAGCGCATTTGCAACTCTGGCCTACGACGGTCGGCGTGCTGCCTTTGCCCGTGGCGAGTTACTCGCCGCACTGCGGATCATTGACAGCGGTGAAATTGCTGCAGAAGAGATGATTGGCTCCTGGGCAGGTGCCATGGGACACACCCAGTTTATTCCTTCCAGTTTTGAAACCTATGCCCAGGATGGCGATGGTGATGGCCGCCGTGATATCTGGGGCAGCATTGCCGATGTGATGGCGTCGACTGCCAACTATCTGGCCCGTTCCGGCTGGCAGACAGGAGAGCCTTGGGGGGTAGAGGTCAAGCTACCGGCAGGCTTTGATTATGCCCAGACCGAGCGCCGCAGCAGTGCCGAATGGGCTGTTCAAGGGGTACAGGCTTTGAACGGCCCCCTGCCGATCTTTGACAGTGCCGCCGTGATCGTCCCGGCAGGTGCTCAGGGGCCAGCATTTATGGTCGGAGCCAATTTCCGCGCCATCCTGCGCTATAACAACGCTACCAGCTATGCCTTGGCCGTAGCCACGTTGAGTGATGCGATAGCCGGGCGGACAGGCATTCAGCAACCCTGGCCTCGTGATCAACTACCGCTAACCCGCGCCGATGTGCATGAGCTTCAGCAAAGACTGAATGCGCTGGGTTACAACGTCGGCGAGGCCGATGGCATTCTGGGGCCAAATACGCGTAAGGGTTTGGCAGCCTTCCAACGGGACCAGGGGTTAATTCCAGACGGCTTTGCTAACCAGGCGGTGCTGGAGCGGATAAGGCGGCGTTAAGGCAAACCCGCATCATTCATCAGCTCACCGCGTAACTGACTGTTGGTCATCTCCAGGAACTGCTCAAGAACCTCTGTTTCACCAGAGACTTGAGCAGTGACTCTCTGGCCATGCTGCACATCCAGATTTACACCATATTGATCGGCTAAATGCCTGACAAGCGATTCATGTTCATACTGGAAGTGGATAACCACTGTTGATTGAGGCCGCACCTCAATCAACTCGGCGGTATTTAATGGATCACTGATCGCCTGACTGTATGCCCTTACCAGCCCGCCAGCCCCCAGTTTAATGCCGCCAAAATAGCGCACTACGGTAGCCAGCACATTATCCAGCCCCTTGTGCTGTAATACATTGAGCATGGGGCGTGCAGCCGTGCCGGAGGGCTCACCATCGTCTGACTGGCGCACCTGACCGTTTACCAGCATGGCATAGCAGACATGCCTGGCTTCCGGATGCTGTTGCCAAAGGGCCGCCACTTTGGCAAGGCCCTCTTCCTGGCTGTGGATACTTTCTATGCGTCCGATAAAACGCGATTTCTTAATTTCAAAATCGCTTTCTACCGGATGCTCAAGAGTTTTACTGAATGACATAATCTCATCACTCTGGTTACAGCACGCGTAATACCGGCTCCTGCAGGGCCGAAAGCTGTTCGCGCAGTTGTAATATATGTTCCCCCCAGTAACGTTCAGTGTTAAACCAGGGAAAGCTCAGTGGAAACGCCGGGTCCTGCCAGCGACGCGCCAGCCAGGCACTGTAATGTAACATACGCAGGGTGCGCAAAGGCTCGACCAGGTGCAACTCGCGCGGATCAAAATCAGCAAATTCCTGATAACCTGCCAGCACCTCGGCCAGTTGCAATTCACGCTCGTGGCGGTCATTTTCACTCAACAACATCCACAGATCCTGCATCGCCGGCGCCATACGGGCATCATCAAAATCAACAAAATGTGCAACATCATCACGCCACAGCAGATTTCCGCCATGGCAGTCGCCGTGCACACGGATAAAGGTTATATCATCAAACAGCGCAAAAGCCGTTTCGATTTTCTGCATCAGATCCCGGGTCAGCGACAGATAGGCTTCACGCAGGGAGGCAGGCATGAAATCCCGGGCGATCAGTTCAATACTGTTATAACCAAACGAAGCCAGATCCAGCACCGGGCGTTCAATAAAGGGACGAGCCGCACCGACCATATGCATCCGCCCCAAGGTATGGCCTAACTGAAACAGGTGGTCCGGGTTATCCAGATCCGGAGCACGCCCGCCTCGGCGTGGAAACAGTGCCAAGCGAAAGTCCTGATAATGAAGAAGACTCTCACCCTGGCCGTTTTTCAATGGTGTCACTACAGAGAGTTCCTGCTCTTCCAACTCATAGCAAAACTGATGCTCTTCCAGAATCTGCGTATCCGACCAGCGTCCGGGGCGGTAAAATTTGGCGATCAGCGGTGTTTGTTCCTCAATACCGACCTGATACACCCGATTCTCATAGCTGTTTAACGCCAGGATGCGTCCATCCGTAATAAAACCCTGTGCATCGATGGCATCCAGAATAAAGTCCGGGGTCAGGGTTTCGAAAGGATGGGGTGATAAACTCACTGAAAACTCCGCATTATGTCTGATAAACGCCCAGAGTAGCCTAAAGCCAGCACAACTGACAGTGAGCAATATTCGACAAGAGAATTTTTTAGGCCTCAGCCCAAGGGTTCAGGCGGGTTTGGTATGAATTTAGGTAAAAAATCCACTAAGCTGTAACGAACGCTCGGGAAATGTTCATTGATGTATTAAAATCTATAGCTACTCACCCCTTGATTAAGGATCGTCCATGAATTTGCCGACCGCACAGTCAACGCAAGTCATCGTTGTAAGCAACTCGTCAGATAACCCCTTTGCTATTGATGTTGCTTATGCCATGAATCAACGCGAAGACATTGCTGATCTGATCAGCATGAAGCAATTCATGAATACTGAGTTTTGCCCTCGATTTATTTCTGACGAAGCGGATTTCGATCATATTGGTCGTACCCTCAAGGGGAAGAGTGTCATCATTGTCAGTACTGGGAGCCATATAAAAAGCCGGCAGGAATTGGCCATGGCAAACTTAATTATCGCGAGGGCCGCCAAAGAAAATGGCGCGGAACGCGTGATTTTGGTTGAGCCGGACTTGTTCTACAGTGCTCAGGACCGAGGCCCCTATCAGGATTCAGGTCAAACCCATCTTGAACGAGATATCCATGACGTAAAAAAATTCGACGGCCAACCCTTTACCGCGAAGCTATACGCGCAACTGCTAAAGCTGTCTGGCGTAGATACAGTCATGACCATTCACAACCATTCCGAATCAGTGCAAAAAATATTTTCAGACGTGTTTGAAGGTGATTTTCATAACTTAATCCCTTATCAAATCTATGCCCACTATTTGCTAAATTCAAACATACTGACCTACGGCAAAGACGGTGAAGGGCTGGTGCTTTGCGCGCCGGACAAGGGTGCTCGTGAATTTGTAAAAGAAATGTTTAGGTCTCTGGGTTTAAGCAAAGCTAAATTCATCATGCTCGACAAAGAGCGTACCGCTGAGCGAAAGGTAGACATCACTTTGCATAAAGAGAGTGAACACACCTTCGACGGCTTAGAGGGCTCCAGTATCATATTATTTGATGACATGGTGCGTACAGGATCTACAGTAGTAAAGTCGTGCCAATTTCTACAGCAAATAAAGCCGCAACGTATGGTGTTTGCTGTCACTCATTTTTATGCCAGCGACGAAGGACGCGAACGCATGGCCCATCCAACTATTGATGAAATTTTAACGCTGAATACATTACCAACAATTTTGAACCGTGATGAACAAGGGCGGTTACGTAAAAAAATGGTGGTTCTAAAAGTAGAAAAGTGGTTAGCGCAAGAGCTGCTTACGCTTCTCAACTTACCCCAAGCTCAACAACAGGAAGCTAACCCCTATAAAATTGACATGTCATCTAAAAACCCTCGTTTTAAGCGCAAAATCTCGTTCAGCGAAGAGCTCTCTGAGTTGAAGTAAAGGGCCATACCCCTTACCCAGGCTTTTTAGGGCGCTCGGCCAAAGGTGTCGAGAAAGTATGTTCCATATCCCAGGGAAAACGTATCCAGGTATCCTGGCTAACCTCAGTAATAAAGGTATCCACCAACGGTTTTCCGGCAGGTTTGGCATAAATGGTGGCAAAGTGTGCTTTCGGCAACATTTCGCGTACATGGCGAGCCGTTTTGCCGGTATCCACCAGGTCATCAATCAGAATCATCCCTTCACCATCGCCCGCAACACTCTTCAGAACCGTGAGATCTCCCTGGGCGGCGGCCGTACCGGAAGTATCACTTTTCTGATAGCTCACTACACAGATGGTATCAATCAGCCGTATGTCCATTTCGCGTGCCAATATCGCCGCGGGCACCAGGCCACCGCGAGTAATCGCAATAATGCCGTTCCATTGGCCCTTGTCCAGCAGCCGCCAGGCCAGTGCGCGGGCGTTACGGTGCAGTTCTTCCCAGCCAACAGGAAAGTCCATCCGGTAGTGGTGTTCAGTCATGGTGCGTTCTCCGAGTCGTGATAGTGACGACTTTGGTTACAAGGATTGATCGATTTTGACAAAGACGATCAGCAAATCAATTATTTATTATTTTATATTATACTAACAGCACAGAAACCATTAAGTTGACCGATTGATCAATTTTTTGGCACAAGACTTGCCACTAAGTCTCGTGATAGTACCGTGACACTCTATTCAGACGTCAGGAACAATCGCTGTCTCTGACATGAATTATGCTGGCTAAACATGAAAAGGTAACCCTTATGCTTGAACGTCTTTTCCAACTTGAAGCCCACAATACCTCGGTTCGAAACGAGATAATCGGTGGCGTAACCACTTTTTTGACCATGGCGTATATTATATTCGTCAACCCGGCGATGCTGGCGCAGGCCGGTATGGATCAGGGAGCCGTCTTTGTAGCCACCTGCCTTGCCGCCGCTATAGGTTGCTTAATAATGGGGCTTTATGCGAACTATCCCATCGCTCTTGCACCAGGAATGGGCTTAAATGCCTTTTTCACCTATGGTGTAGTACTCGGCATGGGGTATTCCTGGGAAGTGGCACTGGGTGCGATCTTCCTTTCTGGTGTGATATTTGTCCTGATCAGCATCTTCAAGATTCGTGAATGGATCATTAACTCCATTCCCTCTTCATTGAAACTCGGCATTGCCGCAGGTATCGGTTTGTTCCTGGCGATCATCGCCCTAAAGAACGCCGGCATTGTCGTTGAGCATCCGGCCACGTTAGTGACTCTCGGTGATCTATCGACCCCCCCTGCCATCTACGGCCTTCTCGGCTTTTTTGTGATAGCAGCCCTGGCTTATCTGAGGGTAACCGGTGCCGTCATGATCGGTATTTTGAGCATCACGGTGCTTGCCATCATTTTAGGGCACAGTGAATTTGGCGGACTTGTCTCCATGCCACCGTCCATTGCGCCGACTTTTTTAGCCATGGATATTGCCGGTGCTTTTGAAGTAGGTATGATCAGTGTGATTTTTGCGTTCCTGTTTGTCGATCTGTTTGATACCGCTGGCACACTGATCGGTGTGGGCGAGCGCGGCAAATTACTGGATAAGGATGGCAAACTGCCGCGCATCAAAAAAGCCCTGCTGGCTGACTCAACCGCCACTGTTGTTGGCGCTTCACTGGGTACATCATCGACCACCAGCTACATTGAAAGTGCCGCTGGTGTTGCCGCCGGTGGACGTACCGGTCTGACCGCCGTCGTCGTTGCCGTACTGTTTTTGGTGAGCTTATTTTTTGCCCCCCTAGCAGGCTCCATTCCAGCTTACGCCACAGCGGGTGCGCTGCTGTATGTAGCTGTACTGATGACAGGCAGCCTGTCTAAAGTCGACTGGGACGACGTGTCTGAAGCCGCCCCGGTACTGATTGCCGCACTGACCATGCCGCTGACCTTCTCCATTGCCCATGGTATTGCACTGGCGTTTATCAGTTATGCGGCCATCAAGCTCTTCTCCGGCCAGGGTAAACAGGTCAGCATCAGCGTCTATGCACTGGCCGCTTTCTTTGTGATCAAGTTTATTTTCTTCCCTTAAGATCTACGGCTGCAGTCACACTCTCCTGACTGCAGCCTTCATGTCCTCACTTATTTTTAATGCTTCTGAAACATCTCTCGCTCGTTTCAGTGCCTACAATCCAATTCAATTTATCGAAATATCTTGAACGCTTAATGGCTGAAATAGCAAACTTGGCAAGCTTCCTGCATTTCTTGACTGTACAGTCAGGTTTTATTTGATCTATAGTTGATTAAAGCACTTGGACTTTTCCTTGGTCAGGAAGGACTACTAACATTTGATTCACACAAATCCATTGTTAATCAGTTAATTAAGACCAGAAAACGCGCATTTAGGAAGCATTATTATGCAATTTATGCTGAATCAGACACAAATCCAACTGGATGAGTGTGCACCAGATACCACCCTGCTGGAGTATCTTCGCACACATCTGGTGCAACGAGGCACCAAAGAAGGCTGTGCATCGGGTGATTGCGGTGCCTGTACCGTGGTTTTGGCTGAACCAGCTGGAGAAGGTCTAAGCTACCGAGCCATCAACAGTTGCATTACTTACCTGGGAGCCGTGGATGGCTGTCAGGTGATAACAGTTGAAGGCTTAAGTAGCCAGCCTGAACACTTGCATCCGGTGCAACAGGCCATGGTGGATCAACATGCCTCACAATGCGGTTTTTGTACGCCGGGGTTTGTGATGTCACTATTCGCCCTCACACATCAACCGCATGAGCCACGAAGTACCACAGCTATCGAGCAGATTCATCAGGCGCTCGGCGGCAATCTGTGCCGTTGCACAGGTTACCGCCCCATCATCGATGCCGCCAAAAGCTTACTGTCTGCCCCGCTGACTGATGCTTTCGACGAGCAGGAACAAGAAGTTCACCATCAACTCAGTGATTGGGCAACAACTGATGACAGCTCGGTGACGCTTAAGGACGGTGAAAGCAGCGTCTTTGCCAGTCCACGCAGCAGTGCCGCATTATTGGATTGCTTAGCGCGCTATCCCCAAGCGCGATTGGTCGCGGGAGGTACCGATCTGGCACTGGAAACCACACAGCAACTGCGCAGTCTGCCACAATTAATTTACACTGGTCGCGTGGCCGAAATGCGCCAGATCTGTGAACAGCCTGAGGCCTTGGTAATTGGCGCGGCGGTCACCTACAGCGAAGCCGAGTCGATATTGGCCGCGATCTTTCCAGCGCTGGCTGGCCTCATACATCGTCTGGGCTCTCTGCAAGTACGCAACCAGGGAACCTTGGGCGGTAATATTGCCAATGCTTCTCCGATTGGTGATATGCCGCCGGTACTGCTGGCGCTGGACGCTCAGTTGCGTATTCGGGATGCCGGGGGTGTGATCGACATGCCGATCCATGAGTTTTTCACGGGTTATCGACAAACCCGCTTACCCCCTGGCGGTTTTATTGAAGCGTTGATTCTGCCTCGCCTGCAATCAGACAGTTTCTTGCGCATCTACAAAATATCCAAGCGCCTGGATGATGATATCTCGGCGGTGTGCCTGGCGATGCACTTGCAGCTTGATCAGGACCGTATCGTTACTGCTCGACTGGGTTTTGGTGGCATGGCGGCCACACCGGCACGTGCGTATCAGGCAGAAGCCGCCTTGCTTGGCCAGCCCTTCACTCCTGAAGGAGTCCGTGCGGCTCAGGCGGCTTTAGCCACTGACTTTACCCCGCTCTCCGATGTACGCGCCAGTGCCGAATACCGTTTACGTAGCGCCAGCAATTTATTGCTGCGAGCCGCTCTGGAATATCAGGGCCAGACATCTCTGGAGGTGAGTCATCATGCGCACGCTGGCTGAAACCCACCCAAAACTGACTGATCAACCACCCGGCGGGGCAGGGACAGTCGTACCGCATGACAGTGCCCGGCAGCATGTGATGGGAACCGCACGTTATGTGGATGATATCGCCGAACCCCAGGGCACCCTCTATGCCGCTGTCATCGGCAGCCGGATCGCCAAAGGGCGTATCCGCTCACTCGACCTGACCGCTGTTGCGACAGCCCCAGGGGTCGTTGCGCTACTGACACTGGATGATGTGCCCGGCCATACCGATATTGGCCCGGTATTTCCCGGCGACCCTGTTTTGACCCAGAGCGACATTCGCTATGCTGGCCAGCCTATCGCACTGGTGGCTGCCATTAGTGAAAAAGCCGCCCGTCAGGCCGTATTGCTGGCTCAGATTGACTACGACGCCCTGACACCACAACTGGATGCTGAAACCGCGCTGGCTAACCAGCAGCTATTAAGGCCCAGCCACCGTATGCAACTGGGTGATTGCGCAACCGTCTTGCCGCAGGCCCCTATCCAACTGAGCGCCAAGATGCAGGTTGGAGGGCAAGAACATCTATACCTGGAAGGCCAGGTCAGCCTGGCGGTGCCGGGTGAAGACGGCGACATGTTGATCTACACCTCCAGCCAACATCCCAGTGAGGTACAAAAGCTGGTGGCCGAGGTATTAAACCAACCTTTGCATAAGGTCACTGTGGATATGCGTCGCATGGGCGGTGGCTTTGGCGGCAAGGAAACCCAAGCGGCGCCCTGGGCCTGTCTGGCCGCACTGATGGCGGCTAAAACCGGACAGGCCGTCAAACTGCGTCTGCCGCGCAAAGACGATATGGTCATGACCGGTAAGCGTCATCCGTTTGTAAACCGTTACCATATCGGCTGTGACGAGCAGGGCCGGCTACTGGCCGCGGATATTGAAGTGATCGGAAACGGTGGTCACTCACCCGATCTGACTGATGCCATCGTCGATCGCGCCATGTTTCATGCCGATAACGCCTACTTCCTGCCCAATGCCGATATTCGCGGTCACCGGGTTGCAACCGATACTGTCTCGCATACAGCATTTCGCGGTTTCGGCGGTCCGCAAGGCATGTTGATTATTGAACGTGCCATGGATGATATTGCCCGACACCTGAGTTGTGACCCGTTGGATATCCGCAAGCGTAATCTCTACGCTGAAAAAAGGGATCTGACCCCTTATCATCAGCAGGTGGAGTTTGCGACGCTGCAGCGGTTGGTGGCCGAGCTGGAACAGAGCAGTGATTACTGGGCGCGGCGCGAAGCGATTACCCAGTGGAATAACAGCAGCGTGATTCTCAAGCGCGGATTGGCGCTGACGCCGGTTAAGTTTGGTATCTCCTTTACCTTGCAGCACCTGAATCAGGCGGGGGCTTTGCTACACATTTACACCGATGGCAGTATCCAGCTTAACCACGGTGGCACGGAAATGGGTCAGGGGCTACACACCAAGGTAGCCCAGGTGGTGGCCAGTACGCTGGGGGTGGATCTGCAGCAGATACGCATTACCGCCACACGCACGGACAAGGTCCCCAATACCTCACCCACCGCCGCCTCCAGTGGTTCTGATCTGAATGGCAAAGCCGCCGAACAGGCCGCCCTGACACTCAAGCAGCGACTGAGTGAATTTCTGGCCGAACAACAGGCTGTACCGCTGTCGCAGATACGTTTTTCTGACAATCAGGTCTGGTGGGATGATAATCAGTCAGTGACTTTTGCCGAGCTGGTGCAACAGGCCTATCTGGCCAGAATCTCCCTCTCGGCTACCGGTTATTACCGCACTCCGAAAATATGGTATGACCGGGAAAAAGCCCAAGGCCGCCCCTTCTTCTACTTCGCTACCGGTGCCTCCGTTTCTGAGGTGCTGGTGGACACATTGACCGGTGAATACCGGCTGCTACGAGCCGATATCCTTCATGATGTCGGCAAGAGTCTGAATCCTGGTATTGATATTGGCCAGATAGAAGGCGGCTTTATCCAGGGCATGGGCTGGCTGACCACCGAGGAATTGGTCTGGAATCAAGACGGTCAGTTACTGAGCAACTCCCCCGCCACCTATAAAATTCCGGCGATCAGTGACACCCCGCCAGTATTTAATGTCAGGCTGTTTGATCAAGCCAATGCCGAAGATACCCTTTACCACTCCAAAGCCGTGGGTGAACCGCCGTTGATGCTGGCGATCTCGGTCTGGTCAGCGCTGCGCGATGCCATCAGCAGCCTCAGCAACTACCGCATCAGTCCGGACCTGGATACCCCTGCCACACCGGAGCGGGTGCTGGGTGCCATTGAAGCATTAAAAAAACAACAGGAGGCCTGCTGATGATCCGTTGGAGCGATGCCCTGGCTGAATGTCAGCGCAGTGGCCAATCGCATGTGTTGGTCAGTGTCATCAGTACTGAGGGGTCCGTACCGCGCAACCCCGGCAGCAAAATGCTGGTGACTGAAGACAGTCTGATAGATACCCTTGGTGGTGGCAATCTGGAGTGGCATGCGCTGGAATACGCGCGCCAACTCTTGGCTGAAGGAAAAAACGCTCAACGCCTGCAGAAATTTCCACTGGCAGCGGCGCTGGGGCAGTGTTGCGGCGGCCATGCCACGCTGCTGTTTGAGTGCTTTTGTCACGTCAGCCACTCACTGTGGCTGTTTGGTGCCGGTCATGTCGGACATGCCCTGAGCAAAATATTGCAAGACCTGCCGCTCAGGCTTCACTGGGTTGATAATCGCCCAGCGCAATTTCCAGTCGATTTAGCGGCTGATATTATCCATCATCACCCAGAAGCGCCCACCGATGTGTTTAATCAGATGAGGCCCAACGACTCTCTGCTGATCATGACCCACTCGCATGATCTGGATTACCACCTGTGTGAAGCGGCCTTAACACAACAGCATCAGGGATTTATTGGTTTAATAGGTTCTGATACCAAAGCCGCTCGCTTTCGCCATCGTCTCAGGCATGCGGGATTCACCGCCGAAGACGTTAATCGTATCGAGTGCCCGGTCGGAGTGATTGGTATAGGAGGGAAGCGCCCCATGGAGGTCGCAGTTTCCATTGCCGCACGTGTCATTCAGCACTACCGCAGCCAACTATCCGACGAGGGTATACACCAAGGGCTTTCAAGAGCAGAACTGACCGAACTGAATAGGCTATTACAAGAGACGCACCATGACACTGAATGAGCTCAATCAACTCGATCCGCAGGTGGCTGCGACCTGCTTCCGCCAATGCTGTGTCAGCGAAGCCTGGATTCAGGGTATGTTACAGGAGCGGCCTTTCAGCAGTGAAGCGGCACTGCTCGCAGAAGCATCACGCATCTGGGCGGGACTCGAAAAAAGTGACTATCTGCAAGCCTTTGAAGGCCACCCCAAAATTGGCGATGTGGGTTCTCTGCGAGCCAAATATGCCGATACCAAAGCGCTGGCAGCAGGCGAACAATCCTCTGTGGATAGTGCCAATGAAGCGACAATCAACGCACTGGCTAAAGGTAATCAGCAGTATGAAGCACGCTTTGGCTATATTTTTATTGTCTGCGCTACAGGCAAGTCAGCTGAGGAGATGCTGGCACTGCTGACAGAGCGATTACACAACGATGCGCAAACAGAAATTCACCTGGCGGCTTCAGAGCAAAATAAAATCACTCAGATCCGCTTACAAAAATTACTTCAAAATTGATATAGACAAGCAGGACAAGTATGAGCCAAATAACAACCCATGTACTGGATACTGCCACAGGCTTGCCAGCCGCGGGCATTCCCATCAGTCTTTACCATCTGGATAAGGGCAACTGGATTGAAATCAGCCAGGGGGTCACTAATCAAGACGGCAGAATTGCCGACCTGCTGGCGAGTGACGTCATTTTAGCCGCAGGCCGTTACCGTATGCGCTTTATGCTGGAGAATTATTTCAGCTCACAAGACCAGCCCAGCTTTTATCCTCAGGTCGATATAGAGTGTAACTTGAGCGGTGCTGGCGATCATTACCACATCCCCCTGTTGATCAGCCCCTTTGGCTATACCACCTACCGAGGTTCCTGATACATGACCCTGCATGCTTTTCGTGGATCGGTTCTGCACTACCTGGAAGATCCAGCTACTCACGCTGAACAGGCCAGCGAGTTCATCGATGACGCCCTATTATTAGTTGAAGATGGCAAGATCAAGGCACTCGCACCTTATGCTGAACTGATCCCTACGCTGGACCCGGCGCTAAAGGTCATAGACTACTCGGGCAAAATACTCATGCCAGGTTTTATTGACCTGCATACCCATTATCCACAAACGGAAATGATTGCATCCTATGGCAGACAACTGCTCGACTGGCTGAACAATTATACCTTTCCGAC
This sequence comes from Nitrincola sp., assembly GCF_048264025.1. NCBI lineage: Bacteria > Pseudomonadati > Pseudomonadota > Gammaproteobacteria > Oceanospirillales > Oceanospirillaceae > Nitrincola > Nitrincola sp. Next base: position 78,996 of record NZ_JBLXDN010000017.1, read on the forward strand.
TGAAAGCAAATTTGCTGACGCGGCCTATGCAAAATCCATTGCCGAACTGTTTATTGATGAACTGCTGCGCAATGGCACTACCACAGCCATGGTGTTTGCGACTGTACATAAGGCATCGGCTGAGGCGTTTTTCGAAGTCGCAGCGGCTCAGAACCTACGCATGATCGCAGGCAAAGTCCTGATGGATCGCAACGCACCCGCTACTTTATGTGACACAGTTGATACAGGTTATACCGAATCCGCTGAATTGATTGAAAAATGGCATGGCAAACAGCGCTTATCCTATGCCGTGACACCCCGCTTCGCCCCCACCAGCACGCCGGAGCAACTCCAGAGTGCCGGTCAGTTGTTACAAGCCTACCCGGGAGTCTATCTGCAAAGCCACCTGGCTGAAAACCGCGATGAACTTGCCTGGGTTGCCGAGCTGTTCCCCAAGGCACGAGACTATTTAGATGCCTATGAGCAGGCAGGTCTACTGGGTCCCCACTGTGTCTATGCTCATGGTATCCACCTGAGTGATTCAGCCTGTGATCGCCTGGCCCAATCAGGCACAGTACTGGCGCATTGTCCCACCTCAAACCTGTTTTTAGGTTCAGGTTTATTTGAGATGAACCGCCTCAGCAAACAGGGTGTTCGCTACGCTATCGGCACAGATGTCGGAGCGGGTACCAGTTTTTCCATGTTTCGAACCCTGGGCGATGCCTACAAAATTCAACAGTTGCAACAACACTCCTTACACCCGCACCAGTCCTTGTACCTGGCCACCCTGGGCGGTGCACGGGCCTTATCAATGGATCATCTGATCGGTAACTTTCTACCCGGCAAAGAAGCGGACTTCATTGTGATTGATCCCCAGTCAACCCCATTGCTCAGTTTCAGAACAGCTCAATGTGAGAGTTTGACCGAGATGCTCTTCGCCTTAACTACCCTCGGTGATGACCGATTAATTCATGCCACCTATATTCTTGGCAACTTAGCTTACCTTCAGGAGCATTAATTCATGGATCCCTATTTATATGACTGGCTAAACCTAGTAGTGCGCCTATTACACGTTGTCACGGCCATTGCCTGGATAGGGGCATCCTTTTACTTTATCTGGCTGGATAACTCGCTGGAAGAACCACCAGAGTGGAAAAAGGACAAGGGCATTAAAGGGGATCTATGGTCTATCCATGGTGGTGGCATCTATGAAGTCGCTAAATACCAGCTCAGTCCGGAAAAAATGCCCAAGCACCTGCACTGGTTCAAATGGGAGGCCTATTCCACCTGGATTACCGGCATGCTGCTGCTGACGCTGATTTACTATGTCGGAGCTTCCAGTTACATGATTGATCCTTCCAAAGCCGATCTGGCTCCCTGGCAGGCCATAAGTCTGGGACTGGGGAGCATCGCTATAGGGCTGACGATTTATGAACTCCTGTGTCGTACACCGCTGGTCAATAAGGAACTGCTATTTGGTCTGATTTTGCTGGGTGTGATTGCGGCCCTCGCCTGGTTTCTGGGCCAGTTTATTGGAGACCGTGCGGCCTATATCCACATCGGCGCATTGATTGGCACCTGTATGGCAGCCAATGTGTTCACCACCATCATTCCATCACAAAAAGCACTTATTGGAGCTATTGAAAAGGGAGAGTCGCCAGATCCCATCTACGGTCTAAACGCCAAGCGTCGCTCCACCCATAACAACTATGCAACCATCCCGGTACTGTTCATAATGCTCAGCAATCACTCGCCAATGACTTACGGCCATGAGCACAGCTGGGCTATTTTGACTGCTCTGATAGTGATCGGTGCCTGGGCCAGGCACTTTTTCAACCTGCGCCACAAGGGAATCGTCAAACCCTCTATCCTGATCACTGCCGTGCTGGCCTTCATAGTGCTGGTGCTTATAGCACGCCCACAGCCTATCCAACAACTGGAGGCAGGTGACCAGCAGCTCTCAGATAATCAGGCCTTTGGGATTGTTATGGAACGCTGCGCAACCTGCCATAGCCGCAGCCCGACCGACGACATATTCAGGGTATCACCAGGCGGCATTTATCTGGAAACTGGCGCTGATATTATGCGGTTACTAGACAGAATCGAAGCTAGAAGTATTCTGACACACGACATGCCCTTTTTGAATAAAACTGAGATGAGCCTGGAAGAAAGAGCCTTATTGGCTGATTGGATCAAACGGACAAAAAACTGAATTTCCGAAGACGCTGTGGTGTTTTACTTAAAAACGCCACAGCCCTTCAAGATAACATGAATCAAGGTTTCTGTTGCAGCCGAATAGTCCTGTTCATCAGGCTCTTTTTTATTTAATGCGGCAGCAATTTGAACAGAAAAATCAGCATAGTGCTGGGTAGTGGACCAGATCATAAACAACAAATGTTCTGGCGTTATGGCATCAATTTTGCCTTGCTCTATCCATTTCCTGAACACAGCAACACGACCTTCAAACCAGACATGATAGTTATCGCTAAAATAGGTTTTCATATTATTTGCGCCGCTGATTATTTCAGCCGCAAAGATACGCGAGGCCAAATTATACTCTCGAGCAAAAGCAATTTTTTGACGAATATACTCAGGCAAAACCTCAGCGGGATCATCATCTTCAGTAAAGTCACTCAAGCTTGAGTCCCAGATATCGATGATATTACTCAAGACAGCAATATAAAGACCCATTTTATTTTTAAAATAATAGTGGATATTAGCCTTCGGCAAGCCGGCTCGTTGCGCAATGGCATTCATACTGGCGCCAACAAACCCTTTCTCGGCGAACTCCACCTCAGCTGCACGGATAATCAGCGTTTCATTTTGCTTGCGGATTCTACCGACAGGCTTATCATGTTGATGGGATTCAATATTGAATAGCAAAAGGCTGCTCTCCGCGAGGGCTGGTGTGTCTCTATAGGGCCAGCAGTATAATACACCTGACGCTAATATTGAACTTCAGCTCAGGATAGATGTTGGACCCAGCAGCCTTGATGACACGGCTATTACAGTTTGTTTACCAAGCATTCGGCCTGCTGCTGATGTTCTCTACGCAGTCGGGCTTCATCCTTATGTATCAGCCGGCCCTCTTCAACCAGCCACTTTCCAGCCACCATCACTCGATCGGCGCGGTGCGCACCACATAATAACAACGCCGCCAGCGGATCATGACTACCAGAAAATCTCAGCTCATCCAGACGAAACAACGCCAAATCAGCCTGCATCCCCTCCGTTAGCACCCCCAAATCCTGTCGTCCTAGCAAACTGGCCGAGCCCTGAGTCACCCAGCGCAAAGCATCCAGATGAGACACCGCTTCGGCACCATACTTAAGGCGCTGAAGGTACATCGCCTGTCGAGCTTCGGTGATCAGATTGGAGCAATCATTCGATGCTGAACCATCCACCCCCAGACCTACCGGCGCACCTGCTTGCTCCAGGTCCAGCACCGGACAGATACCGGACGCCAACATCATATTAGAGGAAGGACAGTGACAAATACCGGTTCCAGCGGCTCCTAAACGCTGAATCTCATCCTGATTGAAATGTATACCGTGGGCCAACCAGGTCTGTTCGGATAACCATCCGACATGTTCAAGATAATCCACAGTACGCATCCCGAATCGCTTCAGACAAAAAGCCTCTTCATCCAGTGTTTCCGCAAGATGCGTGTGCAAACGAATCGTATACTCTGCAGCCAATTTAGCTGACTCACTCATCAACTCGCTGGTTACCGAAAATGGGGAACAAGGCGCAAGCGCAACCTGCCTCTTCGAGCCCACTGCAGGGTCATGAAAGCGTTTGATCAATCGCAGACTATCATCCAGAATTTGGCTTTCCTGTTGCACCACGCTTTGTGGTGGCAAACCTCCGTCAGCGGCGCCAAGACTCATGGAACCACGTGTCAGCGTCACCCTCATACCGGTACTTTCGGCGGCATCCATCTGTATATCAATGGCCTGGGTTAATTGGTCAGGAAATACATAGTGATGATCAGCCGCAGTAGTACACCCAGATAACAGCAGTTCAGATAACGCCAGTTCCGTGGCACTGAACAGCATGTTTTCATCCAAGCTGGCCCAAATCGGATACAGTGTTTGTAACCAGGGAAACAGGGGCTTATTCAATGCCGCCGGCAATGCACGTGTCAGCGTCTGATAAAAGTGATGATGAGTGTTAATCAGGCCAGGCAACACCACGTGTTGCCTGGCATCAAACACTGCATCACAGGGAGTACTTGGCAACGCCCCCCTAGCCACTACCTCCCGGATCACTCCCTGATCCGTATCAATAACCAGTCCGCCTTCACTGTCTGCACATGTGTTGGTATGCATCGCCAACGGCTGTTTAATCCACAAGCTTCTGGTCATTCAGTAACTCTCACGCTAATAGCCATTTCAGGTCGGAGACTGCTCTAGTTTTGATTCAACCTCCATTTCAGTAGTTGACGTTTCTTCAGGCAGAATTACGCTCAACAATATGGCTGTTAAACCACCCGAGGTTACGGCCGATCCGAAAATATTGCGTACCAGGTCTGGCATCTCAGCCAATAAATCCGGGGTCATGGAAACACCCAGCCCTATCCCGAAAGAAGCTGCCATAATCAACAGATTGCGGCGATCCAGGGTTTCATTTGCCAGAATTTTCACGCCAGCCGCCGCCACGGTACCAAACATTACCAGAGTGGCGCCACCTAACACTGGCTTGGGGATCTGTTGCAGTATGGCTCCAATGATGGGGAAAAGCCCCAGAATCATCAAAATCACAGCAACATAGTAGCCAATATAGCGACTGGCCACGCCGGTTAGCTGGATCACACCATTGTTTTGGCTGAAGGTTGTATTGGGGAAGGTATGAAATACTGACGCAATCATTGAGTTAATCCCATCAGCCAACACCCCGCCACGAATACGTTTTATATATTCATCACCCTTAATCGGCTGTTTGGAGATAATGCAGTTGGCGGTAATATCGCCACTGGTTTCGATGGCAGTCACCAGATAGATTAACGCAACGGGAAAGAACGCACTAAAATCAAATGCAAAACCGTACTGAAACGGTATAGGGATAGTCAACAAACTTACACTGGACAGGTGACTAAAGCTGATCTGTCCCATAACGGCGGCTATCACATATCCGGCCACCAGACCCAATACGATGGAGGACAGTCTCACCCAGGGATTTGCTGAGCGGTTCAGCAGAATGATGGTGATGAGAACAAATCCCCCCAGTGCCAGATTAGAAATACTACCAAAATCTGGCGCATTAACACCGCCGGCAAGGTCAGTCATACCCACACGAATCAGGCTGATGCCAATAATGGTAATGACAATACCGGTTACCAGTGGTGTCAGGATGCGTTTGAGTTTGTGCAAAATCTGACTGATAAATATTTCAATAAAGGCACCCAAAAAACACACCCCGGTAATCAGTGCCAAAATATCCTCTGGACCACCCCCCTTACTTTTTGCAATAAATCCAGCCGCCAGTATGGCGCTCAAAAACGCAAAACTGGTGCCTTGAACACAAATCATCCCGGCACCTATTCCCCAGGCACGACGTGCCTGAATAAAGGTGCCAACACCAGAGACAAACAGTGCCATGCTGATGAGGTAAGGCAGATGCTCACCCAGGCCCAGCACCCCACCAATAATTAATGTGGGTGTGATAATACCAACAAAGCTGGCAAGCACGTGCTGTATGGCCGCAAAGGTTGACGCTTTGACTCCAGGCCGTGAGTCAAGTGGGTAGATTAAGTCACTTTTCATCATCAGCATCCTCTAGTTTAAAAGTGCCACTGGGCATTAAGTGTCCAGGCATCTGTATCTATGCCAGGGCCACTAGGATTACCAAATTTGTTACGCCAGTACTCGTAGCCCACACCGACACGCAGTGTATTGTCACGGCCCAGCACATAACGTCCAACATCCAGCATCAATGCAGGTCGAATTAATGTCTCGGGTTTGGTTTCATTACCGAAGTTGTTATCACCCTTACTGCTAATAAAGTTCGCAAAGCCCTGAAAGCGTAAAGGTGCTCCCTTTATTTCGAAGGGAATCCCCCAGGCAATACTCATCAAATAATAGGGATCAAAGTCTATGTCGTTGGTGTTTCCTGGAGCTCCACAGGCAGATAGCCCACAGTGATTGGTCTCATAAGCTGCGAGAAAACTCACATCCATAAAACCGGGAACATCCATTTTAAAAGTTGGCCCGACAACAAACATACGTTTCCTGGGAGCAAAGGCGGTATTTTTGGTATTTAAATCAAATCCAGCTGTTAAACTTACATCCTTAACCGGTCCGAAACTAAAATCTGCATCAAGAAGTTTGCTTATATACAATTGATGACGGTAGGTCAGATAGAACTCTGTAGCACCATTATCACTACCTGAAGCAGCATCTTTTTTATCAGATTGCAGCATATCCAGATTAAAGAAATTCTGACCATAATCGTAGCCACTGGCATGACCCAAGGTCAGCACATTTTTTCTTATATCATTCGTATTTCCAGGTTCCGTAAACTCTGAACCATAGCGATAGCCAATAAAGGTATCCGACCAGTTAAAAGCTTGTGCTTGCCCACTTATTACGCCTGCCGTTAAAGTCATGACTGAAACAGCTAAGAGTTTTTTTGCTTTTTTCATTTAATTGTCTCTCTGCCCATTATGAAAGTTGACTACCTAGTCAGGTTTTCAGTAGCAGAAATCATGCCAAACTCTAAATTCGAACAGCAGATCTAATAAAAACCCCGTAAAAAGCATGTGAAGATGAGTGATAAAACCTAATAACAATTTGAAATACAATAGAATATTAAAACATCATTCATTATTGACAAAATCGATAATGAAAAGCGTTCAGGAGAGAAAATGCTTGGTGTTTAGCACCATAATGGGGATGGTTTGTTCTAAGTGTGTGCAAATAAAGCACCGAGATCATTACATTAATCAGCTCGATGCTTTATTAACCCTGAATTCAACTATTAACTGCAACACCCGCTTATATTCTGTCGCAATTGCTCTTTAAAAATTACGTCTGGTTGAAT
>NZ_JBLXDN010000018.1:0-72828 GCF_048264025.1 Nitrincola sp.
AATGTATCGATGGAGAAAATTCCGAAAAAAGTGGCGCAATACGATTAGAGTCAAGGTGCGGATTTAGCGGCGCTTACAGTTGGATCATGCGGCACCGACACAGCCTATCTCGGCGCTGACCTTCCGTCCGCCACCCATGACAGAGAAGGAGATGTGGGGCGCAACACCGCTGGATCAGATGTGGTGCCGGATTCAGTTCAAGTCACTGCGTTATGAAGGCCAGTACACGCCGCCATCGGTTCAGGGTACGCTGGTCTATCCGGGTAACTTTGGTGTGTTCAACTGGGGCGGTATCGCTGTGGACCCGAAACGTCAGGTGATGTTCGGCATGCCACTCTATCTGGGCTTCATCCAGCAGTTGGTCGAGAAAGATGGCTCTGATATGGGCGCGACCAATCAAGGGGAGCAGGGTATTAATTCAAATGAAGGCGCACCCTATGCCGTCGATATGCGGCCCTTCCTGTCACCCCTGGGCGTACCCTGTCAGCAACCGCCCTGGGGCTTTGTCGCCGGGGTGGATCTGAAAACCGGAGAAATCGCCTACAAGCATAAGAACGGCACCATCCGTGATATGACACCGCTGCCGTTACCAATCAAAATGGGCGTGCCCGGCATAGGCGGCCCGATCATCACCGAAGGCGGCGTGGTCTTCCTGGCGGCGACGGTAGACGACTACCTGCGGGCTTATGATCTGTCTACCGGTGAGCAACTGTGGCAGGCTCGTCTTCCAGCAGGCGGACAAGCCACGCCGATGACCTATCTGAACAGCCAGGGTGAGCAGATGGTGGTGCAGGTGGCCGGTGGACATGGCTCCGTCGGCACGACGATAGGGGATTATGTGGTGGCTTATAAGATCAAGCGTTAAGCCGCGCCAGGCTTTGGCAAAGCTGGAATAGATCATAATTGGCTTGCATGGTCATCCAGAACTCAGCGCTGCCAGATTTCGGCCTGGGTGCGAAGGGCTATGCATTGCCATTTTTATTGACCTAAAGGAATCTCTGCTGAGGACTTCACGGTTCGAAGTGATACCGAGGTTTGGAATTTTCGGATGTTGGCTTCTGTGTGAAGTACTCTATCGACAAAGCTTTCGTAAGCCTGAATATCCGGTACAGTGACGACCATCATAAAATCGTAGTTGCCCGTTATTTGGTAACAGTGCCTTACTTCTGGTGCCTGGCTAATGACGCGCTTAAAGGCATCATACAGATCCTTTCGATCTCGCTCCATTTCGACCGAAACCAGTAATGTCAGTTTGTTGCCGGTTAATTCTGGGTTCACAAGAGAAACATCACCCACAATAACGTTTTCATCTCTCAGTCGTTTTACTCTTTTATGGCAAGCTGGAGGCGATAGTCCCACTTCTTCGGCCAGCTCAACGTTTGCGATACGATTATTACGCTGCAAGATGGCCAGGATTTTTCGGTCTATCTTGTCTAATTCCATAAATTTCTCACAATAATGCTTTTTTGGTTAAAAATTTCCTAATGGTTTTTATATTAAAAATATTCGATATTTTCAATCATTAAATTGATCGGCATATTTCTTGTCATCTCAATACACTTCCTCCATAGGCTGTTTGGAGAAAGAGAAGTGAATAAACGAAACTATCATTGGGTTGGGCTTTTATTGAATGGACTCTGGAAAGAGATCTTTGATGTCACATGGACGCTGTATAAGATCATGATTCCGATGATCATCGTGATCAAGGTTGTTGAAGAGTTTGGTGGCATCGAGCTACTGAGCCAATGGCTGAGTCCTGTCATGTCGCTGGTCGGCTTGCCTAGCGAATTGGGCTTGGTGTGGGCAACCACGCTTGTTACCAATATATACGCTGGACTCGTGATATTTATGAGTATTGACACGGATTTAACCGTTGCTCAAGTCTCGATTCTTGGCACTTTGATGTTGCTTGCTCATTCACTTCCTATCGAAGTAGCCGTTGCTAAAAAAGCAGGCGTTGGGATTGCTATGACACTGATAATTCGCATTGGTGGTAGTTTGTTGATGGGGTGGATTTTGCATCAAATATACCAAGGCGGAGATCTACTAAATACGCCTGCTGAAGTGATTTGGCGACATGCGCCAGTCAGTGATCCAAGTTATTTGGTTTGGACAATCGATCAGCTTAAAAGCCTTGCGATGATTTTTGTGGTGATTGCTGCATTAATGACATTTTTACGATTGTTAAAATGGCTTGGTATCGAAAAATTGATGGCAATATTGCTCAGGCCGATTTTGTCTGTGCTTGGTATTAGCCGAGAAGCAACAAACCTGACGATTGTGGGTATCACGCTAGGCGTTTCTTTTGGTGGCGGTTTGCTTATTAATGAAGCAAAACGAGGACACATTTCCCCACGGGATATTTTCGTCGCCATGATGTTGCTCAACCTGCTTCATAGCTTGATTGAAGACACGCTACTGATTCTGTTGATTGGTGCAGACTTCATGACTATTTTTTGGGGACGAATTGTATTTGCAGTGACTGTGATTGGAGTTTTAGTCTTTGTCCTTAAACGGCTGGATGAAAGCACTTGTCGTAAATATTTTTATAAGAAGATAAGTGATGGTAGACAACCCCGAAATGGTGCGTGAATCAATTCGCGAATTATAGTCCAGGCTGATTCCTCGCTGTTGTAACTGAAATGCGGGCTAATACCAGTTTTCTACCTGTAGCTTTACAGGTTTTCCCGCTTGATATCGGTGTGTGCTTCTCCCCGGATATCCTCAAGCTCAGGGAAATCACCCCAGCTGCCAGCAGCTTCGCGCACGACAGAAGGGATGCACTAAGCTGATTTACTCTTGCGCGCGTCCCTGACCAGGTAAGAATTTCCCGGTCCGCGCTTGAGCTCAAACAGATCGCTCGCCTTGAACAGGCTGCTTAGATTCTTAAAACCGTAGTTGCGGGTATCAAACGAGGTTTTGTTGGAAATATGCGAGCCCACCGGCCCCAGCGCCGCCCAGCCATTGTCTTCTTCGGTGGCTTCGATTGCCTGACGCAGTAAGCTGATAAGCTTGGTATTGGAGTTAATGTTCTTCGATTTGGACTGTGACGTACCGTTCTGTTTCTGCTCTTGCTCCTGATCTAAAAACAGGAACTTGGAACAGGCATTCACAAAAGGGGCAGGGGTCTTACGTTCACCAAACCCCAGCACCACTTTTCCTTCAGCAAGGGCACGCGTGACCATTGGGGTGAAATCACAGTCTGATGACACAAAGCACATGACATCGATGTTTTTGGTGTACATCACATCCATGGCATCAATCACCAGCGCAATATCAGAGGCGTTTTTACCCTTGGTCAGATCATACTGCTGCACTGGCTGAATCGCATACTCGTGTAACAGATCTTCCCAAGGCTTCAGAGTAGGGGCCTTCCAGTTGCCATAAGCTTTCCGAATTGTGACCACACCATATTTCGCCACTTCGCTGAGAACGTCTTCAAACTTATTGGCAGGGGCGTTATCGGCATCGATGAATAAGGCTATTTTTTGTTTTGAGTCGTCCATTTTTGACTGATCTCCTTATCGGGTTAAAGCGCTTTGGTAGTGTCGAATTTTACCACTGATCGACATTTCGGAAACGCAGAGCAACCCCAGAACTGTTGACCCGCATTAGCGCCACGCTTGGTTTCCCTGATTATCATGTCAGAACCACAACGAGGACAAGTCTGCTCATTCACTTTACTAGCAACAATTTCCTGCACATGCTTACGATGCTTAAAGTCGGTTACCAGGCCAGGTCTCAGCTTGATGGCATTGAGAGACTCGATAATGCCATCCACCTCAGCGTTTGACATAACAGCATCATTGAACCGGTTTATGTAGTTTAGACAGCCACGCGCATAGGTAACGTTGTCGGGCATCTCAGTTTTGAACGTGCTATCACCAATAAACACAATTAACGAGTGGATGAATTCAGGGTTGCAGCCTAAAACAGACTCCAGTGTTTTGACATGTTTGTAGTTTTGATGCAATGGATTTTGAAACTTGGTCGTGTGCCTGTATATCTTTTGCGTCCATTGCTTCTGATGGGGTGAGCCAAATATCCAGCCTTTCATATTCTTTGTTTCGATAACAAAGATGCCAAACTTTGAAACTACAATATGATCTACTTGAGTTGTACCATCGTCGGTGGGAAGCGTAACATTTTTTATTAGCGTGTAATCTGTTTTTGGTAATGAAGCTAATAGCTTGTTGACCAGAAACTCACCAAATATCCCTTTAAACCAGCGGCTTTTTAAAGTCGCTACGAGAATTAAAAATGGTATGATATACCAGACTTGTAAAATGCTATTGAGTATTATGTTGGATATATCCACTTGATTTCCTTATTCAATTAATAGCTTATTTGTTTTGGCTTGTTAATGGTTTAATTCAGCAGTGTGTACTGCTTCACTATTGTGCTGCATTAGAGGGTAGCTTATTGCAAACAATGGTAAATATTTCCCGGCCAATCAGGTTAAGATCATCACGTCGGTTGACGTAATATTGATAGCGGTATTTGAACAAGCTGAGATCGAGATCATTAACCGCTACACTGGGGGAAGTCTAGGAGTCGGCTGAACGAATTGCTAGACGACAGATTAGTCTGATGCTGTCCTAGGCTTGGTTGGTAACACCAAACGGAATGTGGACTGACGGAACAACAGCACTCGTAGACTTAAGGTGACCGGGCTGATCATCGAAGAATATGTGAGGCTTGAGTACACCTAAGACTCGGCCCTTTTCAATGCCGCCTAGAAAAAATGCGTCATTAGCCATTACGCCCCAGCTCTTCAGAGTTTTTAGGGCTCGTTCGTGTGATGGCGCGTTACGAGCCGTGACGATAGAAACGCGAATTCGGTTCTCATAGTCAGGGTTCTGTTTCTTGTACGACTCTTCAGCTGACTGGATCTTTGAAATGCGGACCAAAAATTCCTTAAGCGGCCCCGGATTATGGGGCTGCATGACGTTCTTGACCTCATGATCATGAAAGGCCGTGAGGCCGGACGCCTGCATAACTGACTCGGACTCGTCTCCCGCAAGGACTCCATCGAAGTCGAACGCAATGCGAAGTGTCTTGTCATTCTCGTCATCGTCGAACTTTGAATCGAGAACTTGTCCCGCAGGATGCCCTAAGCTAATAGCAGCTTCGACATCTGGTTTATGGCCGGATAGGAACAAGGCAATGTTGAGGGCTGGAATGTACTCGTATGGGGAGCGCCCCTGCATGAATATCGCTCTAGTCATTCCTAATCCATAGTGTTCAATGGTTTTCATGACGCGCAGCCCAGTGTCTGGGTCATTACGCGAGAGTAATACCACTTCAACCAGTGGATCAGACGAATCGAGGTCGTTTAGCGCGAGAAGGCGTTTGATAAATGGGTAGGCGATACCCTTTGGTAGCGGGACGTCCAGATTCTTCTCTTGATATTTTCGGTACTCCTCTTCGCCATCGCTTCGGAAAACTGCGTCGGACTCACTAAGGTCAAAGACCGCGCTTGATGCGACCCCAATGACTAATCTATTTTCAAGCTCATATGGCATTCATATACCCCCTGTGATTTGGCGCTACTGTATAACGCCTGCCTTTAGCCGACAACTTGGAGCGAATGACTGAAGGGAAGTAGCGGAACATGGGTCGGCTGCAAGGCATCGTTAGAACTCAATATCCGCTAGCCTATCGGATTTAATTCTTTGTAAATTTTCCTGACGCTCATGCTTGTAATCGAAACGTTCATCGAGCATGGCAATATATTTACTTTTTCTAAAGTGCCATGGATTTCTTTCCCCATTGCTCTCGACTAGAAAGTCTCCCAAAACCCACTCTTCAAGGGCATGCGCTAATAGGGTGGCAATGTAGGAGTATGTTAGTTGCGCGTGTTCATTTAGGTCGCGAAGTTCTTCCGTTCCTTCATAGCCAATGGCTTTTCCTGCGTTTTCGCGACCTAGTCGCTCAGAAACTTGGAATGGTGTTGAATGTGAGTACGCCGATAATACACCGTACATCCTCTTTACATCTCTTTTAAACTCTTCGGCAGATTGCTCAGTAAACAGCTTAAACTGAATGGAATTTATCAAGTTGAATTCAGATTTCTTAAGAATTTTCTTGTGCTCTTCAATCTGTTCTTCGAATTCTAACTCGGACGCCTCAGATTTCTGACTAATCAAGCAGGCTTTTACTGACAGTTCAAGTAGATAACGAAGCTCCCTCCGGCATGTGTGGTGTATGCCTTCTCGGCATAGATAGTTTATGGCCACCACAGATTGAAGAAAATCATCCAATACTCGAAGGAAAAAGTGTCGCACTGCTATGTCGCCAGCACGACTGAAGTTCATCTTGCAAAAAGACAAAAAAATGCCCAAGGAACGCCACATGACTTCATGTCGATGTAGCAGCTCAAAGTATTCGGGAGATTTAAGCTCCTCTTTCAAGATCTCTGGATTGGTCATGTTTTTCCTTGTGTTCTAACGCCAGCTATCAATCGCGCAAGGTACGGTACGAGCGTTGATTGGATGGCTTTGTTAGCGCGAAATTCTCGACCGGCCTTCAATGTAACTACCATATCCGGATACCATTAGCTTCACCAGCTCTAGGATATCAAAAACATCCAGGTATCTAGCGAACAAAGAGTGTTGTCCAGCCCTTAACACTCCCGGCTTGTTTCGTTCCCGTAGTTTCAGCCCAGGCACGAACACCTCCAAAAAGAATCCTTCTACTATGAAGCAGAATGAGTAATTCCTCCCGTGGTCTCTGAACAACGGCGAAATAATGACACTCTTCAACGATTCCAACGAGAAGCCATTAGGCGTACTATCGCTTAGCCGGGATACTCTTATGCTTACCAGCGATGAGCGGATTTTCTTCTGGGTTAGGAGGCACTCTCGTATTTCTCTCTCCCACATCGGTGGCAAATGCACTTTTGAGTAGACCGGCAAGGTGGACACGGCAGCCCTCCACATCACCGAAGCCATAAACAGCTGAAGCCTAACGGTGTCGACCGACCTAAATGCAATGCCTTTATCCGTTCTTTGTACAGCCACGCTCCGCAGGGAATTGCGTAGTGCAGCCAGCGCATACTGCTCGTAGCTTCTATTTATTCGGCCTTCACACTCTTCGCAAAGCAGTGGCTCCCACCAGCTATCCGAACTGTACTCGACCCACGATGACTCATCATCGCTAAAGGTTATTGCTTTACCGCCGTTTTCACGAAATATACGTTTAAATATTCCGTTCGGAATGACATGCGATCGGCGCAGCTCTCGTTCGTTTTGGCAAAGTTTGCAGAAGCCAATCACCATGCACTGCCCTCAAGGCGCTAACGTCGCAAGCAGCCGCATTGCTTCATCGCACCACATAGGCTGGCCCGCGAGGCAACGGCAGGTTTCAGTCAGCGGATCATAATCAAACTCAGCGGGTGTGAAGCGTTGTGCTACCTGGCCACCACGTTCTTTACGCCGTTGCGCCTTCGCTGTCTTGAAGGTTACGGATTCAGCAAAGCATGGATCGCGTTTACGGAACTGGTTATCGGCAATGTAGCCATCGATGCCCAAGCGATAGATCAGCTTCATATTGGCACTATCTGGGTCAGTGATATTTCCTTTTACTGGAGTACCACGCTGACCGAGCCGTTCAGGCGCGGTCGCCAAGTACTTTTTTATCTTGGCAGAGACCTTTTCAAGTTTCTCAATCTGAGCCTGTTCTCGGGCGAGGATTTCAGGCGGTTGATCCTGACGATCACCTTGCTGATGCGCGGTCATCATGCGTGAAACCGCACGGTCTATCTTGGCTTGTTTACGGTTTAATTCGACTCGTGTACCACTCCACTCTTTGGCGGCATTGGAGGGTAGCTTGCAGCCATCAATGGCAAACATTTCCCGACCAATCAGGTTGAGCCCATCACATACCATCAGAACATGTGTAAACAGCGGCGCGATCACTTCATCCATGCGGGAGATAAAGTCAGCAATCGTGCTGTGATGAGGTTGGCTGTCAGCCGACAGCGCCATGAAAATCACATTCTCTCGACATGCCTGAGCGATCTTGCGGCTACTGGTGATACCTCGGGAGTAAGCGAATAACACCACCTTAAGCAGAATTGCCGGATCGTATGCCGGAGCACCGTTGACGTCATTGCGATAGCGGGATTCAAACACGCTGAGATCGAGATCATTATCCACTACGTGGTTCAGCGTATATTCAAAGGTGCCAGGTTGGATCTGATCCGCGAAACGTAGCGGAATCATCTTGGTCTGGTTGTAATCGTAGTGCTTGTACCGCGCCATCCCTTGCCACCTCTGATCTCAAATTCGATTCAGTGATTTTAGCGGAACACTGTGCCACCAGCCAAGGGCTGGGGGACTTTTCCGACAGTCTCAACACCGCATTAAGCGGACTAAAATTGTTGGTTATAATGTGGAGCGAAGCGGAACCTAACCAACTGTTTTAGTTCCGTTTAAATGCCTTGTTATTTGGCCCTTACTTAAAACCATATTTTTCTTTTCTTCGATTAAATGCGTCTTCACCACCTTCAAGAATTTTAGCAGCAAGGTTTTGAATATTTGGCTGATCTATTGAACCTTGATTTTGAATGGGCAAAGTTGCATTTTCATTCGTTGATTCCAAAACTCCAATCCATTCAGCGTCACCAAAAACAGGTATATTTGCATTATGTGTAGCAAAAATAAACTGTCTGGTTAGTTTGGCATCTCGCACTTGGGTAACAATTCGTTCTGCAATAAATGCGTTGTCGAGATTATCTTCCGGTTGATCTAAAAGTAGAGGATCTTGGTTATCAAGTAAGAGCATGTGCAATAAGGCTGTACACTGTTGGCCTGTTGATAATGAATCAAGTTTTTTATATAAAGGCTCATCACTGCTCGAAACATTCAACTCAATACCAACCAAATCATCGATCTTAAATTCTTCAATTTCCATTATTTGCTTATTGCTGATTTTTGATAATCTATCAGCGGTAGTAAAAGTCATACCCCAATTTTTCTCTAATAAAGCATCCGCTCCTTTCTTGATAGTCTCTGCGAATAGAGGTGCCGAGAACTCCTCTACACCTTTCATCCAAGAAAGTCTTCCCTCAGCGACATCAGGTAAATGATAACTTACGATAAGTTTTATTAATCCCAGCCTATCTTTTTCTGCTGAGTAATTTACTTTTATATTGCCCTTTAATTTTCTATTTAGCTGTTTTACGCCATTTTCAAAAGCTGTAGCTCTGTTGGTTTTTTTCTCGGACAACTCAGACAGTAGAGTCTGTCTCTTAGCTATTTCTTTGTCCAGCTTACCTTGTTCAGTTACAAGTTCCGCACGCTTGGGTTTTAATCTCTCAATATTTTTAATTAAATCCCGATATTGTTCACCAATTTGTTTTCCAGTTAAACCTTCAACAGGAGCCAATTTTTTAAACTCTTTAGTGATGGAGTCTTCTTGTTTCTCTATGCTTTCTTGAAGTTCTTTATCAAGTAGATCTATCTTCTGCTGAGAACTTTCTGAATCCAATTCTATTTTTGCAATAGATTTATTGATGTTATCTTTTAATTCTGACAATGCTAATTTAGCGTTTTCAAATATTTTTTTGTCGGGAAATCCCTTAATCGACTCTTCGGTAATAAAGTCACCGCATGGAATAGATTCAGAGAACTCTTTTAGTGCTTTCTTTAACGTGTCCATCTTTTCTGCAACCGTTTTGAAAGTACTTCTTTCCGACTCAACGATTGGTAATAGTTTCAATTGCTGGTCTATTCCAAGCTCTTTATACCTATTTTCATCTTCCTCGTGAGCCTTCAAGTCTTCCACATCAGATTCTAAGCTAGAGACGCTAGATGTTAAATCAGCGATATTATTTCTTGTTGTAACTAACGACTCTTTAACTGTTGAAATACCTGACTCTTGCTCAATTTTATCTGTATTTAGAAATCGCTCTACTACTTTTAGTTGCTCACTTGATTCTTTGGCGATTTCATGAATTTCATTTTGACCAAATATTTCAATATTAGGTAATAAGTCTCTAGGAGAAAAAGTAGAAACAGATCCGCTTTCATCTTTTACTATCGGGGATTCACCATAGCGTCTTGATATTTTATACAATTTCCCATGCTTTACTGCTGACTTGACAGTCAATTCAGCGAACCCTGAACCAAGATTCTGCTTTATAACTTTAAGGTGTTGTGCTTTTGTTTCTTTACTAATAGGTTCAATATTTAAAACATAGCGAATTGCCTCTATTAAAGTCGATTTACCTGTTCCTCTGCCACCTATTAAAGCATTTAAATGCTCGGAATAGTTGATATGAATGCCATCGAGAAACCCACCAACAAACCTAACCGACTCTATTCTAGAGTAATATTTCTCTTTAATATCAGAGTTAAGGCGAACACGGGATTCAGAATCTGAAAACGCTAGTTTAAATGAGGAAAAGCAGGGCGTTGACATTTTAACCAAGCAAGTCGCATTTTCTTTTCTTAATGTTTCAGGGTCTTCTATATCTTTAGCATTTATAATCGCAATATTTTTTTCACGCTTATAATCAGGGTTTTTATTTAGAAGGATCTGGTGATTTGCTTGATCACCTTGTTCTTTCAGTGCTTCTAATGAAGTAGGGATTTGTGCAGCATGTAAATTCGGATTTTTCCAAATATTGTTTAATTTTTGTTTTAAAACCCCGCTGTCATCTGTGCAATGTGCAGCATACACAAAGCCACCTTTATCTTTAACTGTAGACAGAATGAAGTCTGCACTTTTAGTTGATGGTTTTGTACCATCAGAACTATCTATATCAAACTCATATAAATAATTATTTAAAGTCTGAAGACTTGTATCTTCTGGGTATAAACAAACTAAATGTATTTTCTCACTAGATGCAATTTCAAACCCTGGAAATACGATGACTCCTTGTGCATTAAAAGTTTCTTTGATTTTTACAACAGAATCAACATTGCCATGATCGGCTATTCCCACAACCTTTATTGATTCCTCAAGGCAGACTTCTAATAGTTTCTGATTATAGTCATCTTCTGATATACCCTGATTTTTCCCTCGGTACTTTATATAACTTGCAGGATTTACTTGTAATGCGCACTTCCAGAATTTTGCCTTAGTGTGTTCAAGAGCCATATATTCAATCCTTAAATTTAACATCGAGGCTAGCAGGGCTTAATAACGCCGCGCACAACGGCGGCAGCGAAGCTGACGTCCGGCGCCGACAGGCGCGAATTGATGCGCTTTGTTATGTGTCTGTATTTGCACGATCAATTGCCCGTTTAGTAAACGCTTCAAGATTCATTTGGTCATCAATCCTGATTTCGTCCACCCAAATATCCAAGTTTCCATAAGCATTTCGGAAATCTTCCCATTCGAGCGGTGAAGAATCAAACTCCTGCAAGTTTCTTGCATAATCAAATAGCTTCCCAGCCAATGCGTGGAGTTCACCAAGCCGGTAGAAATACGAAATCAAATTATGCTTTTCTGGGCTTACATCACTCTCATCATGCATCCGATTAATGAAATCTCTTACCCTAGCATCATGCACTTGCAGCTTGACAAGTATTTTTGACAAGTACTCGCCTACCTCAGGTTCAGCATGTCTAATGCAATTTCCGAATACCACTTTATATTCGCCCGGCAATATCGGCAGAACGATGTTTGGTTGCTGACCAGGCGCCAATTCCCATCCAGCGATAAACACCGATGCTGATTCCTTAAAATAGGAAACCAATTCACTCAGAGCTGCAGGAAGAAACGCCTTTGAAGCAAGAAACTCTCGCTCTCTTTGTTTTTCTGCATTGAACCTTGAAATATTGAAAGCAGTGATACTTGAAATAAAAGCAAGCATTCCTACATTTAGACCTTGCCAACGATTCCAAACATCCTGAACATGGGTCCACTCACCACGACCGTCTATCCAAGGAAATATGAACATACAGACAACGTAGAGGGTTACAGCTGGAAAGCCTATCCAGTTGAGCAAATCTACTAGTCGCTCTGCTTTCAGAATTCCGATTCGTCTCATCTATTTCCTCGCGGCCTGTCGGTCAGGACACATAACAGTCTGTTAATGAGGTCTTCGACCTCATAATATTTATTAGAGGGTATACCTTTATAACTTGGTATTGGTCAATAAATTTTCTAGTGACTTGATATGAATAGACTTTTTCATGTAAGCCATTCAGCACATTTCCTTAAAAGGTATCCAGCTCAACACGGAGCACTAGAAAAAGGTAGTAAGCGTGTGAAGCGCTTCAACAGCCTCCTGCCAGCGTAAAAAAGAAGAAAATGCATACCCCCAGACACGCTACCGCCCGGCCCGTGCACCATCACAGCAGTAAGTGTTCCCTGATTGTCTGTGTGTGATTTAAACAGGACCGCTGCGGCGTTGCAAGGCGGCTTTAGTCAAACGGGTGGCTTCAGCGCTGAGCGGGTCTTCAGGCCAGGGATGCTTTGGGTAGCGGCCTCGCATTTCTTTGCGGACTTCGGTATAGGCGTTTCGCCAGAAGTGGGGCAGGTCGGCGGTGACTTGCAGCGGGCGGCGTGCGGGGGAGAGCAGGTGGATGAGTAGCGGGACTTTGCCGTTTAGAACACTGGGTTGGTCCTGGTAGCCGAACATTTCCTGGAGTTTGACTGCCAGTACCGGTGGTTGTTGGGTGTAGTCGATGGCGATGCGTGAGCCGCTGGGTACGCTCAGGTGGGTCGGTAGCTGTTTATCCAGTTGTTGCTGGTGTTCCCAACTGAGCAGGTTACGCAGGGCGCTGTGGGTATCGACTTTGTCCAGGTCGCGTTGGTGTCGGGCGTTGTGCAGGTAGGGCAGTAGCCAGTCGAGTCCCTTGTGTAACAGCGCGGTATCGCTGACATCTGGCCAGGGTGTGCCGGTATGTTGGTGCATCAGCGCCATACGTGCGCGCAGGTTGAGGGCATCGTCTGTCCAGGGCAGGCAGTTGAGGCCTTGTTGCTGGATGGTGTCTTGCCAGGCGGTTTGCCATTGTTCGGCGCTTAGCTTCGGCAGGCGTTGGCTACGTAGGCGTATCTGGCCGAGTTGTTGATGGCGTTGGGCGATGAACTGTCCTGAGTCTTGCCAGCCGATTTCGGTACGTTCGCTAAAGAGTTGTGGCGCGATCAGCTCCAGTGAGGCTAAGGTGCTGGCAGAGAGTTCGGCCGCCAGGCGTATTACCGTGCGTTGCGGGTGAACGCTCAGGTCGGCGCAAGCGAGCCAGTCGGCCTGGGGGAGATCCGATTCCAGGCTGCATTCGGCACCTCGGCCATTGCTGAGCAGAAAGCCGTCGCGCTGATCGCGGCGTTTGGCGATGCGATCTGGAAAGGCCAGTGCCAGCAGCAGGGCAGGCAGGTCGTCTGCATTAATGTCCGTGCGGCTGGCTTCTGGCGTAATGCCTTGCAGGGTGCGCCAGAGGTTCTGTGCCAGGGGCTGAATGCGTTGCTGCCAGATCGTGCGCTGCTGTTTGGCCTGGGTCAGTAGTCTGAGCAGATCATCGCTGCCGCGTCGGGTGGCGGGCCATTCCTGTATCAGTGCCACCAGGGTGCAGGCGTGCTGGCCATGTCCCAGCGCATGCGCCGATAACAGTGCGTGTGCCCAGCGCGGCTCGATCCCCAGTCGGGCGCAGGCGTTGCCATGGTCGCTAAGACCGCTGCCTTCGGCATTCAGCATGCCCAGTTGCCCGAGCAGATCACCAGCTTGTTGCAGGGCGGCGCTGGGGGGCGGTGTCAGCCAGAAGAGTTCATCGGCTTCGGCGCCCCACTGCAGTAAGGTCAGCCGTAGCGGGGCGAGGTCAGTGTCGAGGATTTCGGCGCGGATATGGGCATCCAGGCGTTCATGCAGTTGCTGCGGCCACAGACGGTAACAGACACCGGGTGCCTGACGTCCGGCACGGCCACAGCGCTGGGTGGCCGACGCACGGGAGATCTGGCGGGTGGTCAGGGTATTCAGGCCGCTGGACAGATGAAACACACTGCGCCGCTCAAGACCGGAGTCCACCACGATGCGCACCCCGTCGACCGTCAGCGAGCTCTCGGCGATATTGGTTGCCAGAATCACTTTACGCTGACCGCTTGGTGCGGGGGTGAGGGCGGCTTTCTGCTCGGTATCATTCAACTGGCCGTGCAGCGGTAAGATATGAGTCGTTGGCGGCAGGTCGCTCAGTGCCTGCTGCACTTGTTTAATCTCGCGGACACCCGGCAGAAACACCAGCATATCACCGGCATGCTGCAGCGCCTGGCGTATCACCCGAGCGGTGTGTTCGGTCATGGACTGATTGGCATTCTGCAGCGGCTGATAGTGAATATCGACCGGAAAACTCCGTCCCTCGCTCACCAGTAAGGGGGCATCCAGCGCCTCGGTGAGTGTCTGTTCATCCAGCGTGGCTGACATGATCAGCAGACGCAGATCGGGGCGTAACAGTTGCTGGCATTGATGCGTCAGCGCCAAGGCCAGATCAGCATGCAGATTGCGCTCGTGGAATTCATCAAAGATCACCAGCCCGATACCGCTAAGCTCTGGATCATCCTGCAACAGCCGCGTCAGCACGCCTTCGGTCACCACTTCAATACGGGTCTGCGCACTCACGCGGGTATCCAGACGAATGCGATAGCCGACGCGCTGCCCGACCGATTCACCCAGTTGCTGCGCCATAAACTGCGCTGCATGACGTGCCGCGATGCGCCGAGGCTCCAGCATCACTATCCGCTGCCCATTCAGCCAAGGCTCGTCCAATAGCGCCAGCGGCACACGCGTGGTTTTGCCTGTGCCCGGTGCCGCACTGAGCAACACCGCACCCGGTTGCGCTAGCGACTGGCGCAGGGCAGGTAATACATCGTCGATTGGCAGCGGCTTCACTTCATCACACTCACGTAAGGGCATTCAAAAAGGAAGATATGTTATCATTTCCCCCTTCAAATGCATTCACACCTATCCGGTACCCCGTTCATGGAAATCAAAGTTAATTTTCTCGACAATCTCAGACTTGAAGCCAAGTTTGACGACTTCACCGTCATCACCGACCAGCCGATTCGCTACAAGGGTGATGGTTCGGCGCCCAGCCCCTTCGATTATTTTCTGGCATCGTCTGCCTTGTGTGCGGCCTATTTTGTGCGGGTCTACTGCTTGGCGCGCAATATTCCGACGGAAAATATCCGTCTGTCGCAGAACAATATTGTCGATCCGGAAAACCGCTATAACCAGATTTTCAAGATTCAGGTGGAGTTGCCGGAAAGTATCTCGGATAAGGATCGTGAAGGGATTTTGCGTTCGATTGATCGTTGTACCGTGAAAAAAGTGGTGCAGATGGGCCCGGGGTTTGAGATCGAAACGGTTGAGAGTCTGGATGAAGATGCACAGGCGCTGCTGATGGTGAAGCCGGAAGGCGAGTCCAGCACCTATATAGAGGGTAAGGATCTGCCGCTGGAACAGACCATTGCCAATATGACGGCGATTCTGGCCGATCTGGGCATGAAGATTGAGATCGCGTCCTGGCGCAATCTGGTACCGCATGTCTGGTCGCTGCATATTCGTGATGCGGCCTCGCCGACGTGTTTTACCAACGGCAAAGGCTCGACCAAGGAGAGTGCGCTCTGTTCGGCGCTGGGTGAGTTTATTGAGCGTCTGAGTTGTAACTTCTTCTATAACGATCAGTTCTTCGGTGAAGAGATCGCCAACAGTGAATTTGTGCACTATCCGAATGAGAAATGGTTTCTGCCGGGGCCGGGTGATGCGCTGCCTGAAGGACTGCTGGATGACTATTGCCTGTCGATCTACAACCCGGATGATGAGCTGCGTGGCTCCAATCTGATCGATACCAATTCCGGCAATAAGGCGCGGGGCATCTGTGCCTTGCCGTTTGTGCGCCAGTCAGATGAGGCGGTGGTGTATTTCCCCTCCAATCTGATCGAAAACCTCTATCTCAGCAACGGTATGAGCGCCGGGAACACCCTGTATGAAGCGCAAGTGCAGTGTCTGTCGGAGATTTTTGAGCGCGCGGTGAAGCGTCAGATTATTGAAGAAGAGTTGGCCTTGCCGGATGTGCCGCCAGCCGTACTGGCGCAGTATCCGGGTATTCTGGAAGGCATCGAAGCGCTGGAAGCACAGGGCTTTCCGGTGCTGGTGAAAGATGCCTCGCTCGGTGGTCAGTTCCCGGTGGCCTGTGTCACCCTGATGAATCCGCGTACCGGTGGGGTGTTTGCGTCCTTCGGTGCCCATCCAAGTCTGGAAGTGGCGCTGGAGCGCAGTCTGACTGAGCTATTGCAAGGGCGCAGCTTTGAAGGGCTCAACGATTTCCAGCCACCGACCTTTAACAGTCTGGCGGTGACCGAGCCGAATAACTTTGTTGAGCATTTTATCGATTCGTCCGGGGTGATCTCCTGGCGCTTTTTTAGCGACAAGGCTGACTATGATTTCTGCGAGTGGGATTTCACTGGAAGCAATCAGCAGGAAGCTGAAACCCTGTTTGGTATTCTCGAAGCGATGGGGCAGGAGGTGTACATGGCCGTGCATGACGACCTTGGTGCACCGGTCTGTCGTATTCTGGTGCCGGGTTATTCCGAGGTGTATCCGGTGGATGACCTGGTCTGGGATAACACCAACAAGGCGCTGGAATTCCGTGAAGACATTCTTAACCTGCATCGCCTGAGCGATCCGCAACTGGCTGATCTGCTGGAGCGCCTAGAAGAAAGCCAGCAGGATGAGTACATGGACATCATCACCCTGATCGGTATTGAGTTTGATGAAAATACCGAGTGGGGTCAGTTAACCATTCTTGAACTGAAACTGCTGATCCATCTGGCACTGCAACAACATGAAGAAGCGCTGGAGCGGGTAGAGCATTTCCTGCAATACAACACCAACACGGTTGAACGCGGGCTGTTTTACCGTGCTGTGAATGCGGTGCTGGAAATCCTCCTGGATGACAGCTTGTCCCTGGAAGACTTCCTGCCCAACCTGTCCCGCATGTTCGGCGAGCAGACAATGCAAGCCGTGGTGGGGTCGGTTAAAGGTGAAGTGCGTTTCCACGGCCTGACACCCACCAATATGCAACTGGAAGGGCTGGACAAACATTTGCGCCTGATCGACAGCTACAAAAAGCTGCACGCCGCCCGAGCCCAGAGGGCGTAAGAAAGGTCAGCAGAAAAGGGTACTGACCCCTTTTCTGCTGACCCCATTACATCTTTCCGCTGATCCTGCGTAATACAGGCTCCAGGGGGCCTCGACCAAACATTCTGGCATAGCCGCCTACTAGCAGCATGGACAAAACACCGATCACAATCGAAACAGGTATCAGCAGTAGAAGCCCAAACTGGTTGAATAGTTGAAGACCGTACCCGCCGAATATAAAGCCGCATAAGACCCCTTGCAAAATGTAGGTCGACAGGGAGTTCCGACCGGCCAGCACAAAGTATAAAGGCATGCTGAAACGTCGGGCCCCCAGAATGGTTAAGTACAGATACACCGCCGATAGCGCTGGGGCTCCAATACCGATTGCGATGAATCCGAGAAAACTCAACCCCTTTAAAAAGGCTGGAATTATTCCACTCATAGTGGCGGCATAAAGCAGGTTACAAGGCAGTGCGATTAACAGCAAAAGTGGAAGTGATTGTTGCAGCGCCTTAACACCGCTATTGCCCGGAACGAAAAAATCAGTTCTGGCTGCTGCCAAACCACAGGCAAATGCACCAAGTGCCAGTGGTCCCTGCAGAAATAACAGAAAGGCAAAAGTTAGCGGCCATTCATGCAACCGCCCCTGAGTAGCCTGTAGAAAAGTTCCACCGAGATGATGCCCATCGTTAGCTATAGTTAGCATGTCAGCCTTGAGCACTTCATCAATAACGATGGCCAGCAACGATAAACAGGCAAGGCTAATCGGAATCATACTAAGGGCAAAGTATATAAGATAACGTGGAGTCATCTTCCTTATTAGCCAGAGCAACCCACCCAACAAGGCATACAGCAGCAAAATATCGCCACTGAACACCAGCACGGCATGGCCAATCCCCATGACAGCAAGGCCGGCGAGTCTGCGGAAGTAGCGCTTGAAAAATGCCTGACCTGCTCGCATAGCGGCTTGCGCCTGAATTTCCATCCCCCAGCCAAAGATAAATGAGAACAGCAGGAAAAATTTAAGCTGAAACAGCCCCTCAACAATAAACGCACCCAATCGGTCCGGTAGGCTTTCGGGTGCAATGAACACTGCTTCCACGGGTAGCGCCATGAAAGGTACATTGACAATGCAAATCCCCATCAACGCCACCATGCGTATCACATCCACTTCAACATTTCGTTGACCCGCCATTGATTTATCCTTTACAAATTGATGCAGGGACAGACTAGCTTCTTCCCCCAGGCAGCGCCTGTGCCAAATGTCACGATAGCAGAGAGAAAAGATAAATGATGACATTTGTCCTATGCGAACAGATCCGGATCTATGGAATACTATCCCGATGACTCGAAACCTGACAGCCAGACACCAAATCATCGATCTGATCCTGGAGCTCATCGCCTGGACATTTGTAGTCTTGCTCACCTTGTATCTTTGGAAACTGGATTATCCGGAGGTACACAACAGACTCAATTTCACGCCAGTCAACCTGACCTTCGCAACCACTTATTTCCTGCTGTACATCGCTGGCGCTATCTGGCGTATTTTCGCCAAATCAACTCGTTATAAAGGGCTGATACTTCAATGTATTTGTCTATTTATCCTGATTTATTTGTTTCCGAATGGCATTCTGGTGATTCTTGCAATCAGGCTGGTGGCAAATCTGAATGAGTATCTCCCTACTTATATAGTCCTGCTGATCGCGTTGAGCATACCGCTGATTTACTTTTTACAAATCCCTGGCGAGTTTGCTTGGTTCAATATCATTCTGTTCAGCCTGTTTAACCTCTTCGCCTTGTATGCTTCTAATCGAATGCTGGATGAACGCAAAGCGAAGCAGTTAAACACAGATCTTCTTCGAGAGCTGCGTGCCACCCAAAGCATGCTCTCCACTACAGCACGGCAAGATGAACGCCTGCGCATTGCGCGGGATCTTCATGATGGGCTTGGCCACCATATTGCGGCCCTCAGTATCCAGCTGGAGGTGGCTAAACAGCTGAGTTCTGATAAGGCTCATCTTCATATTTGTAAGGCGCAGAGAGTAGCCCATCAGTTACTCAACGATATACAGACGGCGGTTTCGGATATTCGCCAAAGTCATCCTCTCGAACTGCATACGGCACTGGTGGCGTTAACACAGAACCTGGACAGGCTGGATGTTCAATTGAACATAGCCGCGGATCTGAGGATTACAAATGCCAGAACGGCCGAAGTTGTTTTTCGTGCTGCACAGGAAGCCATCACTAACGTTTTGAAACACAGTGCTGCAGATGCCTGTTTGCTGAGTCTGGAGCAGAAAGAGGGTCAACTTCTGCTGAGCTGCGAGGATAATGGTCCAGTCCTGACACCTATAAAATTCGGCAATGGTTTAATGGGTATGATTGAAAGAGTCCAGGAGTTAAACGGGAACCTGACGTGGGTTGCTGATAATAGAGGTTTCAAACTTCGCATCGAAATACCGGAGTCTATATGATCCCTATCAAAATACTGCTGGTTGATGATCAGAATCTGATTCGTGAAGGGATTAAAAGCCTTATCCATTTAAGGCCAGACATGCAGGTTGTTGCAGAAGCT
The DNA here is from genome assembly GCF_048264025.1 of Nitrincola sp. NCBI lineage: Bacteria > Pseudomonadati > Pseudomonadota > Gammaproteobacteria > Oceanospirillales > Oceanospirillaceae > Nitrincola > Nitrincola sp. The sequence goes on from NZ_JBLXDN010000018.1 coordinate 19,659, forward strand.
GATGATGGAACAGAGGTTCTGAATCTGATTACCTGTTGCCAGCCTGATATTCTGTTACTGGATATTCGTATGCCACAAGTTAGTGGTCAAGAGGTACTTAAGCAGCTTCAAACAGCCGGATTAAATATACCAGTACTCATCCTGACCACCTTTGATGATCATGAACTGGTTCTGGATTGCATCAAACTCGGAGCCAAAGGCTATCTGCGAAAAGATGTGAGTTTCGACACACTCACTCAAGCAATTCAGAACCTGACACAGGGTAAAACCTGGATACACCCAGCCACCTCTTACCGAGTGGATAAAGCTAGACATCAACTCCAGCCCACTGAGACACCAATATTTGATGAGTTAACCGATAGTGAGATCCAGGTACTCCGGCTGGTAGCTGCCGGATACTCCAATCATGAGATCGCAGCGGCCCTGTTCAAATCACCGGGCACCATCCGCAACCAGGTTTCTTCTATTTTGAACAAGCTCAATGTTCGTGATCGAACCCGTGCCGTGCTTAAGGCCCTGGACCTTGAGCTGATCTGAAATACACGAGAGAAAAGGGTACTGACCCCTTTTCTGCTTTTCTGGATTCTTTTCAATAAATCAATCGATCGTTTTAATTTTTTGAGTGATGTGTAGTGCTGGATTTTGTGTGGTAGATATAAAACCTTTTTTTGCCTTAGGTTATTGGGTAGACTCGGGGTCGCTGCGGAAAAAGCATTAGTCATTACTGGAGCTCCTCGTTGTTATTTAAACAGTTATTGCGCTTAACTCTAATTCTTATCTATACACTGTTAATCGTTCCGAGCAGTTTCGCTTCGATTAGGGTTGATGGACCGAAGTTTGAGCAGGTGTTTAGTGAGTCCGGGGTAGCCATGCTGTTGATCGAACCGGGAAGTGGGCGGATCGTTGAAGCGAATCCTGCGGCGGTCCGGTTTTATGGTTATCCGCTGGATGAGTTACAGCAGATGACCATCCAGCAAATTAATACGTTTACCCCTGAACAAGTGGCTCAAGAGCGTGCAGCAGTAGAAGCGGCAGAGCGTAACTACCTGATTTTCAGACACCGACTGGCAAATGGCGAACTTCGTACCGTTGAGGTCTACTCCCACCCCTACCGATTCAATGATCAGAATCTGTTGTTCTCAATCATCAATGACATAACGCCCGGACGGCATGCGGCTGAGGATCTGTGGTATTACCAGGAACAACTGGAAACGATGGTGGATGCTCAGGTTCAGGAAATTGAACGCAACCGCTCTTATTTGCACTGGATATTGGTGGGTGCACTGTTAACTCAAGCGTTGGTGATTGTACTGCTGATCATCAATATTCAGCGTAAACGTCAGCTGCAACGACAGCAGAAGCAGACAACCTTGGCATTGACCGCACTGGCCACCACGTTTGCGCCTCTATCTGGCGAAGATTTTTATCAGGCCGTTTGTCAATATTTAGCCGATACTTTGGATGTCGATTATTTTTTTGTGGCGGCGTTAACGTCTGATGGTCAGCGAGCCGAGGTGCTGGCGGGCTGGGCTGATGGTGCGCCGATTGTGCCGTTTTCTTATGCGCTTGAGGGAACACCCTGTGAGGATGTGTGTGATAAGAATCGGATGATTCGAGTTGAGGGAATTCAGCAAGCCTATCCGAATGACTCGCTACTCGTTGATCTGCAGGCTCAAGCTTATATTGGTTGCGTGCTGATGGATAAATGTCAGCACCCCTTGGGGTTGTTAGTGGCATTAAGCCGTAAACCCATGAGAAACGCCCAGTCTGTAGATACCCTGATGCAACTTTATGTTGATCGTATCAGTGCCGAAATGCAACGCAGTCGGGTGGAAAAGCAGTTGGCTCAGATGGCACATTTCGATCCGCTGACCAGTCTGTCTAACCGTACACTCTTGGCTGATTACCTGAAGCATGCCATGGCTCAGGCTGTCCGGCATGAACAGATGCTGGCGATTCTGTTCATCGATCTGGATGGCTTTAAAACGGTCAATGACACTTATAGTCATGCCATCGGTGACCAGGTGCTGGTTAGCCTTGCCGTACGCATGAAGAAAATGATCCGTGATGAAGATGCTTTGGCGCGACTTGGGGGCGATGAGTTTGTTGCTGTAATGCAACACCTGCACCAATCCAATGACTGTATTCCGTTCCTGAATCGATTGCTGCAGGTGATTTCGGAGCCGGTGATAGTCGAGGGTATTGAGTTCAGTATTACCGCGAGTATCGGGGTGGTGTTCTATCCACAGCATGAATCTATAGAGGCTGATCAGTTATTGCGTCAGGCAGATCAGGCGATGTATCAGGCCAAGCAGGCAGGTAAAAATCGTTACCATCTATTCGACATAGAGCGTGACCGCGCCCAGCGTGATCAGCACGAAGGTCTGCTGCGGGTGCGTCAGGCACTGGAAGCGGGTGAACTGGAGTTGTATTACCAGCCCAAGGTCAATATGCGCAGTCGTGAAGTGGTGGGTACCGAAGCGCTGATCCGCTGGAACCATCCGGATCGCGGGGTTTTACCACCAGCTGAGTTCCTGTCACTGATCGAAAATCATCCACTGGCAATCGATGTCGGGCACTGGGTAATAGTGACAGCTTTGGATCAGGTTTTGCTGTGGCGTGAACAGGGCATCCATCTGCCGGTCAGCGTTAATATCGATGCTATTCATTTGCAGTGTCCCAGTTTTGTGCCGCAGTTGGAGTTGGCTTTAAACCAACGCCCTGGAATTGAACCCTATGATCTGCAATTGGAAATTCTTGAAACCACGGCGCTGGATGATGTGACACAGGTCTCCAACATTATGCAGGCCTGTCGGAAGTTGGGTGTTGGCTTTGCGCTGGATGATTTTGGTACGGGCTACTCATCACTAACCTATCTGAAACGCTTGCCTGCTGAATTGCTTAAAATCGACCGCAGTTTTGTACTCGATATGCTAGAAGACCCAGAGGACTTGGCCATTCTGGATGGCGTGATTCGCCTGGCTGGTGCGTTCCAGCGACAGGTGATTGCCGAAGGGGTAGAAACCCAGGCTCATTGCGATGCACTACTGAAGCTTGGTTGTGAACTAGGGCAGGGCTATGCCATCGCACGCCCCATGCCTGCAAGCGAAATACCTGAGTGGATACGCCACTGGAAATAACTGAAAAGGGGTCAGTACCCTTTTACTCAAAAATAAAAGGGTACTGACCCCTTTTCTGGACCCCTTTTCTGACTCCTTTTAGAGCTTAGGGAGCTAAAATGGATGTAATGCAAGATCGATGGCGTGAGTATTATGCACAAGCATTGCGTCGTCGCCATTCAGCGCGCACGGAGCAGGCCGTTGAATTAAATAGCTCAGGCTTCAAGTCAGCCATCGATTGTGGTTGCGGCAGTGGGAGTGATATCGACTACTTGAGTCAGCAGGGTTATCGGGTGCAAGGGTTTGATAACAACCCGGAAGCGATTGAAATCTGCTGTGAACGTTTTGGTGGTAATGTGATGGTGGATATTGCCTGCTGTAGTTTTGAAGACTACGACTATCCTGATTGTGGCTTGGTATTGGCGCATTCCAGCTTATTCTTTTCCGACGCTGAACGCTTCTCGGAAACCTGGAATAAAATGATCAGCGCACTTCAGCCTGGTGGGGTTTTCTCCGGCGACTTTATGGGCATCAAGGACGACTGGGCATTAAATCCTCAGCGCCAGATTAATGCCATGACTGAGCAGCAGGTCAGGGGGCTATTTGAACCGTTTGACCTGGTGCATTTCAATGAGCGCGATGAGCCTGGAAAAACCGCCTTGGGCTACCCAAAACATTGGCACATTTTTTCAGTCTTGGCAGTAAAAAAAGAAAAGGGGTCAGTACCCTTTTATTCAGAATAAAAGGTACTAATAAAAGGGTACTGACCCCTTTTTTTAGACCCCTTTGATGCGGAATTTTTTGTAGCTTTTCAGCGCTTGTGAGCCCAGCACGATCAGTAGCAGGGCGATGATGCCTTGCGAGATAGGGCGGGTAAAAAACAGCGTCCAGTCATTCTGCGAGATCAGCATCGACAAGCGGAAGTTGCTTTCTGCCATTGGCCCCAACAGCACACCCAGTACGATAGGTGCCAAGGGGAAGTCCAGGCGGTTCAGCACATAGCCTACGAGACCAAAGCCCAACATCACGTATAAGTCAGTGAGACTGCCATTAATGGTGTATACCCCAATCGACATGAGTACCAGCGTGGTTGGAACCAGCAGGGTGGAGGGGAGGCGCAGTACTTGAGCAAACAGTCGTGTTGCCAGCATGCCGCCCAGCACAAACAGCAATAAAGAGGTTAGCAGTAACTGCCAGATAAAACCAAACACCACATCTGCTGACTCGGTGAACAGGCGTGGTCCTGGTTGTAAACCGTGAATCATCAGGGCACCAAGCACCAGTGCAGCAATCAGGTTACCGGGTATGCCCAGTGTCAGAGCTGGAATCATGGATGAGGCGTTGTCAGCACTGTTTCCGCATTCGGCAGCTGCAACGCCAACCGGATTGCCCTGACCGAAGGTTTCCGGGTCTTTGGCGTTACGCTTCGCTTCGTTATAGCTGAGCAGGGCGGCGAGGTTGCCACCTGCACCGGGTAGTATGCCGACACAGACGCCGATCACCGAAGACCTTGACCAGGTGCGCCAGTGCGTGCGGATCAATCCCAGTGCATTGGCTGTTTTATTGGTGCGAAAGTTAGCCGGGTTGTAGTGGGCGCTGTTTTGTTTTTCGGCCATTTCCAGTATCGGTGGAACGGCATACAGCCCAATTAAGACCACCATTAATGGGAAGCCACCAACCAGGTAGAGGTTGTCGAAGGTGTAGCGCTCTTCACCACTGAGGGTATCAACGCCAACCAGGCCGATAATGATACCCAGCAGTGCGGCCAGCATGCCTTTGAACAGATCGCCACCGACCAGCACGGCGATGCTGGTCAGGCCGAAGACAGCAACCCAGAAGTATTCTGTCGGCCCGAACGCCAGGGTCATTTTAGCCAGAGGAGGCGCCAGGGTCATCAGTGCTAAGGCGCTGACGGTACCACCGACAGCGGAAGACCAACAGGCGGTTTTCAGTGCGACGCCCCCCATGCCTTTGCGTGTCATGGGGTAGCCATCGAAGGTGGTGGCAATCGCTGAGGGGGTTCCTGGGATTTTTAACAAAATTGCCGGAATGGCACCCCCATACATGGAGCCATTATAGATGCCTGCAATCAGACCCAGGGCGATGATGGGATCAAAGCTGTAAGTCAGTGGCAGCATCAGTGCGATGGCCATAACCGGATTCAATCCAGGCAGGGCACCGATCAGGATGCCGGCAAGGGTGCCGATTAGCATGCTCAGCAGTGAATCTGGCGCAATAATCACGGTAAACGCGTGTGTAAGAGCTTCAAACATAATGATTTCCTCAGACAGCCAGGAAAAACTCTACTGGCAGCGCGCGTTTCAGTACCAGCGCAAACAGAAGATAAAGAAGGGTGATGAAGACCACTGTAATCGATAGGATGACAACCGGTCGTCTTTCCCCGATCAGTAGTGACAGGGAAACAATAAACAGGCTACTAGTGGTATAGAAACCAACTATAGGCAGTAAGAAAAAATAAGCGACACAACTGACCAGTGTTGCTATGAATTTGAAAGGATGGTCTACCAGTTTAATCTCATGATCTTTATTCTTGAGAAGACTTCGGACAATCAGACCCAAGGCAAACAGGCTCATCAGCAGACCGACACCGACAGGAATATAGGCCGAGTCATAATAAAAGTCTTTTCCATACCAGGCGGTACCGGCACCTAGCAATAAAAAAACAACGCCCGTGCAGAAGTCCCGGTAATTCATGGTGGCTCCCCTGTATTACATCTATGGCCAAGGATAAACGCATACCGATCCGGCGCTATTCCGGATCGGTATGCGTCATTGATGAGTTTAGCTGCGTTTCAGGCCCAGTTTGCTGAGCAGTTCACCCAATGCATCCGACTCATTTTTTAACGCTTCTCGAAGCGCTTCGCCGCGCATCAATACCGGTACTTCACCCTGCTTATCGAGAAATGCCTGTAATTCCGGATTTTCTAAGGCGCGTTCGACTGCATCAGCGATCACATTGGCGTATGCCTCACTCATTCCCTCAGGACCCAGCATCATGCGCCATAGAACGGTTTCAAGTTCTGGATGACCCAGTGCTTCCAGTCCTGAAGCTTGCGGAAGGGCGAGGTTATCGGCCGCCGATGTGACGATCAAGCACTTGGCTTGACCATCCTGAGCGTACGGCAAAACAGGTGTGATAGAGCCGCCGTAGATATCAATATGGCCGCCGAGGAAGTTTTGCAGTGTTTCACCTGCACCACCGAAAGGAATAGCACGTGCTTCAATATCATAGGCGGCGAAGATGCGCTCAGCCGCCAGACGCATGGTGCCACCCACCCCATCATTACCATAGGTGTATTTATTCGGGTTATTTTTTAACTCAGCCAGAAATTCTTCACCTGTGTCTGCCGGAAAATCAGGCATAACACACATGGTATAAGCACTCTTAGAGATGCTGGTGATAGGCGTCAATGAGTCATAGGAGTATTGAACGCGCTGCATATGCGGCACAGTGGTAATCGGGCTGTTCCAGGTGTTTAGCAGTGTGTAGCCGTCAGGACGTGCACGGGATACCTGGTTAACCCCAATGGCACCACCGCCACCTGCCACGTTGATAATAGCGGCTGACTGCTGCAGTTCAGGCTCCAGGTACTGATTTAACATGCGCGCGACTGAATCTGTGCCACCACCAGCAGGGGCTGGGACAATGATTTCAATGGGACGGTTTGGGTAGTTGTCTGCGATGGCTGTTGTGCAGGCAAGCGCGAGTGCGCAGGCACTCAAGAGGCTGGTTTTGTACATCGTTGTTCACCTTTTTTGGATTTATTTTTCGGCTGAAGCCGGTCTGTCTCAGTTGGGTTGGTCACCCAGGGTCACACGGTATCGAAAGCGCTCCGGACGTCCATGTGCGCGCCTGAACTCAATCACTCTGCCTACAGGGTTTTTGGCCAGGCGCTGAATCACGGCCACCGGTGATCCCTGCGGCAGCTCCAGGTGCTTGGCACTCATGTCACTGGCCAGACCGAATGACAATTCATCGATGGCCGAACTGATCAGAATGCCAAACTGGTCAAGAAAAATGGGGTAGAGTAGTGGACCGCAGGTTTTGAAGTTGATTTTTTCAAGCCCGTTGAAATCAGGAAGTCGCAAGTAAAGTTCTTCAAATAACAAGGGTTCACCAGACCATAAACGAATACGTTCCAGTCGGATGCAGGGCGCTTTGGCTGGGTCACCAAAGGCTGCAAGTACTTCAGGTGGTGTTTCAATGATTTCACAACTGAGTATCCGGCTTTCAGGGATCATCGGTTGATCATTGCCTTCGGTATCCATAACGTGAAAAAAGCGGAACAGGTCTGCTCTGAATGCCGGGCGCTTAACAAAGGTGCCGGTACCACGACGGCGTTCCAGAAGCCCTTCTTCTGAAAGTTGCTTCAATGCCATGCGCATGGTGGCGACAGCAACACCGTATTCTTCAGCCAGGCGGTTTTCAGAAGGAATCATATCCCCCGGAGACCACTCACCTTTAGCAATACGTGAAGCCAGTTGGTCCCTGAGTCTGGCATAGAGTGGCAGACGATCATCACAGAGGGCGTTGGTTAGGCTGGATTGCATAAAGATGTCCTGTTTTTATTGATGCGTTAAACGAATACTAATACTATAGTTCTTCAGTAGTCAACTAGTTCTCTATAGAACTGAATAACTAGTGTTATGATATATTTTTAGATCAGATTTTAGCGACATGCGAGTCGGGGTAAGGGAAAAATGCAAAAAACAGGGTTTGATTGTCACGCACATGTCTATGGTGTGGTGAACAGTATTCAGGGATCTAACTACAGGCCAGTGTCGCCAGCACCCTTAACGACCTGGCAGCAGCATTTGCATAGCGTCGGCCTTGAGGGCGGCGTTATCGTACAACCCAGTTTTCTCGGCCATGATAATCAACAATTGCTGGACAGCCTGGTGATAGCCGGGAAGGGGTTCAAAGGCGTTGCACAGCTGCCCTGCACAGCCTCCCTTGCTGAGATGCAAGCCTTGGATCGAGCTGGAATTGTTGGCGTACGCTGGAATTTGATTGAACACCGTGCCGAGTTGCCCAACGTGTCGGCGCTGGAATGGAGTGCGTTTCTGGAGCGTATCAAATTACTGGACTGGCATCTGGAGCTGCATTTGGAAGGTGACCGACTGCCAGAACTGCTACCGGCGTTACTGGAGCAGGGTGTCAAACTGGTCATTGATCATATTGGGTTACCCTATCAGGACGATCCTGGATTAGATGCCGGTTTCCAACAGCTATTGAACGCAGGCCAAGATGGCCGGGTCTGGGCCAAGCTATCGGCACCTTACCGCTCTCCGGTAAATGACATCAGGCCTTATGTCGAGGCGCTGTTGACGCACCTGGGAAGTGAGCGTTTGGTATGGGGAAGCGACTGGCCCTGGACCCGACATGAAGACAAACACAGCTATGCCGACACCCTTGCTTGGTTAAAAACCTGGGTTACCGATCCAACAGCCTTAACCAATATTCTGGAAAACTCACCCCGCGAGTTGTATCGAATAGCCTAAAGCAAAAAAGGGTACTGACCCCTTTTTTGCCCTTTTTCCTATCGCTACTTGCCGAGTTTTGACAGCATCTCTGGGCGCATGAATTTATTGATAATCAACATAAATCCAATTGATGGAATCAGCAGGATCAGTGCTGTAATCGAGGAGATCTGGTAGTTGCCTTCCATGCTGGCGGTGTAGAGCAATAGTGGCAAGGTTGTTATCTCTGGTGAGCCGACAAAAAAGGTGCCGGTAAACTCATCCAAAGACTCCAGGAATACAAAGATGCTGGCCGCAATTAGACCTGGAGCGGCTTGTGGCAGTACCACATGGATAAAGGTGTAAATCGGTCCAGCCCCTAAATTGCGCGAAGCACGTGACAGCATCGGATCAATAGACGAAAACGCCGCCACACTGATCCAGACGGAAAACATCAGTCCATGTACGCTGTGTACTAATACAACACCCAGCAGGGTGCCGTTGAGACCCCAATCATAGAAAATACGGGCAATATTGATATAGACCGTTAAATTCGGGAAGGCTTGAGGAATCAAAAACAGCAGCATAAATCCTACCCGCCAGGGCATGCTGTGTTTGGATAATGCGTAGCCAGCCGGTATCGACACCAGCAGACAAACAACAACAGCACACAAGGCGATGATAATGCTGGTCATCAGTGAGCCAGACACATCACTGTAGGGATTAAACACTTGCTGCCAGTACTTCAGCCCCCACTGATTGGGTAGTGTATGCGGGAAGTACCAGGTTTCAGCCAGGGTCCAAATCAGCAAATTCATGATCGGGCCGAAGATCGCTAGTGCCAACAGGGTGATAAAGGCCGTTTGTAGCCAGAAGCCCCAACGTAAAAACCTATTCATGCCGTCGCCCCCTTATCCTTTAAGCTTTGACGTAAGTAGAACCATGCCAGGCTCGCACAGATCAGGTAAGACACCACGCCCAACGCATTAGCGACATGATAATCACCGTAAGCATTCACGCGGAACGCCATGTCGGCGGTAATCATGGTAGGAGAGCCAGTCCCTATCATCAGGGGAACCGATAGCACCGACATGATTGTCACCGTGGAGAGTACTAATGCCACACCGATGCTTGGCATCACTTGAGGCAAAATCACATCCGCTAAAATGCGTAGACGAGAGGCGCCTAAATTTTGCGCGGCTTGAATCTGGTCTCGGTCCAGGGCCGCCATGGCACCACTAATCAGCAGGGTCGAAAAAGCTAACTGTTTCCACACAAAGGTAATGATGATGCCGCTCCAGCCAAGTAACGACACAGTTTCAAGGGGTGTCATCACACCCATTGCCACCAGGGTATTGTTCATCAAGCCATTTTTCGCCAGAAAGGTGCGCATCATCTGCGCAGCAACGATAAAGGGAATGAACAACGGCAGGCGATAGAGCAATGCCAATACCGCTACCAGTTTGGGAAAGGGTGACAGTGTCAGGGTGGCGGCAATCGCAATTGACAGTATTGCCAGTAGTGCCACTGAACTCAGCACAATAATCACGGTGAACTTTATATCGTTGGAATACAGCTCAAACACCTTTACAAAATGTTCGAGGGTGAAAGACAGATCATCCTGAGTAAACGCCGACACGAGCGAGAAGAACAGCGGATATAAGAACAAAGCCAGCACCATGAATGCCGCTGGCGCAATTAACAGGAGGTTAGACGTTGATGCTCGCATAGTAACCTTGAGACAAAACCCTGAGATAAAAAGAAGCCCCAGGCAAGTGTCTCTTGCCTGGGGATTGTGATTAGTTGGAGACTTTACGCTCGTAACCTTCTTGAATCGCATCAAAGTAAGGGGTGATCGGGAAGCTCTTGCCGAAGTTAGCAAGATCTTCCGGGGTGATCTCAACGAACAGCTTGTCCCAACTTTCAGTGTCCAGTTCTGGTTGAACGAACTCAGCGTCAATACCAGGGTACCAATTAAACTGCTTCACTATGCCTTCCGCTTGGACAGCCGGGCTGGTTGCCAGCTCAATAAAGGCCCGTGCCAGTTCAGGATTTTTGGCTTTATCAGGCGTGACATAGTACATCGGCTGACCTGGCATACCTGGAGCAATCAGAGCAAGCTTTAACGAAGGTGGAATCTTTTCATCGGCCTGCCAGCTGTAGAACATATCCACCCATACCGGGCCCATAAAAATCTCACCACGGCTGAGCATATCCAGGGTGCCAGCATTACCTGGTGTAAAGGTAACGTTGTTGTTGAAATCCTTTAGCTTGGCAAAGGCATCATCCCACGTCGCTTCCAGGCTCTGGTCATAGGGTGCACTGGACAGGCGTTCGGCGTCAGTGCCATAGGCATAGATCCAGCCTGTTACGAAACTAACGCCAGACATGCCATTCTTGATGCCGTTGTAGCCAAAGGCTTTAGGATTTTGTTGCGTCCATTCCACCAGTTCGTCGTAGGAGCTTGGTGGGTTAGTAATAAAATCACTGTTGTAGGCCAGGGCGGTTTGGCTGTGGAACATCGGCATGACATAACCGTCCACATCCGTGCCTAGTGCATTTCTTGCGGTATCCCGAGTGACCAATTCACCTGTGCTGATATCATCACGGAACGCGGCCAATAAACCCTGCTGGACCATATCACCACCAATTTTCTGGTGCACCACCGCTACATCTAAGTCCCATACCTCTATACCACTTGCTTGCTGAGCACTCAGCTTCTCCATGATTTTATGTGAGCCGGCATCACCAGGGCCTGTGCCTACCACGTTCACTTTGACATCTGGATACATGGCTTCGAATTTTGGGGCTAAGTAAGTTTTTACATAGTCGACCATATTCTGGCTTCCTGCCGTTGCCACATTGAGCACTGTTTCGGCATAAGCTGGCGCGCCAAACTGAGTGAAGCAAACCACCGCTAATACAGAGATCTTGGTTTTGTTGAACATGATTTATCCTCGTGGGTTTGATTGAGACGCTGATGGAGTTTCGTGCGTTGCAAGATCAAACACATGCAGCGCATGGGGTGGAACATGTAACGACACGTTTGATTCGATGGGCCAGCAGTGACGGGAATCGGCTTGTAGAATTTGTTCCCCGCAACGTATGCTATGACGATACTGCTGACCTAAAAAAGCGCTTTGCTCAAGCACGCCGGTCAGGGTCAACCCAGCTTCATGTTCGTCTGACAGCGGACGCAACTCGGCTGCTGAACTACGAAAATACAGCGCCAGATCCTGGGTGGCAGGTGTATTTGGCAAGTTCAGCTGTAATCCTGATGGCGGTGTCGACGCTTGATACACCACACAGTTATCGGCCCCCATAAAGTCAGCAACAAAGGGGGTTTGCGGTTGCTGATAGATTTGTTCCGGTGTACCCAGTTGTTCGATGCGACCTTGGTTAAGCACCGCAACACGGTCGGCCATGACCAAGGCTTCCTCCTGATCGTGGGTCACGATCAGCGAGGTGAATCCCAGTTTCTTTTGCAAGGCTTTGATTTCGTGACGAACGCTGAGGCGAACTTTGGCGTCCAGATTTGATAAGGGCTCATCCAGCACCAGTACATCTGGCTCAACAGCCAAGGCGCGGGCCAGGGCGACACGTTGACGCTGGCCGCCAGATAAGTTGGTCACTTTTTCGTTTTCATACCCTTCCAGGTTAACGATGCCAAGCAACTCCAAGACACGTTGACGCGATTGCGCCTTGGGGACTTTGCGCACCTTCAAACCATAACTGATGTTTTGTGCAACGCTCATGTGTGGCCACAAGGCATAACTTTGAAACACCATGGTGATATTGCGACGCTCGGCGGGTAGATGCGTAATCGCTTGTCCGGCAATATGCACTTCGCCTGATTGCGTGGGTACAAAGCCGCATATCGCGTTCAAGAGGGTGGTTTTGCCACATCCAGACGGCCCCAACAAGGCAATCATTTCACCTTTTTGCACTTGTAAATCGATGCTGTGCAAAATGGTTTTGTCGCCGTAACCCGCTTGTAGCTGTGTTATTTCCAGGTGCGCCATCCAATAAATCCACTATCAAATTGCAAAAAATTGCGCTAATTTGTACAAATGAACACGTGTTCATCTGGTTGTAAAAAAAATGCAACTTAGTGTCGACATTATAGGTGTCTACTTTGTCGCGAATGTGTGACAGTTTCATTAAGCAAAAAAGAAATTTTCTGGGGTGTTATGAAAATCGACGTAATTGGCAGTGGCAGCGCATATTCTTTAACGCGCAATACCTCTTCTATTCTGGTGACGGATAACCATGAGCAACGCTGGCTAATCGATTGTGGCCCCACGGTGCCACGTGCCTTGTGGCAACGCTGCCTGGATGTGAATGACATCGATGTGCTGTACTTTACCCATATTCACCCAGACCATTGTGCCGGGCTTCCGGTGTTACTCAATCGCTGGAAAAGCTTTGGACGGCATAAGCCACTGATTATTTATTGCCAGCCGCAACAGCGTGAAATCCTTCAGCAGTTGGTCTCTATGGCAACCTGGCCGGTGCCTGAAATCTGTTTTGATATTGATTGGCGGGATAGCCAGGCGCAATGGCAATGGCAGCAGTGGCACTTATACACCGCCGCTACCCAGCATGAAATGCCCAACTTATCGCTGCGGATTGAAGTGGATGGCCAGACGCTCTTTTATAGTGGTGATGGCCGCCCAACCGAAGCCAGTAGCGCGTTAATGCAAGGCTGTGATCTGGCGTTTCAGGAATGTGCGGTTTCACAGCCGCTGCCGAAAGAGTCTTCTCATGGCGATGTTGTCAGTTGCCTGGCACTGCAGCAATCGCTTTCATTACCTGTATTAGGGCTTTATCACTGTTTTGATGAAGAGATTGCCAATATCGAAGCAAGCATTGCCGGGCATCCTCAGGTGTTCCTGTCTTACGATGGTCTGACGATTGATTTAGACCTGGGTGTTGCCGTCGCAAAGCTGACCTAAGGGGATTGCCATGAGTAAGCCCCACAAAAGCATTACCGCACAAGACGTTGCTGACCATGCCGGTGTGTCGCGTGCAGTGGTGTCTCGCGCCTTGAGTGACAATGGCAGTATTGCCCCCGAAACCAAGGTGAAAGTCATTGCGGCGGCCAGGGCGCTTGGTTATCAAGTTAACTTCCTCGCACAAGGATTAAATCGTAAGCGAAGCCAGCTCATTGGTGTGGTCGTCGCGCGGATTAAAGACCCGTTTCGCAGCAGTTTGTTGGAAGGACTGATTCACACGATTCAACGACGCGGTTATCAAGCGCTGGTGACAGAAGTTGGCTCAGAAAAAGACTTGGAGTCCACGCTACGTCAGTTTACGCAGTTCCGCGTATCTGGCGTGATAGTTACATCGGGACAACCACCGGCTGCGCTCGTTGATGAATGCGTTCAGTTCAAAATTCCGGTGGTGGGCATTAATCGTCATCTGGATATTCCAGCGGTTGATTTTGTTTGCTCGGATAATCAGCAGGGTGCCGCGTTGGCTACGGCGCAGCTGCTTGAATCGGGTTGCCATAGCTTTGCCTGGTTAAACTGCCAGAGTTCTACCTGGGCCGGAATTCAACGTGGCGTGGCCTTTGAACAAGCACTCGCGCGCGCCAGACATACGCCCAAGTCGCTTAAGCGGATTATCGCGGATCAGGATGGTTATGACGGTGGTGAAGCCGCGGCCTTAGCGTTTGATCTAGACCAAGGCTTAGCTGATGGCATTTTCTGCGCTAATGCCCAACTGGCTTGTGGTTTTTTAGATGGGATGCGTCAGCGAGGTTTCGATGCACCCAAGGATTTTCACTTAATTGGTTTTGACAACACACCGCAGACAGCCCAGTACAGCTACCGTTTGACTACGCTCAACCAGGATATTCCAGCCCTATGTTCTGAGGTGCTGAATTGCCTTGAGAGTCGCAATAAATCACCTAATCAAGCGGCACGTTTGATTACTGTTCCCGTCTCTCTGGTATTACGCCATACCAGCCCGGATATTCACCTAGGATAATTGCTATGCATATAGACGCCTCATCATTACAGAAACTCAGTGACACCATCGTTGAAATCGGTCAACAAGCCCAAGTGATGCGTGATAATGGCCTTAGCGTCACCACGAAAGCTGATCAGGATTTTGTCTCCCAGGCGGATGTTTTTGTTGAAAAAGCCATACAAACCTATTTGGCTATGGAGTTTCCAAACTCTGGTTTTTTAGGTGAAGAGGGTGGGTTAAAAGAGGGTAAAGATGGCATTTGGGTTATAGATCCGATTGATGGCACCACCAATTTTACCTTAGGCATGGATTACTGGTGTATCTCTGTCGCCTACGTTGTAAAGGATGTTATCCAACTGGGAATTGTTTATGCACCTGATCGGGATGAATTCTTTCTTGCCCAGAAGGGCCAAGGCGCTACCCTGAATGGTAAGGCCCTAAAGGTTGTGGATCCACTACCTGAACGGGTGGTGTTAGGGCTGGGGCGCTCAAATCGCTACCCACTTAATGATTACTTAACCCTGCTTGAGCACTTGATTGTCGAAGAAAACATCGAGTATCGCCGCTTTGGCGCGGGAGCATTAATGCTTTGTCACGTGGCCTCAGGACAAATACATGGCTACTTTGAAGCCCATTTAAACAGCTGGGATGCCTTGGCCGGGCTATTGATCTGCCATGAAGCCGGTGCGTTAAGCAACGACTTTATGGCAAACAATGGACTGTACCAGGGTAATAGCATTTGGGTCGCCACCCGCAGCGTGTGGCAGCGACTCGCCCCTTACCTAAGTAAAAAAGGGATCTAAAAAGGGGTCAGTACCCTTTTATTTGTGAATTAAAGGGTACTGACCCCTTTTTTATTTTAGTAGGCGCTGGGCGACTTCGTTGAAGCCGAATCCGCCTTCCTGTTGGGTGATGTATTTCGGCTGGGTAGCTAGTGTGGCCAGGCAATGACGGATATTGGCGACGCCGAAGGTGAGGGTGAACTGATCAAACATGGCGGCGTCATTGGCTGAGTCACCGATGAAGGCGGTTTTGCTTAACCAGTGTTCAGTTGGCTCTCCCTGAGCTTCAAGCCAGGCGAGGGCGGTGGAGGCTTTGTCATAGTCACCGCGCCAGGCGTTGATATGAATTGAACTGATGCGCGCATGCAGACCTGCGGCTTCCAGAGCCTGTCTGAGTTGTTCAACTTCATCGGGGGTGTTGTGATGCTGCTGGCGAATGTCTAGCGCTATATCGGTTTCACGATAGGCCTGATCAGCAGTGGCTCTGGCAAACGGGAAACGCTGGAGTAGCTGTTGCTGGATCTCGCGCAGTTGCTGGTATTGCCGGGTACGCTGGGGTTCTGCCAGACGATAGTGTGTCTCGATCTGTCCCTGCACATTTTTCTGCATCCAGAAGGCACCGTTTTCACCAATCACCGCTGTGACTGGCCAGGTGCGCACCATACAATCACACCAACCGGCACAGGCACCCGTCACCGGCACCACCTGAATGCCGGCTGCGGCGAGTTGCTCCAATGCCAGTAATGTCTGGCTGGGTAACTTGCCTTGCCAGGTCAGAGTGTCGTCTACATCGGTAAACAGGTAGCGAACCTCATGCTGCAGTGTATCGGGCAAAGGCAGTATGGATAGAGATTCAGCAAGGTTAAGGTGTGTCATGAACAGGTGGCTCCAAAGTCACAATCAGGGGTTGATGGTCAGAGAGTTGGGTGACGGTATCGACTTCCAGCGAACTGGGTGTCAGCTGCTTTAGCCAGACAAAATCGCGGCAGTGTGGACCTTCTGGCCACTGCACTGAATCATGGATGCCGCAGGTGGGCGTGTGTGGCTGATGCGGATGACAAAGCTGAAAGGCGTCTTGCCAGCCTTGTTGCACCAGCAATGCATGCTGGTCACTGCGACTGTCCAGGTTGAGATCACCACAGAGCAGAGTGGCCTGAGTGCCGAACGGTTGACTGTAGATGCCAGGGCCTTGTTTGGGCGGCGCGTTTACCTGCTGCTGCCAGGCGTCACAGCAGGCATTGAGATAGTGCAGCTGCGCCAGGCGTTCGTCAGCATCATGGTAGGCCAGGTGGGTGTTCAGAATACGCATCGGGCCCTGCCAGTCGATCAGGGTTTCAACCGCGCAACGTGGTGTTTGCCAGGCATCGGCTGAATAGCGACTGCCGCGCATTGGCAGACAATGGATACGTTGATCCAGCACCGGCCCCTTGACCAGCGTCAGGTTACCAAACTCGCGCCGTTGACTGGCTGTTGCGCCAGGCCAACTCAGTGCCGCACCCCAGATCGGTGTGTAGTCACTGAAGGCCTCACAGAGTGCTTCTAGTTGGTCGGGCTGAGAGGCACTGATATACTCATCAAAATAGCGTGCCACTTCCTGCAGGCAGATCACTTCAAGCGGCCCCATGCTTTTAATCTGTTGAATAATCCGCTCCAGTGCGATCAGGCCATCGCAGCCGCGACCACTTTGAATATTCCAGGTGAGTAAACGTAATGTTGAAGCAGTCATTATTTGAGTCCTGCATGCATAAAGGATTGCAGAAAGCGCCGTTGGAAAATCAGAAAGACGATCAGTAACGGGCCAACCGCAATCAGCGTACCGGCACAGACCACCGGCCAGTCCACCCCGGATTCCGGGGCGCCGAAGATCGCCATGCCGACAGTTAATGGGCGGCTGTTTTCGGTGTTGGTGACCACCAGTGGCCAGAGGAAGTTGTTCCAGTGGTGGCTGACCGAGACCAGACCATAAGCCAGATAGGTGGGTTTTGCCAGGGGGACATAGACCTTCCACAATACTCCCAGCCAGGAGCAGCCTTCCAGTCGGGCGGCATCTTCCAGTTCCTGGGGAACTGTTCGGAAGGTCTGGCGTAGCAGGAAAATCCCGAAGGCGCTGGCCATGTAGGGCAAACCGACCCCAATCCAGGTATCAATCAACTCCAGTTTGGCCAGGGTGCGGTAGTTTTCCACGATCAGAATTTCCGGCACGATCATCAGTTGCAGCAGCACCAGCGCAAACACCACGCCACGCCCTTTAAATGCCATCCGTGCCAGGGCATAGCCTGCAAGGGTGCAGAGGATCAACTGAAAGGTCAGAATCAGACCGGTGATGATCAGGGTGTTGAACATATAGCGCATAAACGGCGCCTGCTGCCAGGCGGTGGCAAAGTGCTCCAGTGTCAGCGGTGCGAACAGCTCAAACCGGGTGGCATATTCGGCTGGATGAAACGCCGCCCAGAAGGCATAGAGCAGGGGAAAAATCCATAAGATGCCCAGTGTCCAGGCCAGGGTGAATGACAGGGTTCGAGTCAGCTTTGGCATATATAACTCTCAGCGGTAGTGAACACGACGTTCGATCAATAAAAACTGTATCAGTGCCAACAGAATTAGCAGCATTAACAGCACCAATGTCAGTGCGGCGGCGTAGTTGCTGTCGAAGAAACTGAAAGCGTTTTCATAGATGTAATAGAGCATCAGGTTGGTGGCATTATTCGGTCCACCCTTGGTGAGGATGAACAGATGATCGACCAGTTTGAACGCATTCAGTAGCGCATTGACCAGCACGAATAGCGTGGTTGGCATCAGCAGCGGCAGGGTGATACGCCGGAATACATACAAGTGCCCAGCACCCTCAAGCGCTGCCGCTGAGTAAATATCCTTGTTCAGACTTTGCAGGGCTGCCAGGTAAAAAATCATGAAAAATCCGGCTTCCTTCCAGATGGTCATCAGCATCAGACTTGCTAGCGCCCAGTTGGGATCGCCCAGCCAGTTAATGCCAGACATGCCCAGTCCATTAAGCAGTTTATTGAACAGGCCAATTTCAGGGGTGTAAAAGAACAGCCAGATATTGGCAACAGCGATCATCGGTAACATGGTTGGGGTGAAATACGCCAGACGCAGTGCACTACGCCCGCTGATTTTACTGTTCACCCAGAGCGCCATGCCCAGCGCCAGGGCAATCGATGTAGGCACGGTGCCGACGGCATACCAGAGGTTGTTGGATAAGGTTTTCCAGAAGATCGCATCATCCATCAGCATGCGGTAGTTTTCCAGACCGGCAAACTCGGATGAACGCTGCCCCCGAGCTGGAAAAAACAGCGAATGCCACAGGGTCGTCAAGGCTGGAATATGGGTGAATGCCAACAGCATCAGCAGAGCAGGCAGTAGCATCAGCCAGGCATAGAGTTGGTTGAGACGATTCATCAGTTAGCCTTGATAAGACAGCTCAGAAAAACGGCAGCGCCCTTTAAGAACGCTGCCAGGTTCAGTGGTGTGGATCAGTAGCGGCTCAGAATGCGCTGAGCCTGACTCTGGGCTGAATCCAGTGCTTCCTGTGCATCTTGCTGTCCTGTCAAGACAGATTGAATCGCATCATCCAGCAGTTTGCGGACACGACCGGATTCATGCGTAGACAGTTCAGCCGTGGCATAGTCCAGTTGATCGCGTGCCACAGCCGCTGGTGGGAAGTCCAGCACATACTGCTTTAGCGCGTCGGTTTCATAGGACGCTGGGCTGACACCCATATACCCCGTGGCGATACTCCAGTGAGCCGCTTGTTCAGGTGCTGTCATGAAGCGAACCAGTTCCAGTGCGGCCCGACGCTCTTCGTCCGAAGCATTTTTGAACAGGTAAAAGTTACCACCGCCGGTGGGAGAGCCGAAACGCTTGTTGGCTGGCAGCATGGCGACACCGAAATCAAATTCAGCGCTGTCTTTAACGGCTGTCAGGTTGCCGGTTGAGTGCCACATAATGGCAGTTTTCTGTTCCAGAAAGTTCTGGCGCAGGGTACCCCACTCAATCATGCCTTGTGGCATCACTGCATATTGACCACTCAGATCTTGCCAGTAGGTCAGCGCTTCAACGACACCTGGGTTGTTAAAGTAGGTTTCATTACCTTCACTGTTCATCAACACTTCATCGTTTTGCATCGCCAGTGCGCCGAACATCCAGTAGGGATAGCCGGTGGATGGAATCATCGCGCCCCAGCGTTCGACTTCACCGTTGCTGTCTTTTTTAACCAGTTGCTGGCCCATTTCTACCAGCTCATCCCAGCTTTGGGGTGGCTGTTCCGGATCAAGGCCTGCATCGCGGAAGGCATCTTTGTTGTAGTACATCACAATGGTGGAGCGCTGGAAGGGAATTCCCCAAACCTGATCATCTACCACGCCGTTTTCCATCAATGTGGGGTAGAAGCTCTGCAGCCATTCGCGCTCTTCATCTGTCTCCACAACGGCATCAAAGGGGACGATGGCGTCCATTCCCATCAGTTCATGCACATCGATGGAAAAAAGCACCGACAGTTGCGCCGGTTGACCGCTGTTCAAGGCCGCCAGTGCTTTCACGCGGGTATCATTGTAATTACCGGCATAAATCGCATTCACCTTGATATCAGGATGTTGCTGTTCAAAATCACTGATCATGCCATCGACCACATCAGTCAGAGGTCCACCGACTGAAACAGGGTAATACATGGTTAATTCAGTTTGTGCCTGAGCGGCTGTCGCAATAGCCAGCGAGGTTAACCCCATGGCTAGCATACGTTTAGTGCTGCGTAACATGCTGTAACTCCTTATGGTTGGGCGTGGTTGATTGCTGTGTGGGTTGGTGCGTGGAGGGTGTATCCAGACCAGCGTCTTGCCGGCGCTGACCCGTTTTAGAGCAAAAGTTATGTTGGTGTTCCAGGGACCACTGCAGGTGCAAATGTTGCTGAGCAGGCAGTAGTTGATGGCCCGGCAGGCGCAGTTTGATCACTTGCATGGCCATCGAGGGTAAGGCGGCATCGATGATGGTGTCGGCACCGTGATAGTCGCAGCGGATCACCTCAGCGGTGATACCATCGTTAGACAATTGAATATGTTCTGGGCGCACGCCTATCAGTTGGGAACCCTGGTCCAGGAGGTTCATGGGCGGGTTGCCGATAAAGCGAGCGGAAAAGGTGGTTTCCGGGATGTGGTAGAGTTGATTCGGTGTGCCGCACTGAGCGATTTCACCCTGATTCAACAGAATAATACGATCCGCCATGCTCATGGCTTCAACCTGATCATGGGTGACATACAGCACTGTCATACCCAGGCGCTGTTGCAGTGCTCTTAATTCGGCGCGCATCTCATTACGCAGCTTGGCATCCAGGTTGGAGAGAGGTTCATCCATCAGGCATAAAGGCGCTTCGGCAATGATCGCTCGCGCCAGTGCCACACGCTGACACTGGCCTCCGGATAGCTGTGAGGGTTTCTTGGCCAGTTGATCACCCAGATTCACCAGTTCGGCCACTTTCTTTAAGCGTTGATCACGTTCGTGCGCGCCGACACCTCGCGCTTTCAGGCCAAAGACAATATTTTCAGCCACACACAGGTGAGGAAAGAGCGCATAGGATTGAAACACCATCGCCAGTTTGCGTTTTCCGGGTGGCAGGTGGGTGATATCGACGCCATTCAGCTTGATGCTTCCGGATGAGGGATCCTCAAGACCGGCAATCATTTTTAACGTAGTCGATTTTCCGCAACCCGAAGGGCCTAACAGGGCAACAAACTCACCCTGGGCAATTTCAAAACTGATGTCTTTGACCGCAAGGGTTTCTTCCCACTGCTTGCGAAGTTGACAGACTTGCAACTGACTCATCTCTGGCTCCTTAATAAAGTAACTCGACACCCGCCGCTTCACACAGCTCGGCCATCGGGGTGGTGAGTTGATCAGTAACCAGCCTGTCCACATCAGACAGGGTACCGGTTCGTACAGGGGCTTTACGCAGATGCTTGCTGGAGTCAGCCACCAGAATGCGTTGGTCGCTGTTCTCAATAATGGCGCGTGACAGGTAAGACTCCTCTGGCGAAAAGTCCATCAGATCGCCCTGTGGGCCCAGACCACCAATACCAAAAATGCCAAAATTGACCTGAAAACGTCGCAGAAAACGGGTGGCATCTTCACCCATCAAATCCTGATCCGATGGCCGAATACGCCCACCGGTTAACAGGGTTTCAATATTCGGGTTGTGGCACAGCGTCATGGCGGCATTGAGGTTATTGGTGATGACCTGCAATCCAGGATGATCCAGCAATGCCAGTGCAACCTGTTGTGGCGTGGTGCCGATACCAATAAAAATCGTCGCACCTTCCGGCAGTAAATCCGCCACCTTACTGCCGATGGCACGTTTGGCCTCAAGATTGATCACCTGACGACTCTGGAAGGACAGGTTGCGGTTATGAAACGGTAGCCTGATACCGCCATGTACCCGCTGCACCAGCCCCTGATCGCTCAGTTCATTCAGATCCTTGCGGATCGTCTGCACCGAGACATTGAAGGAATCCGTCAGCTCCTGGCTGGAAAGATGCCCACCCGCCTGCTTCAACCAGGCCAGAATTTTTGTTTGACGCTCAGATAACAGCATTGAATACCTTCGAACGAACTTTAATTAATCTTCGCTTCTATTGAAAAAGTGAATTTAAGTTTCGAACGAGAGTGTATGCCGGAAATATTTCACCCTGGTGACGTAAATATGATGAATTAATGAAATGACAGAAAGGGGGGAGCAGAAAAGGGGTCAGTACCCTTTTATTTTTGAATAAAAGGGTACTGACCCCTTTTCTGCTTTTCCGCTTTAGAAGAACAAATCACCCTGGAGGGAAGGTGGGCGGAAGTCGCGGGTATTCAGGCCTTGTTCGGTGTTGCCTTGCAGACCCAGGCGGCGGCTGGCTTTGGTGAAGCGTTGCGCTATCAGTTCGGCGAAAACGCCTTCACCACTAAAGCGTTTACCAAATTCGGCATGGTTGGTTTTTCCGCCACGACATTGGCGCATCAGGCTCATGACCTTGTTGGCACGATCCGGGTAATGGGCTTCCAACCAGGACTCAAACAGCGGGGCGACTTCCAAGGGCAAACGCAGCAGCATCCAGTTAGCGGTTCTTGCACCTGCCTCGCTGACGGCTGCTAAGATCTGCTCGATTTCATGATCGGTTAATCCCGGAATAATCGGTGATACCAGGGTGCCCACGGGAATGCCCGCGGCACTGAGTTCGCGGATCGCTCTCAGGCGTGCCTGCGGTGAGGCCGCGCGCGGTTCCAGGGTGCGCTTTAACTGCATATCCAGGCTGGTAATACTGATAAACACCCTGACCAGTCGATGCTTCGCCATCTCCGTTAACAGATCCAGATCTCTTAAAACCAGCATACTTTTGGTCACCAGTGTCACCGGGTGGCGGGCTTCGAGTAACAGCTCCAGCAACCGGCGCGTGGTTTTGTATTTAGCTTCAATCGGCTGGTAGCAGTCGGTGTTACCGGACAGGTTGATCGGGCGGCATACATAGCCTGGTTTACACAGCTCTTCGCGCAGGGTTTCGACCAGGCCGGTACGCGCAATCAATTTGGTTTCAAAATCCAGTCCCGGTGACATATCCCAATAGGCATGCGAGGGGCGGGCGTAACAATAGACGCAGCCATGTTCGCAACCCCGATAGGGGTTGATGGAGCGGTCAAATGGCAGGTCGGGGGATGTGTTCCACGACAGTGCTGTTTTGCAGGGTTCATCGCGTATTTCGGTCGCCAGGCTTTGCTGCGTACCCTCCTGCCACCAGCCATCATCCACCGTTTCACTGATTCTGGGTGAAAAGCGGTTGTCGGGATTGTAGGTCGCGCCCCGTCCTCTACGCGCAGCAGCAGATGATTTGTCGGAAGAGGCCATGTGTTCGCTCCAGTATAAAGACTGTATGTATATACAGTATAGTTTGCCTGCTGAAGTTTGAACAGAAAAAAGTAAAAAAGGGGTCAGTACCCTTTTATTCAAAATAAAAGGGTACTGACCCCTTTTTTGTCTTTTTTGATGAAATGATGAAGTGAGGGGTTTTGTATGATGATTTGATTAACCTGATCGGCACAACTTTTTGTGCTTGATGTGATTGAGTCTGTTTTGTCTTCTAGCGTTACGAATAAATTGAATGTAATTACTATAATAAAAACAATAATTTAAGTTAATTATCTGGTTTTATGATCTGAATTTTTCTTTCCTGGCACAGCCCTTGCTTTTACCTGACTGACAATGACGCCATAACAACATAAAAAGTCAGAGGTTGTGCAATGCCCGATTTGCAACTCCATACCAATACCACGCCCAAAGCGCGTTCAAGCTTTGAGCGTCTGACCAAGTATATCCGCGTGCGCAGTGATGCCGGAGCACGTTTCGTCGAATTTGACTTTGCGATTGGAGATCCCTCTTTGTTCGTCGAGTTGATTATGCCGCCTGCCGCTTTTGACGCCTTCTGTAAAAACAACCAGGTCATTCATATGACCGATGAACAGATGGCTGACGTCGATGCTGAACTGCAGAAATGGCGCTATGGCGAAGACACCCTGATGTCCAGGAACCATAACCGATCCGCTTAATAACAATAACGTTTAACCTATGGGTACTGTCTGATGACAATAGAAATCAAAACCTCCACCCTGGAGCCAATCCGCAATACCTTTGCGAATATTGAACGCCGCTTTGGTGATAAGCCAGCTTCACGCTATCAGGAAGCGACCTATGACCTGCAGGCTGAAGCCAACTTTCATTACCGTCCGCTGTGGCAGCCGGAGTATGAGCTGAATGATAAGAGCCGTACCCGGATCGTCATGGAAGACTGGTACGCCTTGAAAGATCCACGTCAGTTTTACTACGGCACGTATGTGCAGAATCGCGCCAAACTGCAGGAAGCCGCTGAGAGCAGTTATGCCTTTTTTGAAAAGCGTAATCTGGCCGAGCACCTGCCCGACGCGGTTAAAAATCTCCTGATTACCTACCTGATTCCACTGCGGCATATCGAACACACCGCCAACCTGAACAATATGTATGGCTGCGCGTTTGGTTATGGCACCGCTATCACTCAGGCACTGCTGTACAACGCCATGGATCGCCTGGGGATTGCCCAGTATCTGTCGCGTATCGGTTTGATTCTGGATAGCAATACCGGTGATTCGCTGATCGAGTCCAAGCAACACTGGATGCAGAATCCGCTGTGGCAGGGGATGCGTGCCCTGTGTGAAGAGATGACCACCGTTGAAGACTGGTTTGAGGTAGTGATCGCGCAAAACCTGGTGGTCGATACGCTGGTATTCAATCTCTTTTATGAGCAGTTGGACGAGAAGCTGAGCAGCATCGGTGGGCGTGATGTCGCCATGCTGACTGAGTTCATGCTGGCCTGGAATAAAGATGTGTCCCGCTGGCTCGACAGTGTGCTGAAAACCATGGCGTCTGAATCAGAGGAAAACCGCGCCTTGTTAGAGGCCTGGTGCCGCGACTGGCGTCAGAAAACCCTGGATGCAATGAGCCCCCTGGTCACCACACTTCTGGATGACGCGGCGCTGAGTCGGGCCGATGCATTGCTGGAATCTCGTTTGCAAAAAATCGGCATCTGCCACTGAGGAGCTTCGCATGTCAAAAGTATATATCGCCCTGCAGGACAATGATGAGTCCCGCTATATCGTTGAAGCGATTGAGGAAGATAACCCGGACGCCACAGTCAATCACATGCCGGCGATGATCCGCATCGAAAACGAAAACAGCCTGGTGATCAAGCGCGCCACGGTTGAAGAGAAGATGGGACGTGACTGGGATGTACAGGAACTGCATCTGAATCTGATTACCCTCGGCGGCAATGTTGACGAAGACGATGAGCAACTTGAGCTGAGCTGGAACTCCTGATCTGGAATGAATAGTCCGGGACAAACAGTCCGGAATTAAAATAATAAG
Source organism: Nitrincola sp. (assembly GCF_048264025.1). Taxonomy (NCBI): domain Bacteria; kingdom Pseudomonadati; phylum Pseudomonadota; class Gammaproteobacteria; order Oceanospirillales; family Oceanospirillaceae; genus Nitrincola; species Nitrincola sp. The sequence continues at coordinate 44,948 of NZ_JBLXDN010000018.1, forward strand.
GTATTCAAAATGGCTGCTAAAAAACTCAATCTAAAAGATAAGTACCGTTTGCTAACCCGTGATCTGGACTGGGAATACTCCTATGCCGATCGCAAAAAAGCCTTTCCTTACGAAGAGTTTGAAGGGATTAAAATTACTGACTGGTCAAAATGGGAAGATCCGTTTCGTCTGACAATGGATTCTTACTGGAAGTACCAGGCTGAAAAAGAGAAAAAACTTTACGCTATTTTTGATGCATTTTCGCAGAACAATGGCCACCTGAATGTGACCGATGCGCGTTACATCAATGCGATCAAAATCTTCCTGACCGGCGTGTCACCACTGGAATACCAGGCGTTTCAGGGCTATGCCCATGTAGGTCGTCAGTTTGGTGGGGCGGGAGCGCGCGTGGCCTGTCAGATGCAGTCTATCGATGAGCTGCGTCATGTGCAGACCCAGATTCATGCCATGAGTCATTACAACAAGTACTTTGATGGCTTCCAGGACTGGTCACACATGCATGACCGTGTCTGGTACTTGTCTGTGCCTAAATCCTTCTTTGATGATGCGCGTTCAGCCGGGCCATTTGAGTTCCTGATTGCGATCAGCTTCAGCTTTGAATATGTGCTGACCAATCTGCTGTTTGTACCCTTTATGTCGGGGGCAGCGCACAACGGTGATATGGCCACCTGTACCTTTGGTTTTTCAGCCCAGTCTGATGAAGCACGGCACATGACACTCGGGCTGGAGATTATCAAATTCCTGCTGGAGCAACATGAAGACAATGTGCCGATCGTGCAGAAATGGATCGATAAGTGGTTCTGGCGGGGTACGCGTCTGCTGACCATTGTGGCAATGATGATGGATTACATGCTGCCGAATAAAGTCATGTCCTGGAAAGAAGCCTGGGAAGTTTACTTTGAAGAAGCGGGCGGTGCGCTGTTCAAAGACCTGGAGCGCTACGGCATCCGCATCCCCAAGTTTGTCGAAACCACTGAAAAAGAGAAAGAGCATATTTCGCATCAAGCCTGGTGGATCTTCTATACCCACGGCCATGCGGCGGGCTTCCATACCTGGATTCCCAGTGATGAAGAGCTGGACTGGTTGAGCGAAAAGTACCCGGATACCTTCGACAAGTACTACCGTCCACGCTGGGAGCTTGCGAAGAAAATGGAAGCCGAAGGTAAACGCTTCTACACCAAAGCACTACCTCAGCTGTGCACCACCTGTCAGATTCCGATGGGCTTCACTGAGATGGATGATCCCACACAGATCGCCTATCGCTCCAGCGATTTTGAAGGTGAGAAGTACCACTTCTGTTCAGATGGCTGCAAACACATATTCGATGACGAACCGGAAAAGTATGTGCAGTCCTGGCTGCCTGTGCATCAGATTTATCAGGGCAATTGTGGCGGTGCCAGTGTTGAAGAGGTACTGCGCGATTACTACCAGTTGAACATGGGCGCCGACAACATGGATATCAAAGGCTCACCTGACGAAACACGCTGGAAGGAATGGAAAGGCGTTGCCTGAACCTATCTCTGAATAATAACAACAGGAGCCATCCCGCATGGCTCCAGAAGCAGGATATCACTATGTCAGTTACAGCAATTACGCCGGACTACAAAGTTCCGGCACTGGATAGATTTGAAAATTTTCACGGTAATCAGATCGTGTATGTGGGTTGGGACCATCACCTGATGTTCTGTTCCGCCTTTGCTTACGCACTGCCACCGACCACCACCTTTGCCGAACTTCGCGACCAGATTATGCCTGAGGCGTTTGGCGAGCATGCCGAGTTTACCCAGGTGAACTGGAACACCGCGACCTGGTTGCTGGATAACCAGCCGTTTACCCCGGCTCTGGATAAAAGCTTTCAGGAGCAGGGTATCGGTCATAAGTCCTTATTAAGGTTCCAGACCCCAGAACTGACTGGGTTTCAGGGCAAAGGCGTTTGAGGAGGTTGTTATGACATATGCAGTGACCGTAGAACCCACCGGTGATGTGATTGAAGTGGAAGAGGGGCAAACCATTCTGGATGCCGCCCTGCGTCAGGGTGTCTGGTTACCCTTTGCCTGCGGTCACGGCACCTGTGCCACCTGCAAGGTGCAGGTGGTTGAAGGCGATGTCGATATAGGTAACGCCTCGCCCTTTGCGCTGATGGATGTGGAACGGGATGAAGGCAAGGTGCTGGCCTGCTGTGCCATCCCTGAATCGGATCTGGTGATTGAAGCGGATGTGGATGTGGATCCGGACTTCGCTGGCCATCCGGTTGAGGATTTCACCGCAACCGTTGTCAGCATAGAAAACCTGTCGCCCAGCATTAAAGAGATACGTGTGGCGTTGGATCGCCCCATGACCTTTCAGGCGGGTCAGTATGTGAACCTGAATCTGCCGGGTGTGGAAGGCAGCCGTGCGTTTTCCATTGCCAACCCGCCATCAGATGATCGTCATATTGAGTTGCATGTGCGTCTGGTGCCAGGTGGTGCCGGAACCACCTGGTTACACGAATCACTGAAGCCAGGTGATGAGCTGGATCTGTCCGGTCCGTATGGTCAGTTTTTTGTGCGCAAATCTGACGCCAAGGATGTGATCTTTATTGCCGGTGGTTCGGGACTATCCAGTCCGCAATCGATGATTCTGGACCTGTTGGAGCAGGGCGACACCCGGCAGATTTATCTGTTCCAGGGCGCGCGCAATCTCAGTGAGCTGTATAACCGCGAACGTCTCGAAGCGCTCACCCAGACCCATGCCAATTTCCACTATATCCCGGCACTGAATGAGCCGACAGACGCGGATGGCTGGACAGGTTTTACCGGCTTTGTTCATGAAGCAGCTAAAGACTATTTCGACGGGCGATTTAATGGCCATAAAGCCTACCTGTGTGGACCGCCGCCCATGATTAATGCCGCCATCAACACGCTGATGCAAGGGCGGGTATTTGAAGCGGATATCCATATGGAGAAATTCCTGACTGCCGCGGATGGAGCCGCTTCAGAAACACGCTCGGCACTGTTTAAACGCATCTGAAGCGGAGTTGCAAAGATGAATTTTCAAATCCTTGTAACCAACCGGCAGCAGACATTCACAGTGTCACAGGGCGAGTTGCTGCTACACGCCATGGAAAAGGCTTGTCAGCAGGCGATTAAGGTGGGCTGTCGCGGCGGGGGTTGCGGCCTGTGCAAAGTCAAAATACTGCAGGGGCATTACCAGACCAAGCGCATGAGTAAAGCCCATATCAGTGCAGCAGAACAGGCATCGGGCTTTGCCCTGGCCTGTCGGGTTTTCCCGGAAAGTGATCTGGTGATTGAGTCAGATCACTTTGATGAACATACAAATCAACCAACACAAGTAAAACAAGCAAACCTTGTTAAATAAGAAATATAAGAGGAAACCATCATGAAAAAAGGTGTAATGCGTCCAGGTCATGTACAGATTCGCGTACTGGATCTTGAAGAAGCCCGTAAACACTATGTGGATCTGCTGGGTCTGATCGAAATGGATTCAGACGAGCAGGGCCGTATCTATCTTAAAGCCTGGACTGAGGTGGACAAGTACTCGGTCATCCTGCAGGAGTCTGATGAACCCGGTATGGATTTTATGGGCTTCAAATGCCTGGATGAATCAGTGCTGGATCGCCTTGCCGGTGAGATTCGTGCCTTTGGTCTGACGGTGACAGAGCTGCCCGCTGGCGAGTTAAAAGACTGTGGTCGGCGCATGCAGTTTGTCGCCCCGACTGGCCATACCTTTGAACTCTATGCGACCAAAGAGCAAACCGGTAAGTGGGGTGTCTCTAACGTTAATCCCGAAGCCTGGCCGCGTGATCTCAAGGGTATGAAAGCGACCCGTTTTGATCATTGCCTGCTGTACGGTGATGACCTGGAAGGCAACCTCACCCTGTTCAGAGACATTCTTGGCTTTGACCTGGCTGAGCAGGTGGTCGACCCGGACAATAACCGTGTCGCCCTGTTCCTGACCGCATCGATGAAAGCCCATGATGTAGCCTTCATCAAACATCCGGAAAAGGACAAGTTTCACCATGCTTCCTTCTATCTGGATACCTGGCAGGACGTGTTGCAAGCCGCTGACCTGATCTCCATGACCGATACATCTCTTGATATCGGACCCACGCGCCATGGCCTGACGCATGGTCAGACCATCTATTTCTTTGATCCTTCGGGTAACCGTAATGAAGTCTTTGCCGGTGGTGACTACCACTATCCCGATCATGAACCTGTGACCTGGCAAGCTGGAAATCTTGGCAAAGCTATTTTCTACCATGATCGCCAATTGAATGAGCGCTTCCTGACTGTGGTGACCTGATAGGCCCCGGTGTCGGTCATCGGGTTGACCGGCACTTTTTAACCTGCCCGTGAATGAGAGCAAGCTATGAACGAATTTAAACACTTTATCAATGGCGAATTTGTCGCTTCCGCCAGTGGTAAAACTTTTGAAAATCGCTGCCCGGTCGACAACAGCCTGATCGGCGCCGTTTATGAAGCGGGTCGGGATGAGGTGGATGCGGCGGTAAAAGCAGCTAAAGCCGCGTTGCAAGGGCCCTGGGGGAAAATGACCCAGGCCGAGCGTATCACGCTGCTGAACCGGGTGGCTGATCGCATTAATGAACGCTCCGATGAGTTTCTGGCGGCTGAGTGTCGCGATACCGGCAAGCCGTACAGCATCGCCAGCCATATCGATATTCCGCGCGGTGCAGCCAACTTCAAAGCCTTTTCAGAAACCCTGGCGAACCATCCGACTGAAGCCTTCCGCATGGATACGCCAGATGGCGAAGGGGCTATCAATCTGGGGCATCGCTCTCCCAAGGGTGTCGTGGCTGTGATCAGCCCCTGGAACCTGCCGCTGTTGCTGATGACCTTTAAGGTTGGACCGGCATTGGCGTGCGGTAATACCGTTGTGGTGAAACCCTCTGAAGAAACCCCGGCGACAGCAACGCTGCTGGGGGAGGTTATGAATGAGTGTGGCGTACCTGCAGGTGTCTATAACGTCATACATGGACTGGGTCCAAATTCAGCCGGTGAGTTTCTGACCACGCACCCGCTGGTGAATGCCATCACCTTTACTGGTGAAACCCGCACGGGCGAGGCAATCATGAAAGCGGCCGCGGTAGGGCTGCGTAATATTTCCATGGAGTTGGGCGGTAAGAACCCGGCGCTGGTGTTTGCTGATTGTGATCTGGATAAAGCCGTGGAAGGCACCATGCGCTCGGCGTTCGTTAATTGTGGTCAGGTGTGCCTGGGTACCGAGCGTGTGTATGTAGAGCGGCCCATCTATGAAGCCTTTCTGGCACGCATGAAAGATGCCGTTGCCCAGCTCAAATTAGGCCGTCCCGAAGATCCGGCAGCCAATTTCGGCCCGCTGGTCAGTCTCGCACACCGGGACAAGGTTAAGTACTACTACGATTTGGCCGTGCAGGAAGGTGCCAGGGTCGAGATCGGCGGTGGGATTCCGGATATGGGCGCGGAGCTGAATGACGGTGCCTGGATTGAACCGACTATCTGGACCGGGCTGGCTGATGATGCGCGAGTCATTCGCGAAGAGATCTTTGGCCCGTGTTGTCATATTCGTCCTTTCGATACCGAAGAAGAAGCCATCGCCCTGGCCAATGACACTGAATATGGCCTCGCTGCCGCCATCTGGACAGGAAATTCCTCCCGCGCCGTGCGTGTCGCCGAACAGGTTGAAGCCGGTCTGGTGTGGGTGAATAGCTGGTTCCTGCGTGATCTGCGCACCGCCTTTGGCGGTGCCAAACAATCCGGTATCGGTCGTGAAGGCGGAGTGCATGGCCTGGAGTTTTACACCGAGCTGAAAAACATCTGTATCAAGCTGTGATCTGTACTGGGCCGGTCGGCCTCAGTCTGAAGGGGGGAATGACGTGAGTAATCCAGAAATAGGTCAGATGGTAAATGTTAAGGGTGTGCAAACCAATCTGCATGACCAGGGTAGTGGTTTTCCTGTCGTGCTGATCCATGGCTCTGGCCCTGGGGTGACCGCTTGGGCTAACTGGCGTTTAGTCCTGCCAGAATTAGCCAAGAGTCGCCGTGTCATTGCGCCTGATATGTTGGGCTTTGGCTATACCGACCGTCCGGCAGATCAGCAATACAACCTGGACCGTTGGGTGACGCATGTTATCGATTTGCTGGACACCCTGGGCATAGATCAGGCTGATCTGGTGGGTAACTCCTTTGGCGGTGCACTGACTCTGGCTCTGGCGATACGTCATCCGCAACGCTTCCGTCGTTTGGTGTTGATGGGCAGTGTCGGGGTGCCCTTTGATATGACTCCGGGGTTAGAGGCTGCCTGGGGTTATGAGCCCTCACTCGCAGCAATGCGGCGTTTGCTGGATATCTTTGCCTATGACCGAACACTGGTCAGCGATGAACTGGCACAAATGCGCTATGAAGCCAGTATTCGACCCGGCTTTCAGGAGTCCTTTGCCGCCATGTTTCCAGCCCCACGTCAGCGCTGGGTGGATGCCATGGCTAGTCCTGAGTCCGAAATTCGTGCCTTACCCCATGAAACACTGATCATTCACGGACGTGAAGATCAGGTGATTCCACTTCAGACCAGCCTGGTGCTGTCACAGTGGATAGATAAAGCCCAGCTTCATGTGTTCGGACATTGTGGGCACTGGACCCAGATTGAGCACACTCAACGTTTCACAAAATTGGTATCTGATTTTCTCGCAGAAGCAGATGTTTGAAGCCTAGTTAAATAAAAAGAGAAGTCTATGAATAAGCAACAGATTCAGGCTTGCGGTGATGAGCTGTTCAACGCGATGACCAGCCGCAAGGTCATTCGCCCGTTAACCGAAACCTATGCGGACATCAGCATTGATGATGCCTACCACATCTCCTTACGCATGCTGGAGCAGCGTTTGGCGGCCGGTGAGCGGGTGATCGGTAAAAAGATCGGCGTGACCTCTAAAGCGGTGCAAAACATGCTTAATGTGCATCAGCCGGATTTTGGCTACCTGACGGACAAAATGGCCTATAGCCAGGGTGAAGAGATGCCCATCAGCCAGCTACTGATGCAGCCCAAAGCCGAAGGCGAAATTGCCTTTATCCTCAAAAAAGACCTGATGGGCCCCGGTATTACCAATGCCGATGTGCTGGCCGCTACCGAATGCGTGATGCCCTGTTTTGAGGTGGTGGATTCACGCATCGACAACTGGCAGATCAAAATTCAGGACACCGTGGCAGACAATGCCTCCTGTGGCTTGTTTGTACTGGGAGACAGTGCAGTGGATCCGCGCAAGGTCGATCTGGCTACCTGCGGCATGGTGGTGGAAAAGAACGGATCAATCATTTCGACCGGGGCGGGAGCCGCCGCGTTGGGTAGTCCGGTTAATTGTGTCGCCTGGCTGGCAAACACCCTGGGTGCGTTTGGCATAGGGCTGAAAGCCGGTGAAGTGATTCTGTCCGGATCACTGGTGCCACTTGAGCCGGTGGTGGCGGGCGATTATATGCGCGTCAGTATTGGTGGGATGGGCAGTGCTTCGGTGCGCTTTGTTTAGTCAGCCAGAATAATAAACTCAGGATTGGAACAGTTCTTATGTCAAAAAAATTGAAAGCGGTCATTATCGGCCCCGGCAATATCGGCACCGACTTGCTGATGAAAATGCAGCGCTCTGAATGGATAGAGCCGGTATGGATGGTGGGTATTGACCCGCAATCCGAAGGCCTGACACGGGCCAAAGCGATGGGTATTAAAACCTGCGCTACGGGTGTCGATGGCCTGTTACCTCATGTGCTTGAAGACGATATTCGTGTCGCCTTTGATGCAACCTCAGCCTATGTGCATGCCGAAAACAGCCGCAAGCTGAATGAGTTGGGTGTGATCATGATCGATCTGACGCCTGCGGCGATAGGCCCTTACTGCGTGCCGCCGGTTAACCTGGCTGATCATGCCAAGAACCTGGAAATGAACGTCAATATGGTCACCTGTGGTGGTCAAGCCACTATTCCCATGGTGGCGGCGGTTTCCCGTGTGCAACCAGTGGCCTATGGCGAAATTGTGGCCACTGTGTCGTCGCGTTCCGTCGGTCCAGGCACACGTCAGAATATTGATGAATTTACCCGCACAACAGCCGCCGCTGTAGAGAAGGTGGGGGGAGCTAAGCAGGGTAAGGCGATCATCATTATCAACCCCGCCGAACCACCGCTGATGATGCGCGACACCATCCACTGCCTGACCGAAGACACCCCGGATCAGGCGGCTATTACCGAATCCGTTCACGCCATGGTCAAGGAGGTTCAGAAATATGTGCCTGGTTACCGGCTGGTCAACGGTCCGGTATTTGATGGCAACCGCGTGTCGGTATTTATGGAAGTGGAGGGTCTGGGTGACTTCCTGCCTAAATATGCAGGCAACCTCGACATCATGACGGCCGCCGGTTTACGCACCGCCGAGATGTTCGCAGAAGAAGCCGCCAACGGCAGCATCACCTTACCAGCGCGCAGCTAACAGGAGCAAAATCATGAATTTACATAATAAAGCTGTCACGTTACACGATATGAGCCTGCGCGATGGTATGCACGCCAAACGTCATCAAATCAGCCTGGAGCAGATGGTAACGATTGCATCGGCCATGGATGTTGCTGGCATGCCGCTGATCGAAGTGACCCATGGCGATGGCCTGGGCGGCGCCTCATTAAACTACGGTTTTCCCGCCCACAGTGATGAGGAATACCTCAACGCCGTGGTTCCGAAAATGAAAAACGCCAAAATTTCTGCGCTGCTGCTGCCGGGGATCGGGACGGTTGATCACCTGAAAATGGCGAAAGACTGTGGTGTCAGCACCATTCGTGTTGCCACGCACTGTACGGAAGCGGATGTCTCTGAACAGCATATCGGTATGGCCGCCAAAATGGGTATGGATACCGTCGGCTTCTTGATGATGGCGCATATGATCAGTGCTGAAAAAGTGCTGGAGCAAGCACGCTTGATGGTCAGTTACGGCGCTAACTGCATCTATTGCACCGATTCTGCCGGCTACATGCTGCCGGATGAAGTCAGCGAGAAGATTGCTCTGCTGCGGGCTGAGTTGCCCAAGAGCATCGAGATAGGCTTTCACGGCCACCATAACATGGGCATGGCCATCGCCAACTCCCTGGCAGCTATTGAAGCGGGAGCTACTCGCATTGATGGCTCTGTTGCCGGGCTGGGTGCTGGCGCCGGAAATACGCCACTGGAAGTGCTGGTTGCGGTACTGGAACGCATGGGAGCTCAAACCGGTATCGATCTTTACCAGATTATGGATGTGGCCGAAGACCTGGTGGTCCCGATGATGGACCAACCGATCCGGGTTGACCGTGATTCGCTGACACTGGGCTATGCCGGTGTGTACAGCTCATTTCTGCTGTTCGCACAGCGTGCCGAGAAAAAATACGGCATTCAGGCGCGAGACATCCTGGTGGAATTGGGTCGCCGAGGCACAGTGGGCGGACAGGAAGACATGATTGAAGACCTGGCACTGACCATGGCAAAACAGAAGGGGTTAATTTGATGGGTAATTTAACACGTACAGAAATTGAACAGCTGGCAACCTATTGTGAAGACGCTGAGCTCAAGGCCTATGAGATCACCAAGGTGACAGACCAGTATCCGCATATGACCTACGAAGATGCCTTTGATGTGCAGTGGGAAGTGCGCAAGCGCAAAGAGGCGCGTGGCCACAAGATTGTGGGCATGAAAATGGGCCTGACATCCTGGGCAAAAATGGCACAGATGGGAGTAGAGCAGCCCTGTTACGGCTATCTGGCCGATTATTTCAGTGTGCCTGAGGGTGGCGAGATCAAAATGGATGAATTGATTCATCCGAAAATTGAAGCCGAAATTGCCTTTGTCACCAAAGCCCCGTTGAAAGGCCCAGGTGTGCATATCGGTGATGTGATGCGCGCGACCGACTTCATCATCCCGGCGGTGGAAGTGATTGACTCCCGCTACAAGGATTTCAAGTTCGACCTTAAAAGCGTGATCGCCGATAACTCCAGTTCAACACGTTTTATCACCGGTGGTCGTATGGCGCGTCTGGAAGATGTAGACGTGACAACACTGGGTGTGGTGATGGAGATCAACGGCGAGGTGGTCGCTACTGGCGCAGGTGCAGCGGTGCTCGGTCATCCGGCCGCCTCGGTGGCGATGCTGGCAAATATGCTGGGTGAGCGAGGTGAAGAGATACCGGCTGGCACTTTCATTATGACGGGTGGGATTACTGCAGCTGTCACTGTGAATCGGGGCGATTCCATAACCGTTCGTTATCAGGATCTTGGATCGATATCGGCAAGGTTTATTTAATATATTTCATGCAATTAATTCTAATTATTAAAGTTAAAGATTAACTAAAGTTTAACTAAAAAATAACTCTAAAAAAGGTAGTACCTATGTCTATGAAAAAAATAGTGTCGCTGGCTGCTATGGTATCGCTGGCCCCCCTTGCGCTGCAAGCCGGTCAGTATGTCCCCGGGATCGAGGGGGTTAAGTCCGCGGTCGTGCCACCTCCGGGTGTTTACTACCGTGGCTATGCGGTGCATTACGATGCCAGTAACGCTGATGGCCTGCCACCTGATAGCAGTGTGAAAGTGGATGCACTGGCGCACCGTTTTATCTGGGTCACCGAAACCGAAGTGCTGGGTGGTAACCTGGGCTTTGAGGCCATACTGCCGATGGTAAGAACCGACCTGGATATCGGAAACGGTATAGTGCGTGACAAACAAACCGGGCTGGGCGATCTGTTTGTCGGCTCTCTGATCGGTTGGCATGGGGAGCGTTGGGATGCTGTTGCTGCAGCAGGCATCTGGAATGCGACGGGGAAAAGCAGTGAACCGGCCGATCCGGGTTTTGGTTACACTGAAGTGATGCTGACGTTGGGAGGGAATGTCTACCTTACTGAAGCCAAGGATGTGTCTTTATCCTTGCTGTCCCGTTATGAAATTGCCGACAAAAGCTCAGTGAACGACGAGCTGGTCGTGGAGTGGGGTCTGGGTAAGAGCTACGGCCTGATGGATCTGGGGTTGGTAGGATACAGCCGTTGGGATGTTGACGGAGGCGATGCTGAGACTCACGCCGCTGGGGTGTCTGCTGGCTATTTCTGGCCGCAGATCATGATGGGTGTGGATGCAGGCATCTATAAAGAACATAGTGTTAGAGAAGGTTTTGAAGGCACTAAGTTTCGTGTCGCACTGACCAAAGTTTTTTGATCTGGTAGCCTGGAGGCTGTTATGCCGATTGCTCAGCTTTATATACTGGAAGGGCGCAGTGATGCGCAAAAAGAGCGCTTGATCGAGGAGGTCACAGCCGCGATGGTGCGTTCGCTGGATGCACCACAGCAGGCGGTTAGAGTGATGATTACCGAAATGCCTAAGCAGCATTTTGGTATTGCGGGTCAATCCGCTAAAAAGCTCGGGCGCTAAAGATCACTTCAGGAAACCCTGCTGACCGTTTGTTCCCCTTACGGTCAGCAGTTTACTGCTATTTGCTTACTTCTTTTCTGCTTCGCCGTTAGCGCTTTCATCCTGACGTTTTAACCGGTAGGCCAGTGCAGGGCGGCTTAAACCTAACAAGCGTGCCGCCGCTGAAATATTACCTTCTGCCTTTTCAGTTGCCTTATTAATCAAGGCCGTTTCCAGATCACTGATGCTGATTTCATTGTAAAGAATCTGGTCCGTCAGAGAAGCCAGCAATAGTTCATTGGGCGTGTGGCTTTCCAACTGACCTGAGGACTGATTTAACTTGCGCGTTTTAGGATCAACCGAGGGAGTTTGACTCCAGCCGGCATTAAACAGGTTTTGCTCGGTAATTGAGCTACTTTCATCGGTCAGAATAATACCGCGCTCTATCGCGTTTTCCAGTTCACGGATATTCCCCGGCCAGTCATAGCCATGCAAGGCCGCCATAGCCCGGTCTGTAAACCCCAGGGTGACTTTGCGGTATTGTTTTTCGTAGCGTTTACGGAAATGCTCTGCCAACAAGGCAATATCATTTTGCCGCTCACGCAACGCCGGAATTACCACCATATAGGCATTGATACGATAGAAGAGATCGGCACGAAAACGTCCGGCTTTTACGGCGGCCGCCAGATCTTCGTTTGTCGCTGCGACTATGCGTACATCGATCGAGCGGGTGTGATCGTCACCCACGCGCTCCAACTCACCTTCCTGAATGACACGTAGCAACGCCGCCTGGGCTCTGGGTGAGAGTTCAATCACTTCATCAAGAAAAATGGTGCCACCATCGGCGCGCTCGAAGCGACCTTTACGCGATTGCGTAGCGCCGGTATAAGCGCCTTTTTCAACACCAAAGAGTTCCGATTCGATCAGCTCAGGGGGGATGGCAGCACAGTTTACCGCCACGAAGGGACCGTCTTTGCGCGTACTCATGCTATGGACACGGCGTGCCAACACTTCCTTGCCGGTACCGGTTTCACCAATTAACAGCATGGTGACATCGGCATTGGCACCACGGTCAATCATCTCCAGGGCGCTGGTAAATGGCGGTGCTTCGCCCAGGGCTTTGGGCACATCTTCCGGGTAGCCGAGCGTTTGTTCAAGATCGGCAATGCGTGATTGCAGTTCGTAAAGCTCATCAATTAACGGCGCTTCACGGAAAAAATGGCTAAAGTCTTCGTGATCTGGCCACTCGGTAGCGACTTTACCGATGATGCGGCATTGATGGTCGCCCTGACCGCGGCATTCGACCTCTCTGAACTGGATATCCAGGCCGGTGAAATGGCTGGAATAAGCACAGGCATAGCCTAACAGCATCCAGCAAGCGGGTTCATTCAGCTGGCCTAAGGACATCCTGCAGATTTCAACTTCAAATGAATCGACCCATTCAAACTCGGCATAGAAATGCTTTTTGTCAGGATCGTACTCAAGTACCAGTGGGATCACTTTGACCATGCCACGCAGGCAATGCAGCTGAGGGCCGGTGAGAAAGGCCTGGTCGGGGGTAGCATCGGGATTGAGTTTACGGGCCAGTTCAGCATCACGCATGCCGGAGTAGTAGCCAAGGCGCATAAAAAAGCCCTTGCCACGCTCCATACCCATGGAGGTAATAATCTCTTTCCTGAAGCTGGAAAGCGCACCCAGCCCCATCAATACCGTCCGCTGTTCAGCCAGCCAGATTTTGCCTTCCTCAGGCTTAAATTGCAGCTTGTCCAGCAGATACTTCAGATCCGGAAATTGCAAATGAGCGTCAGACACATTACACCTGAAATTTTGTATTTATTATAACTGTGTAGCTTAACCGAACTGGCTAATGAAAAAAGGGGTCAGTACCCTTTTATTCAGAAATAAAAGGGTACTGACCCCTTTTTGCTGAACCAAATTCAGCAACAGCCGTATGAAGAAGTATCAATGAATGAGAAGGGGCTTATGTTGTTCAAAGTAGGCAGCGCCATAACGCCAGTAAGGCTTCTGATGCTGCTTATCTTATGCTTGTGCCTACCATGACTTAAACATACTATGTTATACAACCTGGATAGGTTATAACCTTCTCATAACTGAATGCTGAAAAGGGTGCTACTCGATGAATAAGATAGATGTGCTGGTTGTGTGGCCTAATCGTCCTGAGCAGATGAAGCAGTTGGATGAAACCTATCATCTGCATCGTTTGGATCAGGCTGCTGATCCGGATGCGTTGCTGGATGCCGTTGGATCGCGTATTCGTGCGGTGGTGACATCGCATGGCGGCGGTTTTAGCGCCGATCTGCTGGCTCGTCTGCCTAATCTTGAAATTGTTGCCTCCTCAGGTGTCGGCATAGATAGCCTTTGTGTCGAAGCCTGCCGGCAACGTGGCATTCCGGTGACCCATACGCCAGATGTACTCAATGCTGATGTAGCGGATATGGGGATGCTGTTGCTGCTGGCTACACTGCGCAGGCTGTTGCCAGGCGAGCGCTGGATTCGCGAAGGCCATTGGCGAAACCAGGGAATGATGCCGCTGAATACGTCGGTGCAGGGTAAGCGTTTGGGTATAGTGGGTTTTGGACGAATTGGTAAAGCCGTGGCTGTTCGTGCCGAGGCGTTTGGTATGCAAATTTGTTATTACGGACGTCATGCCCAGCCGCAGGTTGCCTACCCTTGGTACGCTGACCTGATTCAGCTGGCGCAAGACTGTGATGTTTTGCTGTTAACAGTACCGGCCAACAGTGAAACTCACCGGCTGATTAATGCGGAGGTGTTAACTGCTTTGGGCCCTCAGGGTTATCTGATCAACATTGCGCGTGGAGCGGTGGTGGATGAAAGCGCGCTTATAGAAGCACTTCAGCAGGGCCGAATTGCAGGTGCCGGGTTAGATGTTTTCGTGGAGGAGCCTAATGTGCCGGATGCCTTATTGGCGTTGGATAATGTTGTGCTACAGCCACATTGTGCCAGCGGTACAGTCGAAACACGTGGCGCTATGGCACAGTTGGTAGTGGATAATCTGGCCGCGCATTTTTCTGGCAGAGCGCTGCTGACTCCGGTAAAGAAGCTGGACTGAATCCTCAATACCAGGCTCGGTTTACACCCAGCCCAGGTGCTCAAGGGTATACAGGCCCGCGGTCACGGTCAGAATGGATAACACGGTACTTAAGGCAATGATATTGGCGGCCAGGCGGGCATCGCCCCCGGCGGCTTTGGCCATCACATAGCTTATGGCGGCTGTTGGGCTGGCCAGAAACAAGAAGAGTATGCCCAGTTCTCGTCCGCTGAAGCCCAGCATCCAGCCAATCCCTGTAAACAGGAGAGGCAGCAGAATCAATTTAAGCAGACTCGCACTCAAGGCGGTTTTTCCGGATTTGAGCAAGGACTCGATTGACAGGCTGCCACCGATACAGATCAACGCGATAGGCAAGGTCATTGAAGCAATATATTCAGCTGATGTCATCATCCATTCAGGTATATAAAGCTGCACATAAGAGGCCAGCAAGGCCAGGAATACACTGATGATCAGTGGATTTCGCAGTATGCCCTTGGCAATGGATTTCACGCTCACGCTAATCAGAGGGCTATAAACTGAGAGTACGATGGTGGAGAGAATATTGAACAGGATGATGGCCAGCCCGGAAAGAATACTGCCTATCGCCAGGCCATAATCACCATACTGATTGACCGCCAGTGCCAGACCGACGATACCGCAGTTACCGCGAAAAGCACCTTGTACATACACACCTCTATCCTGAAGGGGGATGCGTTTTAGTGCCCAGAGCCAGGCCAGTGCAAAGCTGGCCAGAGTCGCCACTGAAAAAAACACAATCAAATCCGGTTTCAGTGCTGTGTTCAGGTCGGTTTTAATAATACCGATAAACAGCAGGAGTGGCATGGTCAGGCGGAAAGTCAGATTAGATGCCGTGTTAATGAATGGCTCATCTATGATATTCGTTCTTCTCAGCAGCAGGCCGACAATCACCATAATGAACACTGGACCCGTGACTGCCAGTATCTGCAACACCAGGTCCAGTTGGTTACTCATTTGCGGCTCCTAGTTGTTAGTCTGTAGTGCTTCAGGCAGAAGGGCATCAGGCATATCCTGATAGCATACTGGGCGCAGGAAGCGATAAATTGCGGCACTGCCGACCGAAGTGGTGCGACTGTCAGATGTAGCCGGGAAGGGGCCACCGTGAACCATGGCATGACAGACCTCTACACCCGTAGGGTAGCCATTGCATAAAATGCGGCCGACCTTTCGTTCCAGTGCAGTCACCAAGGGTTTGGACAGTGCGATATCAGCCTGATCTAACTGCAGGGTTGCGGTCAATTGACCTTCCAGATGTTGGACTAGCTGCAGGTACTCATCCACCGACTGGCAACGAATAATCAGCGAGCAGGCACCAAAAATCTCTGTATTCAGGCTTTCATCATCCATGAAGGCGGCTGCACTGGTAGTATACAAATGGGCTTGGCACTGGTTTTCGCTCTGGGCGGCGGGGCCGGAGCAGAGATGACGAACCTGCGGATGCTTCTGCAACTGCTGCACACCCAGGCTGTAGGCCTGATGAATACCAGGCGTCAGCATGGTCTGAGCTGACGCGGTATCTATCACTTCCGTGGCGCGGGCAATAAAACGCCTCAGGCCATTACCTTCAACGGCGATTACCAGTCCTGGATTAGTACAGAACTGCCCTGCACCCATAATCAAGGAGGCGACAAAGCCTTCAGCCATCGACTCAGGCCGTTGTTCAAGGGCGGCTGGCATGAGGAAAACCGGATTGATACTGCTCATTTCGGCATAGACAGGAATCGGTTCGGGACGGTTGGCAGCCACTTGCATCAAAGCAATGCCACCTGTGCGTGAACCGGTAAACCCGATTGCTTTGATCAGGGGGTGCTGAACCAGGCTCACACCAATCGCATTGCCTTGACCATAGAGCAGTGAAAAAACGCCTTCTGGTAGTTTGGCCTTGGCAACTGCAGCCTGAATAGCGCGGCCTACCAGCTCCGATGTGCCTGGATGAGCCGGATGCGCTTTAACGATTACAGGACAGCCCGCTGCAAGTGCGGATGCGGTATCACCACCAGCAACAGAGAAGGCCAGTGGGAAGTTACTGGCGCCGAACACAACAACCGGGCCGAGCGGGATCTGGCGCATTCTCAGGTCGGATCGTGGTGGTGTGCGTTCTGGCATGGCCGGGTCGATACGAACCCCTTGCCATTCGCCATCTCTTACCACTGAAGCAAACAGGCGTAGCTGATTTATGGTCCTGCCGCGTTCACCTTCAATTCTGGCGCGAGGCAGACCGGATTCGAGCATGGCACGTTCGACGAGTGGATCTCCGAGAGCCAATATCTCTTCAGCGATCAGTTCCAGAAAGTTTGCACGTACGTCGAGTGACGTCTCGCGAAAAGTATCAAACGCGTCCTGAGCCAATCCCGCCGCAAAATTGATCTCCTGCTCACCAGCACCAAAGTAAGCTGGTTCAATCTGTTCGTTGGTTGCCGGATTAATACCAAAAATTGATTCCTGCTCACCCTTGACCGATCGTGAACCTATCAGCATTTCGCCTTTAATGATCATAACTATCTCCAATAACGAGGTGTGACTGCCGACCAGAAGGTCAGCAGGTCTATTGCATTGCGACGCCGCTCTCGACTAGAGCGAGTCTCTGCTGGGAAGATCAGTCATCAAATGCAGCCGTTGACCGATACTTCTCATACAGATGGTGCGCACGGTAAAGGTGCTTGTGCATCGCTTTGCGGGCGGCTTCTGGATCTTTGGCGCGTATTGCATCGAGTATTTCGTGATGCTCTTCACGGATACGTGCGAGATACACCTCGGTGGCGGCCTGATCCAGATTGGTGTTTACAATGTTCGCTCTGGGGATAATGCTTTTATTGAATTGCTCGTAGAACTGGCGGAAAAAAGGATTCTTCGTTGCTGTGGCGATGCCATAGTGAAACTGGTAATCCTCATTTCTGGCCAACTCACCTTTGACCAGTGCTTGGTCAAACGCGTGCAGACTCGCTTCGAGCAATTCAATATCCTGATCATCGCGACGCAGTGCGGCAAGTTCTGCTGCACTGGTTTCGAAGGTTATTCTCAGTTCGAGAATATGCAGAATATCTTCAACGGCTGTCGGGTTGATAGTATAGGCATAGAGTGTCTCGGCTGGTTGATTACGAATCACTGTGGTGCCGACACCACGTCGCGTTTCCACCAGACCCAAAGACTTCAATTGAGTAATCGCCTCACGAATGACTGTGCGGCTGACACCAAACATATCGCACAGCGCATTTTCTGTCGGTAGCTTTGCCCCTACAGCAATGTGATTCTGTGTGATCATAGCCTCCAGCCGAGAGGCAACAGTGATTGCCAGGCTTTCAGAGCGAGCAACGCGCTCAACCTGAAAAGGGGCTAGGGGTACGGTTTTATTACTCATTACGCTGATACTCTTCCGATAAACGTTTTGATTATAACATTATCCCAATTGTGGACTAACGAACAAGCGCTGGTTTAGTGACTGCTAAATTTAGAGGTCAGCTATGCCAGCGCTGATTCTTGTTAAGGTGTGCTCAGCTATTCGCATCGATAATGGCTTTGAGCTTATCGATCTCCTCTAACGTTGGCATGGTCAGTGGTGCTCTGACATCGCCTGCTGTGATTCCCTGCAACGTGGCACCGGCCTTGATCAGACTGACGCCATAACCGGCTTTGCGGTCACGCAATCGACAGAAGGGAATGAAAAAGGAACGGATGATGTCGGTGACAGTTTGCTGGTCGCCGCTTCTGAGTGCGGTATAGAAGCGGTTGGCCATTTCTGGCATGAAATTGAATACAGCTGATGAATAGGTGTTCACTCCGATGGAGAGATAGGCCTCTGCAAAAATTTCGGCGGTTGGAACCCCACCGATATACACCAGGCGGTCGCCAACTGTCTTAATGGTGTCGTTGAGCGAGGCAATATTACCGACACCATCCTTCAACGCGATCAGGTTCGGGCAGTCTGCTGCCAGCTGTTTGACATCTTCAGCGAGCAATACGCCATTAGCACGGTTGTAATAGATCACCTGCAGTGGGGTACTGTTGATTACCTGACGCGCGTATTCGACAACACCTTCGCGGGGGCACTCGGTCAGGTAGGGCGGCATCAGCAAAATACCATCACAACCGGCTTGTTCGGCGACCTTGGCAAAGGCTATGGCATCAGGAATGCTGCGTCCGGCACTGGCAATAACCGGCACTCTGCCACCGACGGTTTCAACCGCAATAGTGACAAGCTGCTGGTATTCATCGAGTGACAGCGAAAAGAACTCGCCTGTGCCACCGGCCACGAATACCGCCGATACCTTGTGTTCGATAAAGGCTTCGATGCGCTTGCGGAAGCTATCGGCATTGAAGTTGTTGTGTTGATCAAAATCAGTGACGGGAAAGGAGAGAAGTCCGTCGCTGAGTGAGCTTCTGATGTTTTCTACAGACAGTGTCATTTTTATTCCTCTATAGTGTCAGACGGTATTCAGGATGCTATAACGAATTGCTTTGTTCATGTAATACATCATACAACATACAATAAAGTTGGCAATCAGTATTTCCGTAAAATATGGAAAATTGGGTTTTTAGTAGGTTGTAGATAATAATTTTTTAATGGTTAATTTACATTTAAGTGTAATAAATACATATAGTTAATATTTAATATGAGATTTATTTCTTTCGAAATCAACGAGCTTGACCAGTCTTATTCATGAGGCATTTTTTCAGTTGAAACGGTATTGCAGATCTTGTTGTATGATGTATGATGTGAATAGCTTGGGTTTGAGAAGGGTGAGTGAAGCGCTGCTAAGCATCACTTGTGCGTTTCGAACCTGGACTTACACAGGCATTCAGACTTCTGTTCTAATGCTGGTATACATAGTGCAACCCTATTGAGGAAAATAATTATGATAAAACAATCACTTATTAGTTGTGCCTTAGCTGGTTCTATGCTGTTTGGTTCGATGGCTGTACAGGCCTATGAGTTTGAACGGCCCGTTAGAATTGTGGTGCCCTTCGCTCCCGGAGGCACTTCAGATATCCTGGCTCGCCTGATAGCACCTGAGCTGTCTACTGCAATTGGACAGCCGGTTATCGTTGAGAACAAGCCTGGTGCGAGTGGCAATATTGGTGCTGACTATGTTGCCAAGGTTAATGCAGATGGACACACTTTGTTGCTAATGGATGTGGCGGCACTGGCAACCGCACCGCACCTGTATAGCAATCTTAGCTATGATCCGGTTAATGATCTGGCTCCTGTGACCATGGTCAGCTTCTCTCCTTATATCATGGCGGTAAATCCGAAACTGGGTGTGAGTTCGGTTGAAGAGATGGTGGCGCTGGGTAAATCAGATCCTCGCGCGCTGTCGGCAGCTAACTCAGGTATTGGTGGCGCAAACCATATTGCCTCGGTACTGGTCGGCGATCATCTTGACCTGGACTGGTCAATTATCCCGTATCGTGGAGGCTCTGACGCTTCACGTGCCGTGGTATCGGGTGAGAGCACGGTGCTGATCAATGGCTCAACGGCTACTAAACCCTTTGTGCTGAGCGAACAGTTAACAGCGGTTGCTGTGACAGGACCTTCGCGTTTGACCGATCTGCCGGATGTCCCAACCTTTACTGAGCTAGATATGCCAGGTGAAAACATGGGTTCATGGCAGGGGATTTTGACAACCGGTGGCAGTCCTGCTGATGCGATTGAGCGTTTGAATGCTGAACTGCAGAAAATCATTGAAAGTGAAGATATGCAGGAACGTATTGCGGGTCAGGGTGCCGTTGCTGCTAATGGCAGTTCCCAGGAAATGATCGATTGGCTTGCTGATAACCATGAAAATATGGGTGTGGTAATCGAGCAATACGGCATCAAAATCGAGTAATCGGCGAATTGAAGTCTATGTCGCGTCTGTCAGTATGGATTATGGGCAGGCGTGATATTCTGGCTAGCCTGGATAGAAACGTTTTACGAACCAGACCAAAAAACAATTACATGGTTTAGAAAAATGAGAATCGACAAAAGAGAGTCCCTGTCGGGGCTGGTCACGATTGCTTTTGGTTTGCTTGTGGTGATTGAGTCCACCAGCTATAACATCGGTAATCTGCTGCGAATGGGTCCTGGTTACTTTCCGCTCATGCTCGGAGTTGCCATCACCTTCATCGGTATTATTATCCTGATTAAATCGGCTTTTGTTCAGACCACTATGGATAAAATCCAGTGGCGCCCACTGATATTCATCATGATTGGGTTGGTCTGCTTCGGTCTGGCCATCAATAGTCTGGGCATCATCGTAGCCACAACGGCCTTAGTGGTAGCGTCCAGGTTGTCTGAAAAGGCACTTTCCTGGAGGAATACCTTCATCCTGGCTTTGTGTCTCAATGTCATGGTGTATGTGGTCTTTATTTACGGACTGTCCATCCCTCTGAAATTATTTCCCTGGAGTTGATGTGGATATTTTATCGAATCTGGCGATGGGTTTTGAAGTCGCGTTAACCTGGCAAAACCTGTTTTACTGCCTGCTGGGCGTAAGTCTCGGCATGTTGATTGGTGTGCTGCCGGGAGTTGGGCATTTGGCCGCTATCTCCATGTTACTGCCACTGACTTTTTATGTACCGCCAACGACCGCACTGGTGTTGCTGGCGGGAATCTATTATGGCGCCCAATATGGTGGATCCACCGCGTCTATTCTGTTGAATTTGCCTGGCACACCGGCGTCGGCCGTGGTCTGTCTTGATGGCTATCCGATGGCCAAAGAGGGGCGTGCCGGTGTGGCGCTGTTTATGACCGCCATTGCATCCTTTTTTGGCTCAATCTTTGCCATAGTGTTGCTGGTAGCCTTTGCACCCCCACTGGCTAAAGTGGCGCTGAATTTCGGGGCGGCCGAGTATTTTTCCATGATGGTACTGGGACTGGTTGCGGCTTCGATTCTGGTGCAGGGCTCAGCGCTGAAAGGGATCGCATCGGTGTTGATCGGTCTGGTGCTGGGATTAGTCGGCACAGATGTGACCTCGGGTATGCAACGTTTTACCTTTGATATTACCTACGTGTATGACGGTATCAGTATCGTGGCACTGGCGATGGGGATATTTGGTATCACCGAAGTGATCTCCAATGTCGGTAAAGTGGACTCCAAAGGGTTGAGCAACCAGAAGATCTCTTATCGTTCGCTGCTGCCTACAGGCAAGGATATCAAAGAAAGCATTATGCCTATGTTTCGTGGCTCTGCGCTGGGCAGCGCGGTAGGTATTTTGCCCGGGGCCGGTGTGTCCATTGCTTCGTTTATGTCCTATGCACTGGAGAAACGCGTTTCGAAACATCCTGAAAAATTTGGTAAGGGCGCTATTGAAGGGATTACAGCACCGGAAAGTGCCAATAACGCATCGGCTCAATCTGCATTTATACCAACGCTCACTCTGGGTATTCCCGGTGACGCGGTGATGGCGTTGATGCTAGGTGCGCTGCTGATTCATGGAATTGCTCCCGGCCCGACCATTATTTCTGAAACGCCTGAAATTTTTTGGGGTCTGGTGGCCAGTTTCCTGATCGGTAACATTTTGTTGCTGGTATTGAATATTCCACTAATCGGGGTCTGGGTCAGTATTCTGAAAATACCCTATACGGTTTTGTATCCGTCGATCATTCTGTTTATCGCCATAGGTGTTTACAGTATTAACTACTCCTACTTTGACATTATGCTGGTAGCACTGTTTGGTTTCAGTGGTTACATGCTGTATTTATTGAAGTTTGAACCAGCGCCGATGTTATTGGGCTTTATTCTGGGGCCGTTAATCGAAGAGAACTTCAGGCGAACATTGTTGATCAGTAGGGGCGATCTGATGTTTTTCATTGAGCGCCCGATCAGTGCCGCCTTTCTTGCGATCACGCTACTACTGATTGCATCGACACTTTTCAAGGCTTGGCAAAACAACACCAGAAAGCAACAGCAACCAGCTGAAGCACCGTAAGCCCCAAAAAAGGGGTCAGTACCCTTTAATTTGAAATTAAAGGGTACTGACCCCTTTTTTGTTCTGACTCAACCCCTTATGAACACTCACCAACACGTTCAGCTTTGGTATCGACTTTCATATTCATGGAGCCCATAGGGCTGTCCATTGTGCCTGTCATTTGGCCTTCCATATGCTCACCCATAAATGTCATTTGACCTTCCATCGTATAGGTCATGCCCTGTTCTGAGCAGGTCATGGCATAGTGCATATTGTCGCGGGAAATATCCATGCGGGTGATGCTGCAGCTTTGCGGTGCTTCCAATAAATCAGCGCCCTGATCAATATCGTCTTGGGTGATGCATTCCTGCTGGGTTTCTGTTTGACCCGGGATCTGGATAGGACCATCGATAGACATGGTGTTGGTATGGGACCAGAGACCTGGGGTCAGATTGGGTGTTTCAGCTGATGCTGAGGCCGAAATAATACATAAACCTGCCAGCATGGCTGGCATTAATAGACGAAACCGCATCTTACTATCTCCTTGTGTTAGGGGTGTTTGCTATACTCTGCCCACACTCTATTACCAGGCTCTATACTATGCAAGACACCCAAGGTTCTCATTTTCATTCTCTCCTGGTCTCAGCCGTTTTTTGGATGTTCTTATTCCTGTCACCTGCATTACTTGCCAATACACCTGCTGGCAATGCCGCATTGGGTGTCTCAGAGTTTCTGCGAAGTTTGACCAGCGAGATGGAACAGATCGAAACGGAGATGGAGCGTGTTGATGATGAAGCCGTGAGTGCCTGGTTTGACAGTTCTCTCATGGAAGAAGCTGAAGCCGTTTTGCAAGCTGAGCCGATTGTTGCCGATGCGGCTCATGAACGTTGGCAGCAGGTGGTTGAGAATGAGCGTCTGGCAACTGAGCGTCTATCGGGCGCTCAGGTGCGGCTGAAAGAGATGCAGGCTTATGCGGATCGCGTGGATAGCTTGGTCCAACGTCTAGAGGCCACCAGAAAAAACCTGGAGAATCAGGATTCAGACGAGCGTAGTTTGTCACAAATAGAGGCTGATATTACTGCCTTGCACAGCCGTCAGCAGCAGTTGCAGTTGGAGCTGGATCAACAGCGTAGCGCTCTGCAACGTATTCAAGAACAGGCGATTAGTCAGCCTGAAACATTGGAAGACTTGATGCAGCAAGCACCGCCTGAGCCGGTTGCATCACCTGTCGATGCCGAAAATCACCGTTTAAAGCTGGCCATTGAGGCTTTGCAAGCATCCGCTGTTCGGCGTCATGAAGCCCGGCTGATTGCTGCACGTCTGGATCAGGCTATTTTGCAGCCGCGTATACGTCTTTTACGCTTGGAAATTCAGGCCGGAGAGCTCGAGCTGGCGTTGATTGCTGACAACCTGCTGTGGTTGGAAGGCGAATTCAATAACCGCTCGACACAAGAGCTCAGGTTACTCAACTCCGATCTGCTGCGCCTGGTCGAGCGGGAGCCAGAGCTGGCACAGCACTACCAGAATGAGGTGCAGGAAATTCGGTCGCGTATTGATAGTGTTGCTCAACACTATGATGACCTGAAAACTCTGCAGCAACAGCGAGATGAGTATGATCTGATGCTTAATGATCTGTCACACTCTCTCAGCGCGGTGGAAGAGCGCCTGGAAGTCAGTGGACTGACCGAGGTGGTGGGTACACAGTTTTTGGATGAACGAAAACGCCTGGCCGATTATGGGAATCCACGCGTTACCTTACAATCACTTGAGCGTGAACTGGCCCAATCTCGTTTGCGCAGCATCAGTTTGCGAGATGATCTGCGGCGCCTGCAGCAACTCCCTGAACTTGCTGCTGTGGGTGACCGTGGTGTACAGGAACTGGTCCGCATCGGAACTGAGCTGCTGAATCTGCAGATTCAGTCGGAAGAGCAATTGACCGAGCAGTTACGCCAGAATGAATATCGACTGCGCCAGATTGCCGAACTGATAGATTCGTTGGACCAAATCCTGAGTGAAACCCTGCTCTGGTGGCCAAGTCATAGTCCTGTCAGTTTATCCTGGCTTGAGCGTACTGGAGATGCTTTTACTGCACTGATTGACCCATCTGCCTGGCGTGGAGTTGCGCGCAGTATCTGGCAGGCGACACTAGGGTCACCGATTACCAGTCTGTTAGTGCTGACCCTGGTGGGCGGTGTGTATTTAGTCGGTCGTAAAACCGACTATCACCTTAAGCAAATTGCTAAGCAAACGGCACATAAGTATTCCGATAATATTGGCCTGACTTACAAAGCTATGGGCTGGAGTTTGATTAGAGTACTGCCCGTTCCTTTGTTGCTTTACGCTTTTGCACTGCAACTGACACGGGAAGAGCTTACACCTGGCACAGAAATTCTTTCCAGTGTGATATCAACGGCCGCCGGCTGGTGGCTGGCTGGTCATCTGTTTGTAATATTTACCCGTGAATCAGGTGTAGGGCCGACTCATTTTGAGTGGAACGCCAGATTACTCTCACGTGTTCGACTCAATTTGATCTGGTTCTTGCCGGTGCAGTTGATATTGATCATTCTGTTGGCTCTGGCCTACGGGCATCCAGATGAGCGGGTTTATGATGTCTTCGGTCGACTGGGATTGTTGCTGGTGACCGCGCTGAATGGTTTGATTGCCTGGCGTATACTGGCACCCGCACCTGACGATCAAGGGGTGTTTTTTCAGAGTCACAAGCGGCGTATTCTGAGGCTGGTTTTCGTATTTTTATCCTTGGCAACCCTGGTGTTGACTCTGGCGGGATATCTGCTGACAGTGGGTGAATTGTTACCGCGATTTGTTGATACGCTGGTGGTATCCAGCTTGGTGTTGTTGCTCTACTCTCTGGCAGTGCGTGCGTTGGTATTAAGTCAAACGCGTTTACGTATCCGCCGCATGAAAGAGCAGCGTGCGCGTGCTGCTCTGGAAGATATGTCGGGTGATGTTGAAGGTGTGACTGAATTGCCGGAACCGCACTTGAGTATTGAAGATATCGGACATCAGACGCAAACCCTGTTAAAAACCTCCGTGTTCACCGGTTTACTGATTGCGCTATTCACCGTCTGGGCGGATGTGCTGCCAGCACTGAACTGGCTGGATAATGTTACCCTTTGGTCACGTACTATTGCTGTAGGCGAAACTGAAATTATCTCTCGGGTGAGCCTGCGGGACTTTTTGCTGGCAGTGTTGCTTGCTGGCTTCTTTGTCATGGCAACACGCAATCTGCCTGGGTTGATCGAGATACTGCTGTCCCGCAGTCGTCTGGTGGATGAGGTTCACAGCTACACCGTAACAACGCTGGTGCGTTATGCCCTTACCGTAGTAGCCGTTGTCACCATTTTCTCATTAATTGGATTGCGTTGGAGTGAACTGCAGTGGATGGTGGCCGCTTTGACATTGGGTTTGGGTTTTGGCCTGCAAGAGGTGGTAGCAAACTTCGTTTCCGGTCTGATCATGCTGTTCGAACGTCCGGTAAGGGTGGGGGATACCATCACCATTGGGGAATACAGTGGCACGGTAGCTCGAATTCGTACACGGGCTACTACCATTATTGATTGGGATAACCGGGAAATTGTGGTACCCAACAAAAACTTTATCACCGAGCGCCTGATCAACTGGACACTGTCGGATAACATTACCCGTATCGTGATTCCTGTGGGGGTTAGCTATGATTCCGACCCAGAACAGGTGATGGCCATTCTGTATCGCATCGCCGTTGCTCACCCGCTGTCATTGAGCGATCCGGAACCGAATGTGTATTTCCTCAATTTTGCCGACAGTTCATTGAGTTTTGAATTGCGTGTCTATGTCAGCCAGATGAGAGACCGTTTAGTTACCACCAGTGAGCTACATACACAAATACTCAAAGCCTTCCGAAAGGAAGGTATTGAAATTGCCTTTCCACAAATGGATCTGCATATTCGCGATATGCCAGATAGGACACTTGCCCAACCCAAGGGAGGGCCAGCCTAATGGTTACAATTCACCCGCTGATCTGGGTGTCCTGGGGATCAATTCTATTTATTTCAGCCTTGTTGCTGTGGCTGAGCAGACACAGCAAACAAGTTGTGCAACAACAATTGCAACATCAACTGGTCCGTGAACAGGTTGAGAGACAGGCGGTCCAGGAGCAACTGGATAAAGCGGATATCGAGCTGGATGGATTAAAGCTGGAGTTATTACGGGTGCGTGAACAGAATGCGCGCCTCACCACGCAGATGGAAGAGCGTCAACGTTTTCATGCTGAGCAGTTGGCGCTGTTACAGAACAATCGTGAACAGCTTAAACAAGAATTCGAAACCCTGGCTAATGAGGTACTGGAACGTAAAGGGGAGAGTTTCCGTAAACTCAGTCAGCAGGGTATACAGCAATTACTTAACCCTTTGCATCAGGATATGAAGGGGTTTCGTGAAAAGGTCGAGTCGATCCATACCGAAGACCTGAAGCAACGCAGTGAGTTGAAAACCGAACTGATCCATCTGCAACAACTGAATCAGGCCATTACCGGACAAGCCGAAAAGCTGACCAATGCATTGCAAGGGCAGAAAAAAGTGCAGGGCAACTGGGGTGAGCTGATTCTGGAAAATGTGCTCGATAGTGCCGGTCTGCGTGCCGGGAAAGATTATCGCCGTGAAGTCAGCTTTAATACCGAAGACGGTCGCCGCCGGCCCGACGTGGTGATCTATCTGCCAGAAGACAAGCACCTGATTATCGATGCCAAAACCTCACTGGCGGCCTATACCCGCTATGTGAATGCTGAAACAGACACCGAGCGTCAGTTTGCCTTGAGTGAGCATGCCGCCGCCGTTAGTGCGCGGATCCGTGAGTTGTCTGATAAACGCTATTACCAGTTGCCGGGCTTGAACACTCCCGAAATAGTGGTGATGTTTATACCAGTCGAGTCGGCTTATGTGGAAGCCTTGCGCTTTGATCAGACGCTGTATCAGCGAGCTATAGAAAGTAATGTACTGGTGGCAACGCCAACAACCTTGCTGACCAGTCTGAATATTGTTCGCCAACTCTGGCGCTTTGAAGATCAGAGTCGACATACCGCTGAGCTGGCACGCCGTGCAGAGCGCTTCTATAACAAGCTGCGGGTCTTTCTGGATAGTATGCAGGGCATTGGTGTGCAGTTGGATAAAGCCAAAGAAACCTATGACAAGGCGTTTTCACAACTCTATTCCGGTCGCGGAAACTTAATACGTCAGGCCGCCGAGTTTAAGGAATTAGGTGTGTCGGTACAGCAGGAATTGGATGCCGAATTAGTAGATAAAGCCCGGTTAGAATTAGGATGTGAAAAGGATGTGTAGGAGCCCGGTGGAATCGTAGGAGCCCGGTCTCCGGGCGAGGTGGTTAAGATTGTAGGAGCCCGCTCTGCGGGCGAGGTGGCTAATTGTAGGAAATAAGATGGACCCGCCCCCCTAACAATGTGCCATGCTTAATCTGTAGAGAAAGCAAACCGGCATCTGAGT
>NZ_JBLXDN010000019.1:0-66201 GCF_048264025.1 Nitrincola sp.
CCGGCGTTTATTATCAATAATCAGTACTTGATATCCGGTGCTCAGGAGCCTGAAATATTGGTGAAGAGCTTGCGGAATATTGTTTTTAACTAAGCGAGATCTGACAGGCTATTCTATTCCATTGATTATGTTGACCCTTTGCAGTATTAACATCAAATCAGCTGCCAACCTGAAAGACAAAGTCTGTAACTGATCTTAACTATGCTGCGCTAGGCGGTCATCTGAGTTACTATGAGATTCCATCTCGAAGTTGTGTTGTTACGATTCAGCAAACCTTGACGAGTCTGCCCCTATTGTTAACTCATGATTGAGTTGCTTCTGGGTAAGGCTCCACTCTAAGTTGTTATTTCGGTCACTGAAGCTAACAGGATCAGGAATAACTCTACGCCCTCCTCTAAAAATTTCCAAATAAGGTTGCTGCAGTGAATCAAGTTTATAACGTTATCTGGAATGTCAGCCACCAGGTCTGGATGGCTGTGGGTGAACTCACCTCTGCACGCGGCAAAAGCTCCGTATCGCTACCCGATAGCATACGCTCGCACGGCCTCTGTGTAACGGGTGCTATAGCTGCACTGGTGCTTGCCATCAGCACGGGATCAGTATGGGCAGATGTGGAAACAACTGGGGATGTTAATCATACGCCGACCCCCAATCCTCTTATAGGGGATTGGGATCTTGGCGGGAATAATCTAATAGTTGGTGTTAATGCTACTGGTACGCTGACCATTAATGATGGCAGTGCGGTAACTAATGGTGCTGGCATCATCGGCTACCTTGGCTCCATTGGCAACAGCTCAGTGACGGTGGAGGGGGCGGGTTCCCGCTGGACTAATAGCGGTATTGTGTCAGTAGGTACTGGTAGCACCGGTAGCCTGGCTATCAGCGATGGTGGTGTGGTGGCTAGTACTCGCGGCTACATTGGCCGCGAATTTTCTGGCAGCAGCGGCTCAGTGACGGTGAGCGGTATGGGCTCCCTCTGGACTAATAGCGTGGATTTGTTCGTGGGCCATGCAGGGACAGACAGTCTTGCTATCAGCGATGGTGGTGAGGTGGTTAATACTAACGGCTACATTGGTTTTAGTGGCAGCACCGGTACCGGCAGCGTGACGGTGGACGGTGAGGGCTCCCGCTGGACTAATAGCGGTGAGTTGTATGTGGGCATATATAGCATAGGTAACCTGAGCATTAGCAATGGCGGTGTGGTTTCAGCAAGCAGTGCCTTCATCGCTTATTTTGGAGGAACCACCGGTACTCTCAATATTGGCGTTGCTGCAGGTGATACCGCGGTAGCGGCTGGTACCTTAAATGCGGAGACACTGGCCTTCGGCAGTGTTTACGGTGTTGGTACCGGTAATTTGGTATTTAACCATACCGAGTCTGCATATAACTTTGCACCGAATATTACCGGCTTAGGCGCCATTCGCTTGCTCGCTGGCACTACACGCTTTACCGGTAACTTGAATGACTACACCGGCACCATGATCGTCGATGGCGGTATGCTGTCGGTCGCTGCTGGCGACACCCTGATCCTGGGAGGCAATTACACGCAAACGGCTGACGGGGTATTCAAAGTCGGTGTCACCGATGACACCACCTATGGCAAGTTGGTGGTCGATGGCACCGCTGCGCTGCCAAGTAATGCCCGGATCGATGTCGATGTCTCCAATCCAGGCTTCGGTTTCATCACGGCAGTGGACAATGGTATGGCGGGTATTATCAGTGCCACGATCCTGGACTCGGATGGTACTTTCACTGTTACCGATAATTCCACATTGTTCAACTTCGGTGCCCAGAAAGTGGACAATCAGGTCAACCTCACCCTGTCTGCTGCTGCGGCAGGTGAAGGGGAAAGCAGTAACGGATTGACTGAGCAAATTGTTGTTGCCAAAGGTAATGCAGTGGCGCTTGGGGCCGCCCGTGCCCTCGATAGTATTTTTGTGAGTGACCCGAGCGGGCCTATTGCTACGCTGTTCGTTCCTTTTACGACTGACGACCAGGTCAATACTGCTATCTCCCAGACCTTGCCGTTGTTGGCTGGTGGCTCGCAGGTGGCCGCGACCTCGGCTCTGACGGGCATGAACCGTGTGGTGCAGGCACGCATCGAATCCAACCGTGGCTTAAGCTCGGGTGATCATTTCTATGGGGATGAAAAGTTCTGGCTGAAACCCTTTGGTAGCTGGGCCGATCAGGATGACCGCAGGGGCGTCTCGGGTTACAAGTCCAATACAGCCGGTTTGGCTTTTGGTGGTGATACCACTGTTTCTGATGCCACGCGTTTGGGCCTGTCCTTCGCCTATGCCAGATCCAGCGTCGATGGTAACTCCACCCTTGCTCCTAACAGCGCCAAGGTAGATGTCTATCAGCTAATCGGCTACGGCAGTCATGCCCTGGATGAGGCTACTGAAATCAATTTCCAACTGGGTGTCGGTCAGAACCGCAACAAAGGCACGCGTGATCTTAGCTCTTTTGGTACACGAGCAACCTCCCGCTACGACAGTCTGGTGGCAACCGCCGGTGCAGGCGTGGGACGTAACATTACGTTGAGTGACACCACGACTTTTACGCCATCTGTGCGTGCTGATTACAGCTGGATCCGTGATGAAGGCTATACGGAGACCGGAGCGGGGCCACTTAACCTGAAGGTTACTAGTCGCACTACAGATGAATTGATCCTTGCTATGGATGGCAAGCTCACTCAAGAGCTTAAGCAAGATGTTTTGCTCTCGGCTAACCTGGGGCTGGGGTATGATCTATTGAATGAGCAAACCAGCATAACCTCAAGCTTCGCTGGTGCACCGGGCGCTGCCTTCACCACAAAAGGCATGGACCCCAGCCCCTGGCTGGCACGAGGTGGGCTGGGCCTGGCAACCCATACAGCGGGAGGCATGGAGGTCTCCGCACGTTATGATGCTGAATATCGTCAGGACTTTCTGAATCAGACCGCCAGCATAAAATTGCGTTGGGCATTCTGATTTCTTGTAGGAGCTCGCTCTGCGAGCGAATAATCCTTCTTTCGTTCGCGGAGCGAACTCCTGCAGGGGTGGATTGTAGGAACTCGGTCTGTAGGAGAGCCCGGTCTCCGGGCGAAAAGCTGGTATTCTTCATTCTCAGACAGCTGAGATAAGTTCACATGATATGTCGGTTAGTTGTTACCATATTGTTGTCTCTTGTTCTTGCGGCCTGCTCCGGTATCCCAAGTGTTCAGGAGCGCCAAACTCACGCCGATGAATTGGCATCAGCGCATGGCTGGCAGGCTTTACGCCTTCCGGCGGGTGATTTCAATCTTATGGCATACCTGCCTAAGGTTAATGCTGACGAAACCTTGTTGACCCTCTACCTGGAAGGTGATGGCTTTGCTTGGGTAAGTAGGAGTCAGCCTTCTTCTGATCCGACGCCTAGAGATCCGCTGGCCTTGCGTTTAGCTCTGGCACAGGCGTCTGGGAATGCAGTTTATCTGGCGCGCCCGTGCCAGTATATCAATGCGGCTAATGAAGGCTGTAATCCGCGTTACTGGACCGAAGCGCGCTTTGCTGCAGAAGTGATTGATGCTACTAACATCGCCATCGATACACTTAAACAGCACTATAATACCAGTGAACTGGTTCTAGTCGGCTATTCAGGCGGTGGTGCGATTGCTGCTCTGGTGGCGGCTCGACGCACGGATGTTGTGCGCTTAGTCACAGTGGCAGGCAACCTTGATCATCGTGCCTGGACAGCACATCATCGAGTAGCTCCCTTAAGAGCATCGCTGAATCCTGCTGATGTTGCCGCGTCGCTCGTGGACCTTCCGCAAACCCATTATGTCGGTGGACTGGACCGAGTAATACCGTTGGAACTGGCTCAGCGATGGCCTGTGGGCTTCAGGGGGGCTAATAATAAAAACCTACGCCTTCTTGATTCAGCAGATCACAGTTGCTGCTGGGTTCCTTTGCCAACAAGCTTATATTAATAGCTGAGCCAGTATTCGCTCGGAGACCGAGCTCCTACAATTCAGCAGGCAGCATTCGCTCGGTCCTCCGGGCGAAAGGGTTCGATTGTAGGAGCCCGGTCCCCGGGCGAAAGGCATCGCTCACAGAGTGAGCTCCTACACAGAGTGAGCTCCTACGTAGGATTTTTGACCGTACGTAAGTAGGGCAGTTTTACATCCATTTCACCAAATTTTTCTTTGGCCTGTTCGTCATTTAAAGACAGCGCAACGATTACGTCCTGACCCTGAATCCAGTTAGCTGGTGTTGCTAGGGGGGCCCCATAGGTTGTTTGTAGCGCATCCAGCGCCCGCAAAATTTCCGCAAAATTTCGGCCGACAGACATAGGATAAGTCATCGACAATTGCAGTTTTTTGTCTGGACTGATGATAAACACCACGCGCACACTGGCAGAATCTGCTGCTGTGCGACCGTCTGGCAGGTAGGCGTCAGCAGGAAGCATATCCAGTGCTTTTGAAACGGCCAGATCATTATCAGCAATAATGGGAAAGCTTGCCTTGGCACCCGAAAAGGTTTCAATATCGCACTTCCACTGTTTGTGTTCTTCAACACCATCAACAGATAAGCCAATGACCTTGGTGCTACGTTTTGCCCACTCATCGGCTAACTGAGCAACGGCACCGAATTCCGTGGTGCAAACGGGAGTGAAATCTTTTGGATGACTAAACAAAATCGTCCAGCTATCTCCGATCCAGTCATGCAGATCAAAATTGCCTTGATCTGTCACCAGATGAAGGTTGGGGACGGTTTCATTGATACGAATTGCCATGTGTCGCTCCTGGTATGTTGTATTCATTATTCCGTCATGCAATGTCGATTCTTCCAGTACAGCAACTTAACCTGATACATAGCTTGTTCAGCTGTTTTGTATATATCTGATAAAGGCATGACGGTGGATGTCATCGAGAACTGATAGGAATAGACTTACAGCAACAAGGCTAGGCTCTAAAGCCAGTATTTACAAGCGATACAGGATATTTTTGGAAGTCTTGAGAAAGGAAAGTGGTCGGAGTGGAGGGATTCGAACCCCCGACCCTCTGGTCCCAAACCAGATGCGCTACCAAACTGCGCTACACTCCGACAATTATGTTTTGGCTCCCCGAGCTGGACTCGAACCAGCGACCAATAGATTAACAGTCTACTGCTCTACCAACTGAGCTATCAGGGAATCGCTCAACACAGGCCGCGTATATTAATGATCAGAGAGGGTCTCGTCAACACTGTAAGCGAAAAAATATAAATTTTTTAGTTCGAGGACGTTGCAGTATAATCTTTGATCAATCAATAAGATGCACTGGTCGTTGGTTTATCAGGCGATACAGTCCGGTTTTACCCTTGGGAGAGTATGAATGACGCAGATTCTGGGAAAAGATGCGCCGCTGGAAGAATCTATAGAGCGGATGAGCGCTGGTTTACAGGCGCTGGGGTTCGAGATAGAGGAAACACGGTGGCTGAATCCGGTACCCCATGTCTGGTCTGTCTACATCCATGAAAAACACTGCCCACTGTTGTTTGCCAATGGTAAGGGCACTTCACGTGAGGCCGCGCTGGCGAGTGCTTTGGGTGAGTTTTTTGAACGTTTGAGCTGCAACTATTTTTTTGCTGACTACTTTCTGGGTTCAAAAATTGCTTCGGGTGATTTTGTGCATTTTCCCTATGAGCGTTGGTTTCCAGTTAAAAGCGCCGAGTGGCCTGAAGGTTTGCTCGATGAAGGTGCCCGCAATCATTACGACTTGAATAATGAAATTCATCCGGAAGCTCTGATTGATATCAATTCCGGCAATGCTGCACGTGGGATTTGTGCGTTGCCCTTTGTTAAACAGCGCACCCGGGAGACAGTGTGGTTTCCTGTTAATATTCTAGGCAACCTGTATGTCAGTAACGGTATGGCAGCAGGTAACAGCATCTGGGAAGCTCGGGTGCAGGCGCTGTCGGAAATTTTTGTGCGCCACATTAAAAACACCATTATCTCCTCAGGTATCAGCCTGCCTTTGATTCCCGAATCTGAAATTGCCAAACATCCCAAGGTGAAAGGTGCTCTGCGGACACTGCGCAGTAAAGGCTTTGTTGTCGAAGTGCGTGACGCTTCCCTGGGTGGAAAGTTCCCGTTGGTCAATATCACCCTGATCAATCCTGCTGATGGCGGTTGTTATGCCGCCTTCGGTGCTCATCCTAAGTTTGCGGTGGCGCTGGAGCGCGCGGTGATCGAGTTATTGCAAGGGCGCGAGCTGGATCAGTTAACCGATTTTCCCATTCCGACGCTGGATATAGAAGAAGCCGCTGATCCGCACAATCTTGAAACGCACTTTATTGACTCCAGTGGTGTGTTTGCCTGGGATATGCTGTCGGCTACAACCGACTATCCCTATACTCCCTGGAATATAGAAGGGGATACCCAGGCTGAGTTTGACGAGTTGTGCTTCCGTATTCACCGTGTCGATATGGATATTTATATTGCCGATTACGAGCATCTGGGTGTCTATACCTGCCGGATTGTTGTCCCCGGTATGTCGGAGATCTATCCGGTGGATGAGTTGATCTGGCGTAATAACAATGCCGCGGCTCCGCTGCGTCAGGCGTTACTGGCACTGAGTGATCTGGATGGCGATGGTTATGCTGATCTACTGGATGCCCTGGAAGATGCGGCCTTTAATGAAGAGCAGTTGGTGGCAGAGTTGCTTGGCGTGGTGCCTGATCCAGGCACTGTCTGGTCCTGGTTACGTATGGGTGAGCTGAAAATGCGTCTGGCTTTGGCGTCGGGTGAGCGTCAGTTGGGTCTGGAGTTGTGTGAGTGGGTACTCGGATTTGCCCATATTCCGTCCAAGGCACTGACTAGCTACCGTTGTTTGCATCAGTTGCTGTCTATCGAGCTGGATGAATCGCGTGATCTGGTCGATTTCTTACCCGTATTTGAACGTATCTATGGGGCTGATATGATCAGCAGGGCACAGGGTTTCCTGATGGGTGATGGTCTGTTTGATGATATCGGTACCCATGATGAGTCGCTGAAAGGCTTTATCTATCACCATAAGATGCTGGATGCCTACGCACGCCTGCAAGCAGCCAAACAACAGCTAATAATGGCTGACTGAAGATCAGACTATTCGATGAAAGGTTAGGAACAGAGCGAAATTTCCGCTAGAATCTGCCCTTGGGTTGTCGGTACCGAACAGGTGCCGTCAGGTGATAAATCAGGGATCTGCATGCTCTTCAATAAATTACCCGATGCTATATTTCTGCCGTTGTCCGGACAGAACCGCCAGATCTATCAAGCGGTGCTGCTGGAGCTGGCTGATCTGTTTTTTGATGAGGATCTTATCGATCCGTTTATACCCCGTGATCTGGTGCGCTCAACGATTGAGAATGCTGTGGTGCGCTTGGGGGTACGTCGCTGGGAATCTGAGTCCGACGATGATGCAGAACCACCGCGATCCAGTGCCGATTACACCAATCGTATTTATCGACGCTTGGTGGAGTGTGGCTGGTTGGAGGAGGAGCAGCGCATCTACCGTCAGTATGTGCTGTTAACGCCGTCAATCAGTTACCTGCTTCGCTCTCTGGTGGCGATTGCACGCCTGGAAAAACGCAGTTATGGCGGCGCGGTACTGAACGTGCTCAGCTCGTTGGAAGCGGCCATCAATGATCCGGTCGGGCGGGGTATTACCCTGTCCGAAGCAGCGCAAACGGCAGCGGATTTCAGTGCCCACCTGACTGATATGCTGCTGGGTCTGCGTGAGATGAAAATCTCCCTGTCGGAAAGTAAGAATCCTCAGGAAATCGTGCGCGGCTTCTTTGACCGGTTTGTGGCAAACATTCTGGTGTCTGACTATAAAACCTTGAAAACCCGTAACAACCCGTTTCGTTACCGTCGGCAGATCATCTCCATGCTGCGTGATCTGCAGTTTGATCTACTGCGCATAGAACAGCTGTCGCAGCATTATCAGTTGCAGTACGAACTGGATTACGACAGTGCCGAAGCGATGGTGCATCAGCACATCAACCGTATTATCCGTATCTTCGAGTCAGTCGATCAACGCTTGTCCGCCATCGATGACTTCCGCTACCAGCTGGAAAAACGTGTGGCAGATACCGTGCGCTACATGGATAAAACCACCCCGGGTATGGCAGCACGTTTATCCCGTCTGATTGCCGAGCTGGGGCAGAAAAAACGCGGCAAACTGCCGCTGCCCACCACGCTGGAAGAGGTGGGCTTTATTTCACCGGCAAGTGTGCGCTCACCGATGCGTCGCCGGGTTGAAGCCCAACCTCGGGTGATTACCCGCAACGAAATTGATCCCAAGGTGCTGGAGCTGCGTCGCCTGTTTAAAGAGTACAAAGAGCGACGTGAAGTTAAGGTTGATCGCATAGAAGCTTATCTGAGCCGTCACTTCAATGGCAGTGATCGGGTGAAGGCCACCGATTTTGCCATAGATTCGGTTGAGGACTATATCTGCTTCAGTTATGTCCGCCATCTGCAGTCACTGGGTAAAAAAGCCCGTAAAGTGGCCAGCCAGTACCGGATTGAATTTGATGATACCTATGTCTGCGTCGCTGATGTGGTTGAGTGTCGTGGCTTTGAAATACACAGGAATTCATAATGTTAGGTGATCTACAAAAAGTTTTGTCTCGGGCCGAACAGTATGAGGCCGAAGATTTCACCCGCGCAGCCAACTTGCTGCTGGTCAGCCAGTTTCTGTACGCCGACCGTCCGCTACATCGGGATAGCTACTTTCTGATCTCATCCCACGTGGACTATTTTCGCAATCTGTTTGAGGCCATTGGCTGGAGTTTGATCTACCAGCCGGATGAAGCCTACCTGGGCGTGGTTCCTCAGGCTGATGAGCGGGTATTGAAGCTGCGTCTGGATGAGTCGTTGCTGTTGCTCTGCCTGCGTCAGATGTATGAACAAAAGCTGGAAGAGTTCGAAATCCAGGATGGTAAAGCATTTATTACCACCGATTCGCTGTTGCGCCTGTATGAAAATCTGACCGGTAAAGAGATTCCGAATGAAACCCGGATGAAAGAGATACTGTCGCTGTTCACTCGCCATGGGGTGATCGAGCGTGGCAAGGCCGATGAAACTGACCCTAAGAATATCCCGCTGAAAGTCAGCCCGGTGATACGTCAGGTGGTTGTCGAAGACTATATCGGTCAGTTGGAAGCCTTGTGTGATATTGACCCGGATGCCCCCAACGCGCAGGCCAGCTCAGAGGAGAGCACTGATGAAACAGCTTAATCGCATCGTTCTGGTCAACTGGTATGTACTGGGTGCAATTGAAATTCCTATCAAGGGTAATGTGGCCATTGTCGGTCCCAACGGTTCGGGTAAATCCTCCTTGCTGGATGCGATACAAACCGTGCTGATGGGCGGGCACAAACGTAACCTGAGTTTCAACGCTTCGGCCGGTGAAAAGTCCGAGCGTTCGCTGCGTACCTACTGCCTGGGTTTCCTCGATGATCTGGGCAAAAAGGTCAATGCGCGTGAAGACTCGCTCACCTATATGGCGCTGAGCTTTTTTGATACCGAAACGGCCAAAGAAAGCTGTGTTGGCATCGCTATCAGCGCCTCTACCGCCAGTGCCGATGAAGATATTCTCGGGCGTTTTATCCTGCCGGATTTCTCTGTCACGCTGGATGATTTTTCGGTGAAGCAGGGCAGTGGACGCTTGCCGAAACCCTGGCCTGAAGTGCGTGATAATCTGTTGAAACAGTGCCCGGACATGGTGCTGGAAAAACGTGCCAGCCGTTTTGTTAAAGAGATGGTGACGCATCTGAGCCATGATGCGCAGATGCCCAATGATGATGAAAAATTCATTAAGAACTTCAAGAATGCACTGAAATTTCTGCCAATTGACAGTCCGACACGTTTTATCCGTGAGTTCGTGCTGGATGAGAATATTGTCCACGTCGGCGCTTTCCGTAAATCGCTGGATGAATACCGGGCGATGGAACAGAAAACCCGCGAGGTGGCTAATCGTATTGCCGAGCTGGAGAAGGCTCAGGAGCTGTGCCAAGGCATCTCTCGTAACGTGAAAAACTCAGTCGAATATGAATGGGTGGTACACGAGGGCCGGTTTGAGCATGCCGACCTGAAAAAGGAAACAGCGGCCGAGCGTCTGGAAACCTATACTGAGCAGGAAGCGGCCCTGCAGACGGATCTGGAAAACAACAGCGAAGCGCTCAACACTACGCTGCAGGATCTGGCCAATACTCGTGCTGAATTGAACAATACTGATTCCGCACACAAGGTGAATGCACTGGAATCACGGATTTCAGCGCGTCAGCATGAAGTGTCGGTGGTGCGCGAAAAAATTCAGCAGGTCTACAATTTAATGCGTACCACGGTGGGCTTTTCTGAGCAGATGCACCTGTTGCCAGATAACTTTCGCCCGGTCGTGGAGCAATCCGTACAGCTATGGCGCTCCGGTGAGAACACCCTCAGTGGCATGTGGCCGGAAGCACCGGTGGAAGTGGATACCACCCTGGGTCAATTGCGTGAACTGGTCGACCCGGTACGTAAAGCCATAGCGCGGCGTTATGAAGAATCCGTAATACGTATCAATGAATTACGTACCCAGATTCAGAGCCAGAAAAGCGCCGTGGAGCAGTTACAACAGGGGCGGGCACCTGTGCGTCATGCCACACGTGAGCTGATCAGCCTGCTGGAAGAATACGGTATTGAATGCACGCCTATCTGTGAGCTGGTTGATATCACCGAAGATAAATGGCGTATTGCCATCGAATCCTTCCTGGGTGCGCGCCGTGAAGCCTTGGTAGTGTCGCCGGATCGGGTTAAGGAAGCTATTACCCTCTATCGTCGCAAGGGACGTCATCTGAAAGGCTGCCGGATTATCAACACCACCAAAACCGGTGAGTGGATCAATCGCGGCAAGCGCGGCACGCTGGTTGAGTTTATCGAAACCGCCAATGACCATGCCCTGGCCTATATGAATCGGGCCCTCGGTGGGGTGATGGCGGTAGAAACAGAAAATGAACTGCTGCGCCATGAACGTGCCCTGACGTATGACTGCATGCTGCAGACCGAAGGTTCAACCACATCGATCAACGAGCTGAGCCCGATTATGGGTATCCGCCGTCGTGGCGATCAGTTGGCGCAGCAGGGCAAGCAGGTCGATGAAATGATCGCCGAGTTCACCACCCTGGGCAAACAGCATGAAACCCTGGAAAAACTGCGTGACTCTCTGATTCAGCTGGGTTCCGGCTTGTTGCAGGTGAATGAGCGGGTGTTTGATCTGACCAATCAGCGCGATCAACTGAATAGTGAGATTGATGGTTACCACCAGGCCATCGTCGATCTGCGTAATCATGATGACACGGGCATTCAGTTGCGTATTGCTGAGCTGGCTGAGCAACAAAAAACCATCGAAGCGCGGCAAAAATCGCTGATGGATAAATTGCAGAAAGTCCGCACCGGGATGATCAAGGATAACGCCTCCCTGGAAGTGCTGGACCGTGAATTGAGTGAGCATGCACAGGCTCGCAGCCGTTGTGAAGAAAACGCCCATTTTGATGCTCAGTCCGCGCAGGAAAAACGTGATTACCTGGATGAAAGCTGTGACGGTGAACTGGAGCGCATCATTTTTGAAGCGGCCAAAAAAGCTCAGAGTGAACTGCAACTGCATGAGAAAAAGAAAAATGCGGTGCGCGACGCTGTGGCGCAATATAAAGCGCGTTATCATGGCGGTGGTATGACTCATCAGGGACTGGATAATATCAGTGCCGACTCTACCCACGAAGACCTGGAAAAATACGTTAACGAAACAGTCACTGCACTGCAGGAATCCGAGCTGGCGCTCTATACCCAGAAAGCCGAACGTGCCCGACTGGAAGCCGAAACCGCCTTCCGCTCTGACTTTGTTGCCCATCTGAATGATCAGATCGATAAGATCAAAGATCTGATTCGTGAGCTGAATAGTCATCTTAAAAATCGTCCTTTCCACCAGGAAATGTACAGTTTTGAGATGATGCCGAACCCGGAACTAAAAGATATTCTGGAGTTGGTAGAAGCCTATACTCGGATGGATCAGGCCAATGTCGGTTCGCTGTTTGATATCAACCATGAACAGGATTCCGGGCACCGGGATGCGCTGGCTAAAATCCATGAAGTGCTGAAGAACGAGGGTGAAAGTACCCTGTTGCAGGATTACCGTAACTTCTACAACTTTGAACTGGTGGTCAAGGATCTGCAGGGTAACCGCAAGACTACCCTGACCCAGCGTATTAAAACCGGTTCTGGTGGTGAGCATCAGGTACCCTTTTATGTAGCGATGGCGGCCGCACTGGGTGCAACCTACCGCCTTAAAGAGGGTAGTGATGGCAAGCCGGTCGGTGGTATGAGCCTGTCGGTATTCGATGAAGCGTTCAATAAGCTCGATTCCGAGAACACCGTCACCTCGCTGGGCTTTATGACCGATCTGGGTCTCCAGACCATCATCGCCGCGCCGGATGAAAAGTATTCGCTGCTAAGCTCCTGCATGGATACCATCATCAACGTCTGTCGTGATGGCCGGATTGTTGATCTGGACGTGGAATTTCCAACTGAAAAAGGCAAGCAACTACTGGCCGCTGATCATCCCTACAAGATGATCGATGTTGAATCCGACACCTTTGAAGAAACGGCTACGTTGGATTTATAAGTCGCAACATGCCTGCCGAACAGCATTTCGGCAGGTATGCTATTAACCAAAGGCGTTTATCTAAGATAATCCTGGATAGCTTCCAATCCGGCGGCATCACAGTTAAAACGTTGTTGTTCAACTTGTACTCCGGTAGCTGCCAGCGGTGAGTCAGTGACTGGATCGTTGGTTTGTAGCCAGCCATCGGGTGCATTGATAATGACAAAATCATCGCCCATCACCCGGAAAATCATTGCTCCAGGGCAGTGCGTCTGAAGCCAGCTTGCAAAGGCCTGGAGTAACTGATTTCCGGCATGCCAGCCATGCTTTACATTAAAAGCGGCAAACTCGTGTAGCAATAACATCTGTAACGAGTGAAAGTGCTTGTGCATCTCTCGTTGCAGCATAAAGCGCAGGTATTCAGCATTGTAGAGACCGGTCAACTGGTCATTGAAAAAGTAGGCGAAACGTTGACGCTCCAGATCCGAATCAGGGAGTTGTTCTGCGTGCGGCTGACTGTCAACATCAATGGATTGCAGTGTTTCCACGGCGGCTTCAACAACTGCCAAATCGTAATGTATATTGGCCAGTCTCTGCAGTTCTGCAAGCGCTTCTTCGACCGTTTTGCGGGGTTTGTAAATTCGGTTGGAGGTCATGGCATCAAAGGAGTCGGCCACAGCCATAATCCGAGCGGGCAGGGGGATATCACCGTCCTTCAGACCCTGAGGATAACCACTGCCATCGAGGCGTTCATGGTGGTGACGCATCAACTCTGCCAGGTCTTTGTACATTTCAATGGCGGAGAGAGTTTCGTAGCCTACGCTGACGTGCTGCTTGATCAGTTCGTACTCCAGTGGGGTCAGACTACCAGGTTTTAGTAATACCGCATCAGGAATGATGATCTTGCCAATATCATGCAGGGTCGAGGCCTTTACCAGCTGTTGCACTTCTTGTTCATCGAGCCCCATCTTGCGGGCAATTAACTCTGCATAGCAAGCTACTCGACGTGTATGGCCGGCAGTATAGGTGTCACGTTTCTCAATCAAATCCACCATTGCCAGAATAGTTTCTTCATAATTGCTGATACGGGAGGCTTCGGCACGCTCACTTTCATCTCGCCGGATAAAGGCATGCATAGCAAAGCCTAAGTCACCTGCGAGTTGTTCGAGCATGCTGATTTCATCATCGTCGAAACCAGAGGGGCGATGGGTGTAAACACAGAGCACACCCATCGCTGTAGAGAAGGCATCAGAACGCAGTGGCAGCAGTGCGGCGGAGGTTAGCTCCAAAGTATCGGCATTCAAATTGCCCAGATCAGAGGCTGTGAGTATCCTCAATGTGTTGTCTTGAATGACGTTTTTGACATGTTTAAGGGAAAGTTGATGCTGTGTCAGTGCCACTAGTTGCTCGGTGGAACCGTAAGAACTGACCAGACGTTCCGCTTCGATTACGCCGGTTTTAAAGCCAGCCACCCAGGCGAAACGATATTCTGGATGTGATACTAGCCGGTCACAGGCGGATTTCAGCATCTCTATTCTATGTGAAGAGGTAATAATAATTTGGTTCACATCGGCGACGGTTTGTACTATGCGACGCAGGTATTGTTCATGCTCCAGTAGGCTTTCGATGCGATTGGTACGTTCCTCGACCCGTTGTTCTAACTGGTTATTAAGCTGGCTCAGGGTTCCTTGCTGTGACTGAAGGCGTCGGTTCATATGAACGACGTAGAGAAGAACAACGGCACTGGCAATCAGCACCAGCAGCGTTATCAACAGATACTGCCAGTAGCGCTGCAGGGTATCGATCAGAGTCAGATTGTTCAGGTAGGTATAGGGTTCCAGTTTCAATTCGCGTAACAGCTCATGCACTGGTTGATAGTTTTGCGACAGCGTCCAGCCTGCGCCGTATGCGGAGTGAAACACTAAAGTGCTCTCGGGCATGTTGAACAGTGCAATGGCAACCTCCATGGCCAGGGTGTCAGCAACGTGCGGAAGCTTGGCCAGGGGCCACTCGGGGTAGAGTGCTGTACTCAAACGATAGGGAAAGCCCACCACATTTCGTTCGGCCAGTACAAAAAAATCAGAAAGCTGAATGGTGTTTTCTAACGCCATCTGCTCCAGCGTGCCTGTGCGGATAAAACCCACATCCGCATCGCCTTGCTGAACGGCATTAACCACGGCGTCATGAGTCTGCAGAAAGGTCAGTTCCCTAAAACTGCTAGCAGTGAGTCCGTGATGGTGGAGTTCCCGCAAGCCAGTCTGCCAGCCACCAAATGATGAAGGATCCACAGCAGCAATACGCTTGCCTTTCAGGTCACTGAGTAGGCGAATATCATCGCTGTCTACATTTGAAAAAATCACACCACCAAATTTGTTAATCGCGACGGCATCGGCATTTCGGGTATAGAAAGTGGCAACCGCACTGGCACCATAGAGTTTTTCCAGCTTAACAAAAAATGATGAGTTAGCAATGATGAAGTCGACTTTACGCTGTCGGGTAGCCAAGTGGACTTCATCAAATCCCAGTGGGACTAGTTCAAATTGGTGTTCCGGTAATGTCTGATTCAAATGCTCCAGCATAGGTTGCCAGGCTTCAGTGACTTTGGCATCGCCTCGAAGACTCAGTACGCCAATGCTTACATCGGCTATTGCTGGGGAGGGGATCAATATTCCTAAAAATAACAGTTTCAGTATCCAGCCCTTAGGCAAACTGTCGATTTGAAATAGTGACATTGGACCTGACCTTAGGGCGTAACCAAAAAATAGAAATTGGCTGATGACTTCCTGTCCCGTTCATCTATAACCCTGGGGGGTTCAGGGTTATAGCAAGAGTATGGCATGTGTTCAAGTAAGACTCAAAGTTTTACATCCAGGCTACGCAGGTGGCGTGGTGGTGCAGTGTGTTTCAGGCGACAATCGATGCGTGCCTGACCATCCAAATAAAGTGTAACCATCTGATCTCTTAGGTCAAATTGCCAACGATAGGGTTCAGTACACAGGGATAGTATGACTGAGTGCGGACTGAGTGGTGCGGCTGATTTAAGTGACAACCAAGCATCGTATTGCTCATCATAT
Source organism: Nitrincola sp. (assembly GCF_048264025.1). NCBI lineage: Bacteria > Pseudomonadati > Pseudomonadota > Gammaproteobacteria > Oceanospirillales > Oceanospirillaceae > Nitrincola > Nitrincola sp. The sequence continues at coordinate 15,697 of NZ_JBLXDN010000019.1, forward strand.
AATAGCTGAGCTATTTGCCTGGCTGAAAAGTGCCCTGGAGATAGTGGTTCTTGTGGAAGCATAACGCGGCTTGCCGATTGTAAGCGGGGTTCTCGGGCAAAGCTTTTGCGTACACTTAACTCGGCGGGGAGATTAAACTGGGCATTGTCGCGGACATTACTGTTAAATTCCAGGCTATTCAGGCCTTCCAGAACGGCCTTCAGACTCCAATTACAGCGCTTGATTAACTGCCAGGCCGGCTCAAGACTGGAACGTGCTCCCAGCGTATAACGGATCGGATCGGAAGGACTGGTATTGAGCTGCGTTAATTGCAGAAAGGTGCTTTGAAAGTCCACCAGTGTGGCTTGGTCATCGACCAAGCAGTAAGGTACCTCCCGTCTAAAAAAATTCAGCCAGGCTTCGCGTGATTCAAGTGAGGGTAGGATACGGATCAACATGCTCGGTATTGTAACGCAACCTTTTCAATATAGTGCATCTGTGTGACCCAAAATAGGGGGGTGTTTTGTCGAAAGGCTGCATCAAGCGGTATACTTAGATTACCTAATTATCAGGAGCGACCTATGACTGCAAAATTTCTGGCACTTGTTCTGCTATTGTCGCTGGGTTTTACCGTTCAGGCTCAGGCTGGCACAGGTAACTTGTTCATGCAGGGTGGTGAGTTGTTAGTGCAAACCTCGTTATGGACTAAGCATTACAGTAAAGACCCTGAGCATAACGAAAATCAGCGCCTGCTGAATATTGAGTGGACCTTCGCTGAAACAGACCCCTCTGTTCATCGTCCAGCCGGTGGAGACTGGCGTGATGAGATACGCTGGTTGGTTGGAGGGGCTAGCTTTAAAAACTCGTTTGATCAGCGTAGCACCTATCTGTATGCCGGTGGCCGTTATGATTATTTCGATACTGGAGACACTCGGGCTTATGCCAAACTGACAGCCGGTTTGCTGCATGGCTACCGTGGTGAGTACCGGGATAAAATTCCATTAAACCATCTGGGTGTAGCACCCGCTATTTTGCCTGCTTTTGGTGTCGAGCATCGCCGGATTAATGTTGAAATGATTCCTTTCGGAACGGCGGGTGTGATGTTTAATATTGGCTATGTATTTCGTTGATGCCCCGGAGCTGTTGAAATGACGTTTGCGATGTTTCATCTGGAGCAGCATCCGCTGCGCACTGCATTATATGATGAGCTCCACTCCCGACCTTTTCAGGTTATTCCCTGTCCAGCAAAAGTGACCCACCTTGCCTTGCTGACAACTCCAGAACAGAAAATAGCCCAGTTCGAGCATTTGTGTGAATTGCATCGACTCATGGGTGTACCTGAACCACGGGATGATGTTCGTTGTTATGAAAAAAGTTTTGGCAATTTTCGTATACGCCGTGAGCAGCATATGGAGTTTGCTTCTTATACCTTCATCAATCTCGGGGCTGTAGGCGAGCAAAAAGACCCTTTTACTGAGACTGGGCTGACACCGCTGCCGTCAGAGTGGTTGGATGATTTGGCTGGACAGGTAGTGGCTGCGTTTCATCTGCAGTTACAGCATGTCACTCATCCACCCGAAGCGGATATTTCAATTATCCGTCCGGCTTTTGAAGGCAGTCGCCTGGTGGGCAGTTGTCCACAGAATGGCAGTGCGCGAGTCTGGGGTAGCTTTCGTCTGCATAGTGATGGCTTTGGGCGCTTTATGGTGCTTAACAATAGCATGTCTAACAGTCAGTTAGGGCGCTTGACCCAGCGGCTGATGGAGATAGAAACCTATCGGTTAATGTCACTTCTGGCGGTATCGCTGGCGCGCGAAATTTCACCTGATCTGAGTGACATGGACCAGCAACTGGCGCGCATCACTCAAAGTCTGGCCGATCGTCATCACGTGGATGAAAAAGCGATATTGGGTGAGTTGACCGATATGGCGGCTAGCATCGAAGCTTTTCGGGCGAGATCAACCTTCCGCTTTTCAGCCACGCGTGCTTATCACCGGTTGGTACTGACGCGCCTGGAAGAGTTACGTGAAGATGAAATGTCAGGCCATCTGACTATTCGTGAATTTATGACACGTCGACTCACTCCGGCAGTAAAAACCTGTGAATCTGTAGCCTACCGCCTGGAAGATCTGTCGCGTCGAGTGGATCGGGTATCGGATATGATGCGGACCCGGGTGGAACTATCAATCCAGCATCAGAATCAGTCACTGCTGACGTCAATGGATAAACGCTCTCAAGTTCAATTGATGATGCAGCATACCGTGGAAGGTTTGTCGGTTGTGGCAATTAGCTATTATGTGGTTGGATTGCTCAAATACCTACTGGATGCTGTTTATGATGCGGGCCTGGCGTTTGACAAGTCGTTGGTTACAGGCGGGATGATACCGCTGGTGATATTTTTGGTCTGGTTTAGTGTGCGCCATATTCATCATCATTTTATAAAATTAGCTGAAAAGAAGCAGGAAAAACTATGAGTGTAGCAGAACGTATTGAAATGCTGTTGCGTGAGGGTATGCAGGTAGACGAAGTGCTGCTTGAAAATGAAAGCCATATGCACGCGGGTCCCGCCACTGAAAGTCACTTTAAATTGGCCTTGGTCAGCCCTGATTTTGATGGCTTGGTTAAGGTACGGCGGCATCAGAAAGTCTATGGCCTGGTTGCTGAGCTGATGCAAAATCCTATCCATGCCTTGGCGATGCATCTCTATACACCCCAAGAGTGGCAGACTCAACAGGGCAATGTACCCGTATCACCCAACTGTATGGGCGCTCACAAGTAACCGGTTTAGACTGGCTTGAAACCGGGTAGTGCCTGGGCAATTTCGACAATCTGTTCACGAATCCAGATCATTCTGGGATCGTGGTGGTGTCGGGTGTGCCAGTAAAAATAAAATTTTACCGCTGGTTGCTCCAACTCTGCAGGCAGGCGGCGTAAGCAAAGCTGGCGGCCTGCTGCAATACGTTCTGCCAAGCGTTGCGGTAAAGTAAACACCAGATCAGTCGTTTCACAAAAATCGGCTACCGCCATAAAACTACTAAGCCTGAGTATGACTTCCCGTTGCATGCCGACTTTTTCCAGCACCCTGTCCATATAACCCGGCCCACGGCCAGTGATGGAAACCAAACCATGTGCGGCAGCGGCATAGTTTTCCGGTGTCAGTGGCTGGTCGGCGAGAGCGTGATGGCGTGACATCAGGCACACGGCTGACATTTGATCCAACAGCAGGCGATGTAGTGTGCCTGTTGATGCGCTGGGCTCCAGCCCGCTAAGGCTAAAGTGCACATCATTTCGATCCAGCATGGCAAAACTGTCATCTTCCTGTTTAACAATTTCAAGATGCATTCCTGGTGCATGTATGCGCATACGTTGCATCAGTTGGGGTAGGTAAAGCGCCAGTTCCAGATCCAGACCCGTGATTTTAATCAGTCCGTTATCTGCGGCAGGATTAAACACAGGTTGTTGTACCAGAGATTCAAGCGCAATGAGTATTTCGGCAAGTTCAGGTTGAATCTGCTCAGCGCGAGCACTTAGGTCATAACCCTGTGCCGTCCGAACCAGTAACGGATCATTAAAAATCTTACGTAATCTGGCCAGTGCCCGGCTAAGAGCAGGCTGACTCATATTCAGACTCATAGCGGCACGGGTGATATGACGCTCGGTAAGCAGCCGGTCCAATAATAGCAGAAGATTGAGATCAATATTTTCTATATTCACTTCACGCATAGTGATTATCCAAATAATACATTGGACGAATATATAAGACGGCGGTAAGGTTAACAAGGTAACCAGGGAGAAAATACAATGCGCTACATTCGACAAGTTAAAAATACAGTCAGCACCTTTGGCTGGGTAAGCATATTGCTGCATTGGTTGGTTGCCTTGGTTGTACTGGGTATGTATCCGCTGGGGTTATATATTGTCTCCTTAGGCTACTATGATCCTGGCTACCGTATTTATCCTAACTGGCATCGCAGTATCGGTGTGCTGCTGATGTTGCTGCTGTGCTTGCGGTTACTCTGGCGCTGGATTAATCCCAGCCCGCGTCAACTGGGCCAGCATCGATGGGAGCGGGTGGCGGCCTCACTGGGGCACCTCGGGCTCTATCTGTTATTGGTTACGATACTGGCGTCGGGCTATCTGTTTTCGACAGCAGATGGACGCGGTATCCAAGTGTTCAGCTGGTTTACTCTCCCAGCAATACCCGGTTTGGCACTTCGACAGGAAGAGCTAGCCGCGGAAATACATTTTTATGCGGCTACGCTATTGATGGTACTGGTTGCCATCCATGCACTGGCGGCACTGAAACACCACTTTATTGACAAAGACGCAACGCTCACACGCATGCTGGGCCTGCAATCGGAGAAAATTAATGATAGCAACTAAGACGATAGCAACAAAACTGAAACCGCTGGCGCTGGCTGGTGCATTCCTGGCAGCACCCCTGTTTGCTGCAGATTATACCATTGATACTCAGGGGGCTCATGCTTCTGTACATTTCAAAATTGATCATTTGGGAGTGGGTTATGTTGTCGGCCGTTTCAACGATTTTACCGGCAGCTTCAGCTATGATGCTGATAATCCTGCCGAAACAAAGGTAGATGTACTGATTAATATGGAATCGATAGACACTAATCACGCTGAGCGTGATCGTCATATACGTAGCGCCGATTTCGTAGATGCCAGCCAGTATGCTGAAGCGCGTTTTGTTAGTACCGGTTATGAAGACCTGGGTGATGATAAAGGCACGCTGACTGGTGATCTGACTTGGCTTGGCCAGACGCATAGCATTGATATTGATGTGGTGAAAGTGGGTGAGGGCGAAGATCCCTGGGGTGGTTACCGGGCAGGCTTTACCGGTACAGCTGCACTGCATTTGCCGACTTTTGGTGCTGAGTTCAACTTAGGACCTGCGGCAGAAACAGTCTATCTGGATCTTGTCATTGAAGGTGTTCGTAAATAACACTGGCTTCTTAACAGCAAAGGCCGCTACAGCTTGACTGTAGCGGCCTTTTTGTGTTCAGGATGTACGGTATACCCAAAACACTCGCTCCGCTCGCGGGGCAGCAGGCCCTGCCGCGGGCGCATGGATGCGCAGGAGCGGCGCATGTTTAGATCCTACTCTTCCTGCTGGTTTGATCGACGTCGCCATACAGCTTTTTCAGCTTCCACCAGCAGCAACACCACCACACCATAGCCCAGCATCAATAACCATTGGTTCAGACTCAGTGGCGTACTGTGAAACAGGGTGTTCATTAGGGGAGTGTAAATGAATAGCAACTGGACAGTGAGCATCGCGGCTATGCCTCCCCAGATCCAGGGATTGGAGTTGATCGGGGTTTTAAAGATACTGCTGGTGAGAGAGCGGCAATTGAGTAGAAAGAAACTTTGCACTACGACAAAGAGTGTCACCGCCAACGTGCGTGACTCTTCAATACTGGCACCCTGCAGTTGTGACCACTGAAATAATCCGAAGGCCCCGATTAGTAACAGTGTACTGACAGATACAATTCTGCCGATCATTTCGACTGACAAAATAGGTGCATCAGGTTCACGAGGAGAGCGTGTCATTATGCCCAGTTCCTTCGGTTCGAATGCCAGCATCAGCCCGAGAAATACAGCCGTTGTCATATTTAGCCAAAGCGCCTGTACTGGCAGTACCGGTAGGGTGATGCCAAACAGTATAGCTACCATGATCACCAACCCTTGTCCCATATTGGTGGGGAGTATCCAGGTGATGAATTTGATCAGGTTGTCGAACACATTACGGCCTTCTTCAACGGCGGCTTCGATAGATGAAAAGTTATCATCTGTCAGTACCATGTCGGAGGCTTCTTTGGATACTTCGGTGCCACTAATACCCATGGCGATCCCTATATCGGCCTGCTTCAGTGCGGGGGCATCATTAACACCATCACCGGTCATCGCCACCACATGATTGCGGCCCTGCAAGGCGGTCACCAGTTTGAGCTTTTGCTCTGGAGCTACGCGGGCAAACACCGAGACGGTTTCAGCGGCTTTACTCAGTGCCACTTCATCCATATCACTCAATTCACGCCCAGTTAAGGCTTCCAGTTCTTCGCCGTTATGACCGGGATTGTTTTGCAGACCAATCATGGTGGCAATGGATTTAGCGGTCAGGGCATGATCGCCAGTAATCATTTTGACCCGCACACCGGCTTTCTGACAGGTGGCGATGGCTTTAATCGCTTCGTCCCGTGGTGGATCAATCATCGCCTGCAGGCCCACGAAGGTTAACGACTGTTCCGGCTCACGGTCATTGAATGCATTCAGTGTGTCTTCACTGTTAGCTACCCGCTGCATGGCAAAAGCCAGCACACGCATCCCTTCGCTGGCAAATGCATTGACCTGCTGGTCAATGGTGTCATGCATTAGCGGCTCTGATTCGCCGTCAGTGTTTAACTGCGAGGTGCAACGTGCAAGGATCTGTTCCACTGAACCCTTTAGGTAAATCAGATTGTGGTGGCTATCCAGTCGATGCAGGGTGGCCATGTACTGACGATCTGATTCAAATGCGATGGTGTCGATCCGTTTGAATTCAGCTTCACATTGCTTGAGTTGATAACCGGCTTTCATCGCTGAGGCTATTAGGGCACCTTCGGTCGGATCGCCTTCGACACCCCAGCGGCCTTCTTTTTCACTCAGGCGTGAGTCATTACTGATCAGGCCAGCCACCAGAATATGGTGTAAGGCATCATTGTCAGCTAGGTCTACATCCTGGTCCTCACAACTGATCTTTCCTTCCGGGAGATAACCCGTGCCACTGACATCATAGGTTTTGGAGCCTGCCAGAATTTTCTGTACGGTCATCTGGTTTTCGGTCAGCGTGCCGGTTTTGTCGGAACAGATGACGGTGGTGGAGCCGAGCGTTTCGACGGCAGACAGTTTACGAATAATGGCATGACGTGATGCCATCCGACGTACACCAATCGCCAGCGTGATGGTCACCACGGCGGGCAGGCCTTCTGGAATAGCGGCTACAGCCAAGGCCACCGCCGCCATAAAGGTCTCACTGGCACGCATGCCATAAAACAGACCTACAACAAAGGTAATCAATGCCAAACCGAGAATGACCCAAAGTAGCAGTTTACTGAACGCATGAATTTTGCGTGTTAACGGGGTTTCAAGTGTTGTGGCTTCAGAGATCATGTGAGCGATTTTACCCGTCTCGGTTTGATCTCCGGTGGCGGTTACTATGCCTTTGCTTGAGCCATAGGTGACCAGCGTACCGGCAAAGGCCATATTATTGCGATCAGCTAGTACCGTATCAGCGGGGAGAACATCGAGGTACTTTTCTGCGGACACGGATTCACCGGTAAGGGCTGATTCGTCAACCTGCATATCCTTGCATTCTAACAGGCGCATATCGGCCGGAACCTTATCACCAGAGACCAGGAAAACCAGATCACCAGGGACCAATTCCGTTGCTGGAAGGGTTTTTTTCTCACCATTGCGCAATACAGTGGCCGAGGAGGAGAGCATTTTTTTCAGTGAATTTATTGCTTCTTCAGCCTTGGATTCTTGTACAAAGCCGATGATGGCATTGATGATGACTACCGAAAAAATCACCCCAGAATCGACATACTCTTTTAAAAACAGGGTGACCAAAGTCGCAAACAATAAGATATAGATCAAGGGGTTGTGAAACTGCAATAGCAAGCGTTTGAGCGCAGAAACTGATTTTTGTCCGCTAATGCTATTGGGGCCGAAGGTTTGCCGTCTTTCTGTTGCCGAATTGGAGGATAAACCTGTCTCAGCATCACTTTCCAGCGAAGCAATAACCTCTTGATTATCAAGATGGTGCCAGGGTTTATCGGGTAGTGATTGCATCGAGTACTCCACGCTGTATACCTAAGTGGATACCCTAACACAAAAAAAACGGAACGTATTGTTCTGGTGTATACCAAAATCAACGTTCCGTTTTGCGTTCCCCTAAGGGGAATGGGGCACTACAAGTTGTTCTGTCAGGCGACCCTTGACTCGCCTTGGCAGCAGTCTGGGTGAGTGGTCATAAAGTGACATAGCGTCTGACTCAATAAAGCCATTTTTGCACTGTTACCCTGAGCTCTTGCCAATTCGATATCATCCAGGATGTACTGTCTGATTTGAGCGCTGGCATTGTGCTCAACCATATATTTACCCAGCGCCATCGCAACGATGGGTTCCAGATGCTCGTGCTCCGCAATCGCGTCGATTTCGTCATCGCTGAGGCCGCACATTTCCAGACATTCTGTATAAGTCAACATGGTTATATCCTCAAGTGAGTCCGGTTGGCTTTGCGGTTGGTATGAACCGCCCAGTAATCTGACTTAAGTCTAGTTCAGCTGCTAAAGAGTTAAAGGCTGGTAAGTAGATAAAAATTCAAGACTTTCCAGGAGTTTAAACAAGGGTTTCATGCTGCATATGCACATTATCTTATGGAAAAATCTGTAATCAGTTTGTCATTAAGTACTTAGCAGGTGTTGCTCTGCACCAGTGATGAACTTTAGAGACCCTGAATCAGATAAAAAAGTCGCTACTGAGTAAGTGCTGACGTTTTTAGAATTATTGCCGTCGTTTCCATAGGGTCAACTGAGTGGGGGGAGGGCTATTCTGCATCTCATTAGTTAATCGTGACTTGCCTGCTTAATCGGAGTAACTGCTATGACACCCGCTGAACTGCACCAGGACGCCATTATTATCGATGGTTTGATCATTGCGAAATGGAATCGTGAACTGTTTGAAGATATGCGTAAGGGTGGACTGACAGCCGCCAGTTGCACTGTATCTGTCTGGGAGGGTTTTCAGGCAACCATTAATAATATTGCCGACACCAATAAGCTGATGCGCGATAACGCTGACCTGGTCATGCCGGTGTTAACCACAGCGGATATCCACAAGGCCAAAGAATCGAATAAAACCGGCATCATCATGAATTTCCAGAATGCGCATGCTTTTGAAGATCAGCTAGGGTATGTCGAGGTATTTAAGAAGCTTGGCGTGGGTATCGTACAAATGTGTTACAACACCCAAAATCTGGTGGGTACCGGCTGCTATGAACGTGATGGCGGCTTATCCGGTTTTGGACGTGAAATCGTTGCCGAAATGAATCGCGTTGGAGTGATGTGTGATCTTTCCCACGTCGGCTCGAAAACCTCGGAAGAGGTGATTCTGGAATCGACAAAACCTGTGTGCTACTCCCACTGCCTGCCGTCCGGCCTGAAAGAGCACCCGCGTAATAAATCTGATGAAGAACTGAAATTTATAGCTGATCACGGTGGCTTTGTCGGTGTCACCATGTTTGCTCCCTTTCTTAAAAATGGCATCGACTCGACCATAGATGACTACGCCGAAGCCATAGAGTACGTGATGAATATTGTCGGTGAAGATGCCATAGGCATAGGTACCGACTTTACCCAGGGCCATGACCAGCAGTTTTTTGAGTGGCTGACGCATGACAAGGGCTATGCACGTCGCCTGACCCGTTTTGGCAAAATTGTTAACCCGCTGGGCATCCGCACCGTTGGTGAGTTTCCCAATCTGACTGAAACCCTGATTCAGCGCGGCATGAGTGAAGCGCAGGTGCGTAAAATCATGGGTGAAAACTGGGTGCGTGTACTTAAAGATGTCTGGGGCGAGTAAGCCGCTGGCAAGCCGTAAACTCTGTCAATAAACAAAAAGATCTAAGGTGAATGTTGTGACAAAAATGGCCCCTGAACTGCCGATTGAAGTGGATAGTGAAACCGGTGTTTGGACATCGGATGCACTGCCGATGCTGTATGTACCAAGACATTTCTTTATTAATAACCATCAGGCGATTGAAGAAGAATTGGGTCCTGAGCGTTATGCCGAAATTCTCTATAAAGCCGGCTATAAAAGTGCCTGGCACTGGTGTGAAAAAGAAGCCGAGCTTCACGGCCTGAGCGGTGTTGAGGTGTTTGAACACTATATGAAGCGGTTATCACAGCGCGGCTGGGGCAAGTTCTTTACCGAAGCCATCGATCTGGAGGCTGGGGTTTGCAAGGTGCGCCTGGAGCATTCCGCCTTTGTGTATCACTACGGCAAGGTTAACCGCAAGATTGAATACATGTTTACCGGTTGGTTTGCCGGGGCGATGGATCAGATTCTGGAAGCTCAAGGCAGTAGTGTGCGAACGCTGGCTGAACAGACCCAAAGTGGTGCTGAAACCGGTCATGATGTGGGCTATTTCGTTACCCGCCCCAAGGTTTAATGTTGCTGTCCAGGAGTAACCTATGTCCCAGTTTGATGCCATTTTTCAACCGATTCAGCTCGGTAAATTGACCATCCGCAACCGGGTGGTGAGTACCGCGCATGCCGAAGTTCATGCTACTGATGGCGGTATGACCACCGAACGCTATGTGAAGTATTACGAAGAGAAAGCCAAGGGCGGTTGTGGCTTGTGTATCTGTGGGGGGTCTTCGGTGGTATCCATCGACAGCCCGCAGGCTTGGTGGAGTTCAGTCAATCTATCCACTGACCGCATTATCCCGCATTTTCAAAATCTTGCCGAGGCTGTGCATAAGCATGGCGGCAAGATCATGATTCAGATTACTCACATGGGGCGGCGCTCACGCTGGGATGGCTATAACTGGACAACCCTCTTGTCACCCTCTGGTATTCGGGAGCCGGTGCATCGTTCTACCTGTAAAACCATTGAACCGGAAGAAATTCAACGCATTATCGGTGACTTTGCTCAGGCGGCACGCCGTGCCAAAGAGGGAGGGCTGGATGGTGTAGAGCTTTCCGCCGTGCACCAGCATTTGATTGATCAGTTCTGGAGCCCGCGGGTTAACAAGCGTACTGATGAGTGGGGTGGCAGTTTTGAAAACCGCATGCGCTTCGGCATGGAGGTTCTTAAAGCAGTGCGTAACGAGGTCGGAGACGATTTTGTCGTTGGTATGCGTATCTGTGGCGATGAGTTCCATCCGGATGGTTTAACACATGACGATATGAAGCAGATTGCTGCCTACTATGACGCTACCGGTTTGGTGGATTTCTTTGGTGTCATAGGTTCCGGTTGTGATACCCATAACACCCTGGCGAATGTGATTCCAAACATGTCTTACCCGCCGGAGCCTTTCCTGCATCTGGCTGCGGGTATTAAAGAGGTGGTCAAGGCACCGGTTATTCATGCGCAGAATATTAAAGATCCCAACCAGGCTCAGCGTATTCTGGAAGGGGGCTATGTGGATATGGTCGGCATGACCCGTGCGCATATTGCCGATCCGCACATTATTGCCAAGATCAAGATGGGTCAGATTGATCAGATACGTCAGTGTGTCGGGGCCAATTATTGTATCGACCGCCAGTACCAGGGGCTGGATGTGTTGTGTATTCAAAACGCCGCCACCTCACGTGAATACATGGGCTTGCCGCATATTATCGAAAAAACAGAAGGCTCTGTACGCAAAGTGGTCGTGGTGGGTGGTGGCCCCGCGGGTATGGAAGCCGCACGTGTGGCGGCTGAGCGCGGTCATCAGGTGGTGCTGTTTGAAGCTCAGGCACAACTCGGCGGACAGATTACCCTGGCGGCCAAAGCGCCGCAGCGCGATCAAATGGCGGGTATTACCCGTTGGTATCAGTTGGAACTGGCCCGTCTGAAGGTGGATGTGCGGCTGAATAGCTATGCTGATGAAGCGATGATCAAAGCGGATCAACCGGATGTGGTTATTCTTGCTGTCGGTGGCAAACCCTTTATTGAGCAGGTACCCGATTGGGGTGCTGAAGAGGGTCTGGTTGTCAGCAGTTGGGATATTCTCGATGGCAAGGTTGCACCGGGTAACAATGTGCTGGTGTATGACACTATTTGTGAGTTCACGGGTATGTCGACAGCCGATTACTTGTCTGAGAAGGGCAGCAAGGTTGAGCTGGTTACCGATGATGTCAAACCCGGTGCCGCGATTGGCGGTACCACCTTCCCAACCTATTACCGCAGTCTCTACCCGAAGGAGGTGATCATGACCTCAGATCTGGCGCTGCACAAAGTCTACCGCGAGGGCGATCAGTTGGTGGCTGTGCTGGAAAATGAGTATACCGGTCAGTTGGAAGAGCGGGTGGTTGATCAGGTGGTGGTGGAAAATGGCGTACGTCCGGACGAAGCGCTGTATTACGCGCTGAAACCCCAGTCGCTGAACAAGGGTCAGATCGATGTTGCCGCCTTGTATGACATCAAACCCCAGCCTTGCTTGAGTGAATCGACCGATGGAGACCGCTTTGTGTTGTTCCGTATCGGCGACTGCACAGCACCGCGTAATACCCATGCAGCCATCTATGATGCGCTGCGTCTTTGCAAGGACTTCTGATACAGGGCTGGGTTATGTTGAACGTGCTGTTACCTTTGTTGCTAGGTTTGGCGCTGCTGTTGGCAGTGGTCGGTGCACTACGCCGTATTCGCTTATGGCGTAATGGCCGCTCCTCGTCAGTGGCTTTGCTGGCGGGTTTGGCCGCTATGCCACGGCGTTATCTGGTTGATCTGCACCACGTGGTGGCGCGAGATAAGTTTATTTCGCACACCCATGTGGCGACAGCCGGTGGCTTCGTGCTGGCGGCTGTACTGGCCATTCTGGTGCATGGTTTACAGTTACACCATGCCATTTTGGCCTGGGCGTTGTTGTTGGCGACAGCGGCTATGTTTTGTGGTGCATTGCTGATCGCTAAACGCCGCATCAATCCGCCTGCACGTTTATCCAAAGGCCCCTGGATGCGTCTGCCGAAAAGCCTGTTGGCCTTCTCGCTGGGCTTCTTTCTGTTGACCCTGCCGGTTGCCGGGGTGCTACCGGCTGATGCGGGTGGTTGGCTGCTGGTGGTCTTGCTGCTGGCGCTGGTTACCTGGGGGATGGGTGAGATGTTCTTCGGCATGACCTGGGGTGGCCCGATGAAGCACGCCTTCGCTGGTGCCTTACATCTGGCCTTTCACCGTCGTGCTGAACGTTTTGGTGGTGGTCGATCAACCGGCCTGAAACCGCTTGATCTGAATGATACAGATGCGCCACTGGGTGTGGAAAAGCCCGCTGATTTTACCTGGAACCAATTACTCGGATTCGATGCCTGTGTTCAATGCGGTCGCTGTGAAGCGGTTTGCCCGGCCTATGCCGCTGGCCAACCGCTGAATCCGAAAAAACTCATCCAGGATATGGTAGTGGGATTAGCCGGTGGCACTGATGCGGGTTATGCCGGCTCTCCTTATCCAGGCAAGCCAGTGGGCGAACATCAGGGTAGTCCGTTTGCTCAAATCGTGGCGCGTGAAGGACAGGGGCTGGTTGATGCCGAAACCCTCTGGTCCTGCACTACCTGCCGTGCCTGTGTCGAAGAGTGTCCGATGATGATTGAGCATGTCGATGCGATAGTGGATATGCGCCGTCACTTGACCCTGGAACGTGGACAAACCCCTAACAAGGGCGCTGAGGTGATCGACAATCTGATCGCCACGGATAATCCTGGTGGCTTTAATCCAGGCTCACGGATGAACTGGGCGGCGGACCTGAATCTGCCCCTGCTGTCAGAAGTGAAACGTACCGACCTGCTGCTCTGGCTAGGAGATGGGGCGTTTGATATGCGCAATCAGCGTACCCTGAGAGCTTTCGTTAAAATTCTGCGTGCGGCCGAGATTAGCTTTGCCGTACTGGGAAATGAAGAGCGTGATTGCGGTGATCTGGCGCGTCGCCTCGGTGATGAAGCCACCTTTCAGTCGCTGGCTAAGCGTAATATTGAAACCCTGTCTAAATACAGTTTCCGTGCGATTGTTAGCTGCGATCCCCACAGTTTCCATGTGTTGAAAAATGAATATGCAGCATTTGGCGGTGAGTATGTGGTTTACCATCACACCACCTATATCAATCAGTTGCGCCAGCTAAGCAAGATTAAACTCCGTGCTCACAAAGGCGGCAAAGTCACCTATCACGATCCCTGCTATCTGGGGCGTTATAACGGTGAATATGAAGCGCCGAGAGCGGTGCTCAAGGCGATGGGTATTGAAGTCGTGGAGATGGAGCGCTCTGGTTTTCGTTCACGCTGTTGTGGCGGTGGCGGTGGTGCACCTATCACTGATATTCCCGGTAAGCAGCGCATTCCCGATATGCGAATGGAAGATATACGTGAAACATCGGCAGAGCAGGTGGCGGTTGGCTGTCCTCAGTGTATGGCCATGCTGGAAGGGGTGGTGGAACCCCGACCCCAGGTGCTGGATATAGCTGAAATGGTTGCCGATGCGCTGGAAGTCTCTTTGGAAGCACCGGAAACATCGAAAGCAGAGGAGGTCCGCTTATGAGCGATATCCTTCGTCGTGATCCGCGTATCGAGCAGATACGGCGTAACCGTTTGCATCCTCAGTATGACGCTGTAATAGCGGCGATGAATGGCACGGCTAGTGCTGCCGAATGGTTAAGTCCTCAGGGCATAAAACGCCGCAACCCACATTTGGTCGGGTTTATCGGTCCGAATGGTCTGCGCCGTATTGATCGCAGTGGTGGGCAGGGGGGGAGTGTTTCAGCCGCCAAGTCACCTAGTGTCGCTGCAGACAGTCGGCCTTTGCAGCGTATCGAGTCACCGGCTGCTTATATAGTGGTGGTGCCCGATATGCAGGGTGGGCGTTTGAGTGCGCAGGATAAGGATGTATTGGGTTTGGCGCAGCAGTTGGCATCACGGCATCCACAAACAGCCGTATTGGCGGTGGTGTTTGGTTCCCATAAAGAGCAAGGTTTTGTTGATGCCGGGGTGGACAGGTTATTGCATTTAAGGGATTCCGCCTTCGATAATTACGCCCCTGAACAGCGCCTGGCTCGATTGCTGCAATTGGAGTCTGATATACAACCTGAATACTGGTTGTTTCCTGATTCTGGTTTAGGCAGTGGTGATTTGGGACGGCGTTTAGCGGTGCAGATTGATGTGCGTGCCGCCACGGGAGTATGGCAGGTGAAGTTGGATGGCGAACAACCTCAGTGTGTCAGTCGCGGTGCGGCAGGCACTGTGGATATTACCCGTGAACTGCCGCGGGTTGTGCTGGCACTGTCTGAGTGCGCGGAACCGGTGAGTGATACGCGGCATGAAGTTCTTGAATTTATGCTGCGTACTGCACAGGTTGAACCCTTGCAGCGGATTGAGGACCTGGGCCCCGTGGCAGTTGATCCGGCCAGTGTATCCCTGGCTGAAGCAGAATTTATTCTGTCTGGTGGAAACGGGGTGACGGATTGGCAGGGCTTCCATACGGCGGCTGGAGTACTAGGAGCCACAGAGGGCGCATCCCGCGTAGCTGTCGATGATGGTTTCATGCCCCGCGACCGACAAGTTGGTGCCACCGGAACCTGGGTGACAGCACGTGTTTATCTGGCTGTGGGTATTTCTGGTGCCATTCAACACCTTCAAGGTATTCAGACTTGCGACAAGGTGATTGCCATTAATACGGATGCAGGCTGCGATATGGTTAAACGTGCGGATCTGGCGGTGATCGGTGATGCGGCTGCGATACTGGAAAAACTCACTGAGAAGGTTACTGCACTGAAACAGGAGAAGCGCCATGTTGCTTAACACGCCTTCCAGGCTTGCCTCACCTTGCAAGGTGGCAGCACTCTTGTCAATTGGCCAGCACCCGATTACCGGTCGTGCCAGACGTGCCGATCAGGATGCCAGGGCTTTGGAAATGGCACTCAACTTGTCAGATGTACGGCTATTACCCGTGCATGCCGGATGGGTGGATGACACCTCGGAAGCGGCGTTGCGAGGCTATTTGGGAATGGGGGTGCCTGAACTGCATCTCCTTCAACAACCTGCTGAAGCGGATGTTGTTCCGGTGCTGGAAGCGTTTGTTCGCCAGCAGCAGGTTTCATTGGTGTTGTGTGGGGGGCGAGCTGAATCGGGCGAGGGATCCGGGATGTTGCCCTATCTGTTGGCTCAGCGGTTGGGCTGGCCAGTTATCAGTGGGCTGGCTGAGATTGAACAGCTAAAAGCTGGTTCGGTAACTCTATTACAAGCACTACCGCGAGGCCAGCGCCGTCGTTTGAAAGTTACGCTACCGGCGGTGCTGGCGCTGGATTCGGCAGCTCCGGTTGCACGTCAGTCGGCTTTTGGTCCGGCTCGTCGGGGTGAATTGATACAGCAGGGCTCGGAAGTTACAGCCGATCTGGATCGCAGCGACTGGGACTTTCAGCCAGCACGAAAGCGACCCAAGCGCTTGAAAATCATTAAGGCTAGCTCGGCAAGAGACAGATTTAAGGCGGCGGCGGCCAAGGCTGAAGCCAGTGGCGGGCAGGTATTGCAAAACCAGCCAGCTGATGTAGCTGCCGATGCCATATTAAAAATGCTGCTTGAAGAGGGTGTGTTGAATCAGGATAAAATCGCTTGATCCGGAGGATTTGCAAATAAATTCCGGAGAATTTTGCAAGACCTTATGAGGTCGGCTGTTTTAGAGTCCACTGTGGTGTTTTTTTGGATTGATGTAAATCCAGTTTTAGCGTTAAATCCGGCATAATCAGGCTTGGCTTAATGCAAATAAGGGTGTTGTATATACACACTCACCAACAACAAAGATAAGGTGACACATAAATGAGCAAACCTAACCTGAACAGACGTAATATCCTAAAAGCCGCTGCAGCCAGTGCTGTTGCCGCGCCTTTGGCAATGGCTTCCACGTCTGCTTTTGCAACCACCAACTTGCGTATGCAAACTTACTGGGGTCGTGAAGCCGCTGATGTTTTTTCGGCTTTCGGTAGTGACGTGCGTACCGCTTCCAATGGTTCACTGCGTGTTCGTCACTTTACCGGTAGCTCACTGGTACCTGATGCGGAAATGTTTCAAGCTGTAAGTAACGGCACCATTGATATGTGTCAGGGGTATGCAGGTTACTGGCCGGGTCAGCTGGATATTGCCGGTATTGAATCGGGTCTTCCAGGTGCCTGGACCAGTTATGATGAAGCACAGTATGTGTTCCGTCACAAAGGTTTGCTGGAGCTGGTTCGTGAAGCTTATGCTGAGAATAATGTTCACTACATGGGCCCAATCTTCGGTGGTCCGTTTGATTTGCTGACCAAAGAGCCAGTGAATAGTCTGGAAGATCTGAAAAACATGCGTATTCGTGCAACACCAGCGGTAGCACGTATCCTTCAGGCTTTTGATATCCCAACCGTATTTCTGCCAGGTTCAGAGCTTTATGTAGGTTTGAGTACTGGTACTATCGATGGCGTCATCTATGCCGGTACCAACGAGTACGTCGGCATGAAGTTGTATGAAGTGGCTAAGCACTACACCTCTCTGGGCATGGTTTACCCTGGCTACTGCGATCAGATTCTGGTGAATCTGGATGTTTGGAATGCGATGTCTGAAGAAGAGCGTAAAGTGATGGAGCTGGCCTTTGAGAAGCATGCTTCACACATGAATACCTGGATGGTTAGTGGTTCTATTGATGCAGGTGGTTCTGGTCTGTTCGAAATGAACAAGTTACCAGCGGAAGATTCACAGCGTTTGCGTGAAGCGGCTGAAGTGATCTGGGAAGATGAAGCCGTCAAGTCTGATCGTAACCGTAAAGCGATCGACATTCTGAAAGAAACAGCGAAAGCCACAGGTCGCGCCTGATGCTTTCGGTCTGTCACTTAGTTAGCTGGGTTGATAGACTCTCTGAAACTGTTGGTAAGGCCATCTCCTGGATGTGCCTTGCCATCATTGCAGTGATGCTCTATGAAATAGCCGCCCGCTATTTCTTCAACAGCCCAACGTCCTGGGCACACGAAGTGACCACTATGCTATATGGCACCTTCTGTATCATAGCTGGCACCTACACTCACCGTTATCAGGGCCATGTTCGTAGCGAAGCCCTCTACCATCTGTTTTCCCGTCGTGGTAAAGCCATCGTCGATACACTGACAGGTTCATTAGTATTATTTGTTCTGATCGTGTTTTTTGTGGCGTCTGTGGATTTTGCCTGGGACTCCTGGCAACGTAACGAGATGTCATCTCGTAGCACCTGGGCACCACCTTTGTATCCTTTTAAAACTGTTTTACCAGTAGCTGTCGGATTAATAACCTTACAAAGTGCCGCACATCTGCTTCGGGATATTTGTGTGGCGTTTAATGTTAGCTGTGATGCTTGTGCCGACCGCGGTGTGGAAACTGAACACTGAGGCATAGCGTATTAGTGTGCGGTTTAGTCCGGCCGCTTTATAAATCCATAACGATAAAAGGTACATAAGGTGTCAGATATTGATCCTTTATTGATAACACTCGGCATGTTTGCCGCGATGTTTGTCATGTTGTTGCTGGGAACCCCCTTGTCTTGGTCTTTGCTGACTGTAGGTATGGGGTTTGCTTATTTCCTTTGGGGTTCAGGTGCGCTTGAACTGCTGACCATCAGTGCATTTTCATCCATGGATAACTTTATCCTGGTGGCACTGCCCATGTTTATTTTCATGGGCTTAATGCTGGAGCGATCCGGCATTACTGATGATTTGTTTGAAATGATGAACAAGCTGATGGGGGCGCAACCCGGTGGTTTAGGGGTGGGAACCATTGTGCTTTGCGCGTTGATTGCTGCGATGGCGGGTGTATCCGGTGCTGCGACAGTTAGTCTTGGTGTCATTGCTTTACCAGCGATGCTGAAACGTGGATACAGCAAGAAGCTTGCGACTGGCACGATCATGGCCGGTGGCGCATTAGGGTTCCTGATTCCACCTAGTGTACTGATGATTCTGTACGCTTTTCTTGCCAAAGAATCTATTGGTAAACTCTTTGCTGCAGGGTTAATTCCCGGCTTAATGTTGGCCGCTATCTACATAGTTTATATTCTGATCGTGAGCCGTATTAACCCATCTATTGCCCCGCCTCTGGCTGAAGTCGAGCGGGTAGACTGGAAGGGAAAACTGCGCTCGCTGAAGGCGTTGATACTCCCTGGCACGCTGATTGTCACTGTACTTGCTTGTATTATCCTCGGCATCACCACTCCGTCTGAAGCCTCAGCGATAGGTGCGGCTGGTGCAATTATTTGCGCAGCTATCTACCGCACGCTGACCTTTAAAATGATGAAGGATGTGCTGCTGGATACAACCAAAATTATGGGGATGCTGATCTGGATAACCTTGACGGCAATTTTCTTCAGCAAGGTATATATCGGCCTGGGGGCTGGTTACCTGCTACAGGATCTGGTTGAAGACAGTAGCCTGGCACCTATGGCTGTCATAGTGGCTATGCTGGCCTGCTACTATGTGTTGGGCATGTTCTTGGATGATTTTGCCATCGTGTTTATCACCGTGCCCCTGTTTGTGCCGGTGGTGGAACTGCTTGGTTTTGATCCTGTCTGGTTCGCTATCCTGTTCATTGTCAGTATGCAATCAGCTTATCTAACGCCACCCTTTGGCTATAATTTATTCTATATGCGATCGGTAGCACCGCCTTCGGTGACCATCTACGATCTGTATTTGGCAGCTATTCCTTTTATTCTGCTGCAGATATTTGGTCTGGCTTTGCTGGTGATGTTCCCGCAGATCGCGCTCTGGCTGCCTGAGCTGATTTACGGTCCTTAAAAAAGAAGGCGCAAGGTGCTCAGCGTTTTTGCCTGGTAAAACATCCTTTCATTAAAGGTGGTTATATCAGGTAAAAGCGCTGTTTTTGTTGGATTTACTTGTTTTTTGTGCGTATATTGATCCATGCTGTTTATACGGCACGTACATACAATAAGAAGAGCCCATAGCGTCTTAACAACATGGAAGCGTTTTGTTCTCTGCATCAGCAGAAACAGGACGTCAATGTGGTTTCTATAATCTGTCATTTATGGATTCACATATGCTGTTTAGAACTAAAGACGCATCGTCGCTACCCACCCTAAAATTATCACTGCAACGCCTTGAAAGTGATCTCAATGCACTGAAAGCACATATGGCATTCATCGAATTCGATGTCCAGGGCAACATATTGGAAGCTAATTCGCTTTTCTTAAAGGCCACTGGTTATCAGGCGGATCAAATTTCTGGCCAGCATCATCGTCTCTTTTGTCCAAAGCATGTTGCCCAAAGCCCAGATTATGCAAAACTCTGGCAAACCCTGGCATCCGGTCGTTCGGTAGCTGGTACCTTTGAGCGAATTAACGCTCAGGGTCAGCCTTTATGGTTGGAAGCAACCTATTTCCCCGTCACGGATGCTAACGGAAAGGTCTATAAAGTTCTGAAAATTGCGGCTGATGTGACGCAGCGCAAAATTGAATCAGATCAACAATCGGCTGTATTGCATGCACTTGACCGCTCAATGGCGGTGATTAAGTTTACTCCTGACGGCAGTATTATTTCCGCGAATGATAATTTTCTGAAGGCTGTTGGTTATCGCCTTGACGAACTAAAGGGAAAACACCACCGTATTTTTTGTAAAGATTCTTTTTATCAGGAGAATCCAAATTTCTGGGCAGAACTGCAGCGTGGTGAATTTAAGTCTGGACGCTTTGAGCGACTCGATTCCCGTGGGCAGGTGATCTGGCTGGAAGCTACCTACAACCCGATCAAAAATGATCAGGGGAAGGTCGTTCAGGTGATTAAATTTGCAGCCGATATCACGGAAAAAGTTGAGCTGGACCTGGCCATACGTGAAGCCGCTGCACTGGCCAGTAGTACCTCTGAGGAAACGGCACAAATTGCCCAGCAAGGTTTGTCTTCACTGGACCTGGCCGTGCAAACTTCCCGGCAGGTCGCAATCAAAGTTGACGAGGTCAATGAGTTGATAGCGAAGCTGAATGTGCAGTCTGAAAGCATTCAGTCGATTGTTGCCACCATCAAGTCCATCGCTGATCAGACCAATTTGCTGGCATTGAATGCGGCGATTGAAGCGGCAAGAGCCGGCGAGCAAGGGCGCGGGTTTGCTGTAGTTGCTGATGAAGTGCGACAACTGGCCTTCCGTACCAGTGAGTCCACCAAGATGATTGCAGATGTAGTCAATCAGAACCATCAGTTGCTCAGTACCTTGACAGGTAACACCACCGAAGCACGTCGGTCAGCAGAAGCCGGGCAGGAAAGTATCAGCCGGGTCAGCGATATTATGACTGAGATCTATCAGGGGGCGGAGAATGTGTCGCAAGCGGCAGCCAGGTTGGGTAATCTGAGTTAGACGAGAGACTATACTCCAAGCGACACTGCCTTGTTCACCTGAGACATGTCAGTGTGGGCAAGTCCTGGATCAATTGCGATCCTGAAGCCTGGATGCGATCATTGGCCATTCGACTCGATAAGTATAAAAGAGACCTGTAATGAGCCAGAACACACCGGAAATTTCCCGTCCTGCCGGGCGGCGGAAAACTCGTGCCGGACAGCGTGGTCGTATGACTCAAGCGGCGGCGCTGGATACAGTCAACCAACTATTGGGCGACTCGCCAAACCGCCGTGATTTGCTCCTAGAACACTTACATCGTATTCAGGATCATGTCGGCTATTTATCCCTGACGCATTTACGCGCCTTAGCCGAGCGTATGAATCTACCCATGGCTAGCATTTATGAAACAGCCAGTTTTTATGCGCACTTTGATTTAGTACATGATGATGAATTACCCCCGCCCGCTGTAACTATCCGTGTGTGTGATTCACTTGCCTGTCAGATGGCCGGGGCAGAGGCGTTGAGTCAGGCCTTGCAACAGCAGATGGATCCTGCGGCTGTGCGGGTCATTCACGCGCCCTGTATGGGCCGTTGTGATGCCGCACCCGTACTGGAATTATCCCATAATCACATAGAGCACGCCACGCCGGAGAAAGTTGCTCACGCCTTGGCTGTTCAGGCATTTGAGCCTGCTGAGGTCGACTGGCAGCCTTTAGCCGCGTATCAGACAGAGGGTGGCTATCAGTTATTAGCTGACTGTCGCGCAGGTCTTCGCAGCATTGAAGAATTGATGGCGATGATGGAGCAGGCCGGACTTCGTGGCCTCGGTGGCGCCGGTTTCCCGACCTATAAAAAATGGCAGTTTGTGCGGGCTGAAGCGGCGCCGCGTTACTGTGTAATCAATGCGGATGAAGGTGAGCCAGGTACCTTTAAGGATCGCTATTATCTGGAGCGCCATCCACACCGTTTCCTTGAAGGCGCGCTGATCAGTAGTTGGGCGATAGAGGCCAGTGCCTTATATATCTATTTACGTGATGAATATCCGGGGGTGAACAAGCTCTTGCGGGCTGCCATTGCCGAGCTGGAAGAGGCCGCTATAGTTGATCCTGGCTATATCATTCTCCGTCGTGGTGCCGGGGCTTACATCTGTGGTGAAGAATCGGCGTTGATCGAGTCACTGGAGGGCAAGCCAGGTAAGCCGCGGCATCGTCCACCTTTTGTAGCTCAGAAAGGTCTGTTTGACCGACCCACCTTGGTAAACAATGTGGAAACGGTGTATTGGATCCCCCTGATTCATGCCAAGGGCGCCGAGTGGTTTGCTTCACAAGGACGTCATGGGCGCAAAGGGCTGCGCTCTTTCTCTGTATCGGGGCGTGTGAATAAACCTGGCGTTCATTTGGCACCGGCCGGAATCACCCTGAATGAATTGATTGATGAGTATTGCGGTGGGCTACCCGAAGGGCAGCAGTTGCTGGGCTATCTTCCTGGTGGCGCATCCGGTGGTATTTTGCCGGCCAGCAAAGCCGATATTCCGCTGGATTTTGATACCCTGCAGGCCGAAGGCTGTTTTATCGGTTCAGCGGCGGTAATGGTACTGTCTGATCAGGATGATCTGCAGCAGGTCGCCAAAAACCTGATGGCCTTTTTCCGTGATGAGTCCTGTGGTCAGTGTACGCCATGTCGCGTCGGTACCGAAAAGATGCTGGATCTGCTCACTGAACAGCAATGGGATGTGTTGCAGTTGCAGCGTTTGTCTCAGGTGATGATGGATGCTTCGATTTGTGGTCTCGGTCAGGCTGCACCCAATCCGGTGCTGGGTCTGCTCAAGGATTTTCGCGCTGAACTCAGTGCGGCCAATATCATCGTCAAGGGGTAAGTCATGACTGCATTTGAACTGACGCTGGATGGCGTATCCGTCACCGCCTATGAAGGTGAAACCCTGTGGCAGGTTGCCAAGCGTGCCGGTGAAACCATTCCACACCTGTGCTTCAAAGATGCCCCAGGCTATCGGGCCGATGGTAACTGCCGTGCCTGTATGGTGGAAATTGAAGGCGAGCGTGTGCTGGCCGCCAGTTGTATTCGTGAAGCCACACCTGGCATGGTGGTGCATAGCCTGAATTCCAAACGTGCCATGACCGCCCGGGAAGGTGTGCTGGAGTTGCTGGTAGCCGATCAGCCAGAGCGTGAGCAGAGCCCGGATCGTGCCAGCCATTTCTGGCAAATGGCTGACCTGTTGGCAGTGGATGCTGCAGCGGTGAAGCAGAAGCTGCCTGCCAGAGCGACAGCACCTGAGCGTATTGACCGTTCACACAGTGCCATGGCAGTAAATCTGAATGCCTGTATCGACTGTAACCTGTGCGTTCGCGCCTGTCGGGAAGTGCAGGTAAACGATGTTATCGGTCTGGCGCATCGGGGTTCTGAATCTAAAATCGTATTTGATTTTGATGATCCGATGGGTAACAGCACCTGTGTTGCCTGTGGTGAGTGTGTACAGGCCTGTCCCACCGGTGCCCTGATGCCAGCGTCCCTGGTGAATGCCGAGGGTGTGGGTGATTCCTCAGCCATAGATAAACAGGTCGACTCGGTCTGCCCCTATTGTGGCGTGGGGTGTCAATTGACCTATCAGGTGCGTGACGACAAGATTGTGAATGTAGTCGGACGACAAGGCCCCTCAAACCTGGGACGTTTATGTGTCAAAGGGCGCTTTGGCTTTGATTATCCCAACCATGCCAGCCGCTTAACCCGACCGCTGATTCGGCGTAAAGGGGTGCCCAAGGGCATAGATCCCAATTTTGATCCGGCTAATCCGTTGACGCACTTTCGCGAAGCTGACTGGGATGAAGCCCTGGATGTAGCTGCTAGTGGCCTGTCGCATTTACGTGCCGCTTATGGTGCCGAAGCTCTGGCAGGGTTTGGCAGCGCCAAGTGTTCCAATGAAGAAGCCTGGCTGTTCCAGAAACTGGTCAGAACCGGTTTTGGCAGCAATAATGTCGATCACTGTACCCGTTTGTGTCACGCCAGCTCCGTGGCGGCACTGATTGAGTGTATCGGCACAGGTGCGGTGACCGCCTCTTTTATGCAGGCAACTCAGGCGGATGTGGTGATCCTGACCGGCTGTAACCCGGCGGTAAACCATCCGGTGGCGGCCACCTTCTTTAAGCAGGCGGCTAAAAAGGGCACCAAAATCATTATTATCGACCCGCGTGGGCAGGCACTGAGTGCCTATGCACACAAGGTATTACGTTTCTCTCCGGGCACTGATGTAGCGTTGTTTAATGCCCTGCTCAATGTGATCGTGACTGAAGAGCTTTATGATCAGCGTTATATTGATGAGCATACTCAAGGGTTTGAAGCACTGAAAATCCATGTCGCTGATATGACACCTGAGGCGATGTCCCCCTTGTGTGGTATCGAGCCAGAGGATATCCGTGAGGTGGCCCGCCTTTATGCTCAGGCTGACAAGGCGATGATTTTCTGGGGTATGGGCATTTCACAGCATACCCATGGTACAGACAACGCGCGCTGTCTGATCTCCCTGGCACTGGCCTGTGGCCAAACCGGTCGCCCTGGTACCGGTCTCCATCCGTTACGCGGGCAGAATAATGTACAGGGAGCCTCGGATGCCGGCTTGATACCCATGGTGATGCCGGATTATCAACCAGTCACCGATGCACAGGTAAAATCAGCCTTTGAAGAACTCTGGTCAACCCCTTTAAGTGGTAAGCCGGGTTTGACAGTAGTGGAAATCATCCACGCCATCGATGCCGGTAGCATCAAGGGCATGTATATTCTCGGTGAAAACCCGGCAATGTCTGATCCGGATCTGGAGCATGCGCGTGCGGCGCTGGCTAAACTGGAACACCTGGTAGTGCAGGATCTGTTTGTTACCGAAACCGCCCAGTTTGCCGATGTGATTCTGCCAGCCTCCGCCTGGGCCGAGAAGGATGGTACGGTGACCAATACCAACCGTCAGGTGCAAATGGGTCGTGCCGCTGTGCCTTTATCCGGTGAGGCTAAACCGGATTGGTGGATCATTCAGGCACTGGCTAACCGTATGGGATTGAACTGGCACTATCAGCATCCCCGTGATGTATTTGCCGAGATGAAGCAGGGGATGGCATCACTGGATCATATTAGTTGGGACAGGCTGGATGCAGAGCAGTCGGTGACCTATCCTTGTCCTGCAGAGGATCAGCCAGGACTGGATGTGGTTTATACGGATGCGTTCCCGACCGAGACTGGTAAAGCGCGCTTCTCGCCGACACGTCCACTGCCACCGGATGAACCGGTAGATGCCGACTTCCCGGTGGTATTAACCACGGGTCGTCAGTTGGAGCATTGGCATACTGGCTCCATGACTCGACGTACGCGGGTGTTGGATGCACTGGAGCCCGAGGCCGTGGCAAGCCTGGCACCGGCTGAATTGGCTAA
Organism: Nitrincola sp.; assembly: GCF_048264025.1. Lineage (NCBI taxonomy): Bacteria > Pseudomonadati > Pseudomonadota > Gammaproteobacteria > Oceanospirillales > Oceanospirillaceae > Nitrincola > Nitrincola sp. The sequence goes on from NZ_JBLXDN010000019.1 coordinate 41,176, forward strand.
ATACGGGCTGCAACCGGGTGATGTGCTGACCATCACCACCCGACGTGGTGAAATCACGCTGACGGCACGTATGGATCCGCAGATGCCGGAGGGCATGGTGTTTGTACCTTTCTGCTATGTTGAAGCGGCCGCAAATATTTTAACTAACCCGGCACTGGATCCCTTTGGTAAAATACCGGAGTTTAAATATGCGGCTTGCCGCCTGAGTGCGGCTAAGGCTGCGGCAATGTCAGCATCTTGAGGGCATTTTGAGGATTAAGCGATGATGTTTGCTGATTTGGTCGATGAAGTCGATTTTCGTGAGCGCTTGCAAGCACTTGGCGCGGTTCTGCCCGCGGAGGCTGATCCGCAAACCTGTATTCGATTAGTTAAAGCACAGCATGCTGACAGGCCTTTACCGGGTCTGGATGAGCTGATTGGTGAGCTGTTAGCAAATCAAGGCTTGTTGCAGCCTGAAGTGAAACTGGCGCTGCAAGCCTATCAAACGCTATAGCTTACATTCGGGCCACTCACCAGCAGTTTCAACAGGTCACTACGACTGATGATACCGACTAAACGGTGCTCATCGATGCTGACGACTTGCAGGGCAGTGATTTTTTGGTCGATAAAAAACTGGGCGATGTCTCGAACCAGTGTATCTGTGGTTACAATAGCGACCTGGTGTGTTAGCAGTGAGGCAATAGCTTCTTCAGAATCTGTACCCGCTTGAATCAATTGGGTGCTATTGACCAGGCTGATGGGTTGCAGATTTGGGCCGACGACGACTAGGTGGTCGATCTCCGCTTTGTCGATTGTTTGCCAGGCGCTGGATATCGAGGTGGATGGGGTGATCGTGATCACCGGGCTGCTCATTATGTGCAGTGCCTGAAGTTTACGGCGCTCCTTCAGTGAGTCAGATTCTCTTTCGGTATCCAGGTAAATACGTGAACGTCCTGATAGCAGAGCAGAGTGTTCGCCAGTCAGGGGCGATAGCGCTTTACCTAGTTGGTTTGCGTGGTCAAACTGCTTATCTTTGCTAACAGCCTGAGCTTCTTCGACATTGCGCTCCCCGGTTAGCATACGTGCTGGTGGGTTAGTGATAAGTCCGTTGTCGTAAATCAGCAATGCCATGATATCTCCCTGTGATTATCCTGCTGTTAGTTAGGTTATATCGGCTGATAGTGATTAAATTTTAATCACTATGACATATTTTCTACAAAATAGGTGGCCTTAAAGGGGTCAGTACCCTTTTAATAGACCCCTTTATTTAAAGGGTACTGACCCCTTTTAGGTATTATTAGGAATTGAACATGCTAAAACGCTGGAGTAGAAGGATGGGCTGGGGTGTATTGCTGGGTTTGATGGCTATAGTACTGCTGCTGGTTTTACGTCAGCCTTCGCATCAAGGGCCCTGGTTGCTTGGTCAAACGCAATTGCCGGAAGTAACAGTCATGGATAGTCGCTATTTTTATGTCGATAATTTACGTGATTTCCGTTACAACTCCACTGGAGAAATACGCTCAGCAGATTATCGACAGTCTGTTTATGATATTGATCTGTTGGAGGATGTCTGGTTAGGCGTGTCACATTTTTCCGGTATGGGGTTAGCGCATGCTTTTGTCAGTTTTGGTTTTACCGATGGCCAATACCTGGCGGTTTCGTTTGAAGCGCGTTTACGGCCTGAGCAAGAATACAGCCCAGTAAAAGGCCTGCTGAATCAGTACCCTAAAATGCTGGTACTGGGTACGGAGGCCGACATTATAGGCCTGCGCAGCCATATACGTGGCGAGCGCGTTTTGCTCTATCGCCTGCAGTTGGATGAAGCGCAGCAAGCCTATCTTTTGCGTGGATTGATGGCGGATGTCACTGATATTCTTGAAAAACCGCGCTTCTACAATACGTTGTTAGATAACTGTGTCACCAGTTTACTACGCCATGATCCTGAACATTCGACTTGGTCAGGCCTGCTGGATTACCGAGTGTTGCTGCCAGGATTTGGTGATGGCTTTGCCCAGAAAAAAGGTTGGATCAGTGATGAACTGACACTGGATGAACTGCGTGAACAGGCCCGGGTTGATGGGACGATCAGTCCTGAAAACCCGGAGTATTCAGAACAAATTCGCGTCAGCAAAAAGGGGTCAGTACCCTTTATTTAAAAAATAAAGGGTACTGACCCCTTTTTTTAGTGGCCGGTGTTTTTGATGATGCGGTCGCTGTACCAGTTGATGAAATCGATCACGCCAAATTCGAAGGTTTCCGAATAAGGGCCGGGTTGGTAAGCGATGGAGTTGATACCACGCTGATTTTCTTCCGCCAGGACGCGGTCCTGATCATTGGTGGCATCCCAGACTTTGCGCATGTTCTCTGGATCATAATCAACACCTTCCACGGCATCCTTGTGTACCAGCCATTTGGTGGTGACCAGGGTTTTTTGTGGTCCCAGTGGCAGTACGCGGAATACGATGGTGTGATCACCCTGCCAGTGGTTCCAGGAGTTCGGCAGGTGCAGAATCCGCAGTGAACCCATATCCGGACTGGTAATGCGCCCCATGAGTTTTTTGCAGGCGGGCTTGCCATCCATAGTCATGGATACCACACCTTCGAGCAGTGGCGTGCGTGTCATGCGGTTGCGTTTACCGAAGTATTTCAGCGTATAGGGAACACGCATGTCATCCCAGTCTTTTTGCTTGCGTGCCACCAGCGCCTTGTATTCCGGCGTTGCCAGCGGATCGTCGGTGTCATCAAACTGTTGCAGAGAGTTGAGTAGTTCAGGATGTGAACCATTACAGTGGTAACACTCGCGATTATTTTCTATCACCAGCTTCCAGTTGGCGTCTTCAACTATATCGGATTGAACTGCTACTTTGAGGTTTTCTGTGTCATAAGGCTCTAAATAGTGTTCCAGTTCTTTGGTAAAGGCTTCAAATTCAGGCGGTTGTTCAGCCAGGCAGACAAAGATATAGCCTCCGGCTACTTTTACATTCACCGGCTTTAGGTTGTGTGCAGTCATATCAAACTGCGCGCTCATGTCAGAACCAACAAATAGCAGGCGACCATCCAGCTCGTAAGTCCACTTGTGGTAAGGGCACACCAGTTTTGCGACCTTGCCTTTTTCCGTGACACACAGACGAGAGCCTCGGTGACGGCAGACGTTGAAAAAGGCATGCACGGCACCTTCTGCACCGCGGATGATGACTATCGGATTTTCACCTATATTCAGGGTGATGAAGTTGCCCTTGGTGGGGATTTCGCAGGTCATACCGGCGAATATCCACTCTTTTTCGAAGATCTCCTGAATATCGAGCCTGTAGATGCGTCCATCATTGTAAAACGGCTGTTCAAGCGAGTGGTTGGGTTTGCGTTTGATCAGCATGGCAGCAGCCGTTTCGCGCACGCTTGCCAAGGGGTCTTCCAGCATCTGTGAGGTATTCAGGTTCATTGTACTTGTCCTGCTTTAGGGTCCAGGTTTAAAGTTTTACCGGGCTTCCGATATGTCCGTGAAGCAAGTGTGGAATAGAGCTGGACCAGACAGTTATTCACTGACGACATCCACAGGTTACAAAGCGACTTGGTAGATGAAAAAAACGCTCAAATCGGGGGGATTAGACTAGCTGATGTCGCAGACAGAACAATGGTCGTATCTGAGCAGGTCGACAATGTGCAGACAGGGCCAATAATGACAATGAACTGATCAACAGCTGATGGATGAAATGCATGACTGATACCTTCATGAACCCGATTACTACCCAGACCTGGTCTAACGGACGACACCTGGTGCGTTGCGTCAAGGTGATCCAGGAAACCTGGGATGTTCGAACCTTCTGCTTTATGGCAGAGCAGCCGGTACTGTTTTTCTTCAAGCCGGGCCAGTTCGTGACCCTGGAGTTGGAGATCGATGGTGTGCCGGTTATGCGTTCTTATACTATATCCAGTTCGCCGTCGGTGCCCTACAGTTTTTCCATTACCGTCAAGCGTATGCCGGGTGGCTTAGTGTCTAACTGGTTGCATGATAATCTTAAGCAGGGCGATGATCTGGCTGTTCACGGGCCGGTAGGTAATTTCAACTGTATCGACTATCCAGCCGAAAAAGCGTTGTTTTTATCCGGTGGTGTGGGCATCACCCCGCTGATGTCGATGGTGCGTTGGTATTTTGATACCAATGCCGCCATAGATATTAATTTCATCCACAGTGCCCGCTCGCCGAAGGATATTATTTATCACCGCGAGATGGAGCATATTTTTTCCCGTATCCCTGAGTTCAAGCTGCATATCGTCTGTGAGCGCAGTGATGAATTGGGTGAGTCCTGGTATGGTCTGCGCGGCTATGTTAATCAGCGCATGCTGGAATTGATCGCCCCAGACTATCTGGAGCGGGAAATTTTTTGCTGCGGCCCGACACCCTACATGAACGCGGTGAAGAATATCCTGCAACAAAACGGCTTCAATATGGCGCATTACCATGAAGAGTCCTTTGGTGCGACGCCCATTGAAGTCGAAGAAGAGGTGCTTGAACTGGTCGAGCAGGCCGAGCAAGCGGCCGAGGATGTTCAGCAGGCCGATCTGCTGCAGGTGGAGTTTGCCAGTTCCGGCAAAAGTGTACGCATCTTGCCCACTGAAACCGTGCATGCAGCGGCGTCAAAACTGGGGCTGCATATTCCTAAAGCCTGCGGTATGGGGATCTGTGGTACCTGCCGGGTCGAGCTTAAATCAGGCGAAGTGGAGATGGAGCACAATGGCGGTATCACCGATGAAGATGTGGCCGATGGCTATATTCTGTCTTGCTGTAGCCGACCCAAAGGCAATGTCGTGGTGGATTTCTGACAGCCCGAGTTTGTCAGGCTAAACTACAGGCCGTGTCGCAAATTGATATCCATGTCGCAAATGTATCACCTACTGACGCAGGTACACATCTGATTTTAGCTGTGTAGGGCTAACATCTGCTGCAAATGGCATTCAAGCCAGGTGTGGATGAATTTACAGGAGAACACAATGATCAACCGTGATGGTTATTCCCGACTCGACTCGATCCAGGCATATGATGCTGATCTGGCGCAGATGCTGAATGAAGAACAGCAACGTCAGGAAGCGCACATTGAGCTGATTGCGTCCGAAAACTATACCAGTATCCGGGTGATGGAAGCGCAGGGCGGGCAACTGACTAACAAGTACGCAGAAGGTTATCCGGGAAAGCGCTATTACGGCGGATGTGAAGCGGTTGATAAGGTCGAAGCGCTGGCAATTGAGCGTGCCTGCAAACTCTTCGGTGCCCGCTACGCTAATGTGCAGCCACACTCGGGTGCTCAGGCCAATGCGGCAGTATTTATGGCGATGGTGAATCCTGGCGATACTATTCTGGGAATGAGCCTGGCACATGGTGGACATCTGACCCATGGTGCCGCGCCTAACTTTTCTGGCAAGTATTACAAAGCGGTACAGTACGGACTGAATCCACAAACCGGAGAAATCGATTACGATGAGGTGGAGCGACTGGCACGTGAGCATCAGCCAAAGATGATCATTGCCGGATTTTCAGCCTATTCGCTGATTGTGGACTGGGCACGTTTTCGTCAAATCGCTGATGAAGTGGGTGCGGTACTGTTTGTGGATATGGCGCACATTGCCGGGTTGGTGGCGGCAGGACTGTATCCCAGCCCCTTACCCTTTGCCGATGTGGTTTCAACTACCACACACAAAACCCTGCGGGGTCCACGCGGTGGTTTGATTCTGACGGCAAGTGATGACGAGGCTTTGCATAAGAAGCTCAATGGAGCGGTCTTTCCAGGTCAGCAGGGCGGGCCCTTGATGCATGTGATTGCCGCCAAAGCAGTTGCCTTCAAAGAAGCGATGGAACCGGATTTTATCACCTACCAGCAGCATGTATTGGGTAATGCCCAGGCGATGGCTGGCGTGTTTATTGAACGTGGCTATGAGGTTATTTCCGGTGGTACTAAAGACCATCTGTTCCTCTTGTCGCTGATCAGTCAGGGTCTGACCGGAAAGGCTGCCGATGCTGCTTTGGGGCGTGCGCATATTACTGTCAACAAAAATTCGGTACCGAATGATCCGCAGAGTCCATTTGTGACTTCAGGGCTGCGTATTGGTACACCTGCAGTGACCTCGCGTGGTTTTGGCGTAAGTGAATGCCGTACCCTGTCGGGTTGGATCTGTGACATTCTGGATGTGATGAGTGCCGGTCAAGCAACTGATGCAATTGAAGCCAGCGTACGTGACAAAGTAGCTGAGCTTTGTGCCCGTTTCCCCGTTTACACCGAAACCCGCGCCTAGTCAGGCACAGGAGAATTTATAATGCAGCGTTATTCAGGTTTTGGTCTGGCCAAACATGCCCTGTCACACAATGAAAACTGGCAGCGCATGTGGCGCAACCCGACTCCCAAGAACAAATATGATGTGATCATCATCGGTGGTGGTGGTCACGGTCTGGCAACAGCGTACTACCTGGCCAAAGAGCACGGTATTACCAATGTGGCTGTGGTTGAAAAAGGTTGGCTGGGTGGTGGGAACACGGCACGTAATACCACTATCGTGCGTTCCAACTACCTTTGGGATGAGGCTGCAGCGCTTTATGAGCATTCGATGAAGCTTTGGGAAGGTTTGTCTCAGGATCTGAACTACAACGTGATGTTTTCCCAGCGCGGTGTACTCAATCTTGGCCATACCCTGCAGGATATGCGGGATATTCAGCGTCGCGTCAATGCTAACCGTCTTAACGGTATCGATGGTGAAGTGCTGGATGCCAAGCAGGTGCAGGAAATTTGTCCGATTCTGGATTGTTCAACAGCAACACGCTATCCGGTATTGGGTGCGTCCTGGCAGCCGCGTGCTGGTGTGGCGCGTCACGATGCAGTGGCCTGGGGCTTTGCCCGTGCGGCTGATGCCCTGGGTGTTGATCTGCTGCAGCAAACCGAAGTCACCGGCATGCGTATTGAAGATGGCCAGATTGTCGGGGTAGAAACCAATCGGGGCTTTATTGGTGCTGAAACAGTAGGTTGTGTGGCGGCCGGTAATTCCGGTGTGTTGTCACGTATGGCAGGAATCAAACTGCCGCTGGAATCACACCCCTTGCAGGCTTTGGTATCTGAGCCGATCAAGCCGATTCTGGATACCGTGGTCATGTCCAATCATGTACACGGCTATTGCAGCCAGTCGGATAAAGGCGATCTTGTCATTGGTGCCGGTATCGATGGATACAATGGCTATGGTCAGCGTGGTAGTTATCCGACCATTGAACATACCCTGCAGGCGATGGTGGAGATGTTCCCGATCTTCTCGCGGGTCCGCATGAACCGTCAGTGGGGCGGCATAGTAGACACCTGCCCGGATGCCTGTCCTATCCTGTCAGCCACCCCTGTGAAAGGCTTGTTCTTTAACTGTGGCTGGGGAACCGGTGGATTCAAGGCCACGCCGGGCTCCGGCAATGTGTTTGCCTGGACCCTGGCGAAGGGTTATGCCCATCCAATAGCGGCACCTTTCAGTATTGATCGCTTTGTCAGCGGTAAACTTATCGACGAGCACGGCGCTGCCGGCGTCGCCCACTAAGCAGAGGGAATACCATGTTACATATTTATTGTCCCTATTGCGGGGAGCATCGTGAACAGAGTGAGTTCCACCCCAAAGGCCAGGCGCATATCCTGCGCCCGAAAGATCCGGAGAATTGCTCTGACGAGGAGTGGGGTGATTACCTGTTTTACCGGGATAACCCACGGGGTATCCATCATGAAATGTGGGTGCATGCGACCGGCTGTCGCAAGTTTTTCAATGTGACCCGTCATACCGTCAGTTACGAAATTCTGGAAACCTACAAAATGGGCGAGCAACCCCAGATAACCGCACAGAGCCAGCCAACCGGAGGCGAAAAATGAGTCAGCCGAATCGTCTCGCTACAGGCGGATCTATCGACCGCAGCAAGCCCCTGAATTTCAGCTTTAACGGTATACGTTATACCGGCTACGAAGGTGATACCCTGGCATCGGCGCTGCTGGCGAATGGTGTCGATATTGTTAACCGCAGCTTCAAATATTCTCGTCCACGCGGCATTGTCGCGGCGGGTGCAGCTGAGCCCAATGCCGTGGTTCAGCTGGGCTCTACTGAGGCGGCACAAGTGCCCAACGTGCGTGCTACACAGCAGGCGCTCTATGAAGGTCTTTCAGCTCGCAGCACCAATGGTTGGCCTAACGTCAATAATGATGCCATGGGGCTGATGGGTAAGCTGGGCGGTCCTATGATGGGTCCAGGGTTTTACTACAAAACCTTTATGGCTCCGGCTTCCATGTGGATGACCTACGAAAAACTGATCCGTAAAGCCGCCGGCCTGGGGCGTGCCCCCAAGGAAAAGGACCCGGATATCTATGATCACTATAATCGTCATTGCGATCTATTGGTGATCGGCGCAGGTCCAGCGGGTTTGTCGGCGGCATTGATAGCGGCACGTAGTGGCGCACGAGTGATTCTGTGTGATGAACAGGAAGCCCTGGGTGGTTCCTTGTTGGATTCAGCTGATAGTCTGGATGGTCAGCCTGCAACACAGTGGGTTGAGTCAGTCGTGGCTGAGTTGTCAGGCATGGACGATGTGCTGTTACTGCCACGCACCACCGCTAACGGTTATCACGACCATAACTTTGTTACCCTGCATGAGCGGCGCACCGAGCATCTGGCGGATACCGCACCGGATAAAAATCAGGTGCGCAGCCGTATGCATCATATCCGAGCCAGACAGGTGATTCTGGCAACCGGTGCGCATGAGCGCCCCGTCGTTTATGCCAATAATGATGTGCCAGGTAACATGCTGGCCAGTGCAGTATCCACTTATATTCGCCGTTATGGCGTGGCGCCTGGTAACAAGCTGGTGGTGACTACAGCTAATGATAGTGGCTATCAGGCGGCCCTGGATTGGCATGGCGCTGGTCGTGAAGTGGTTGCCGTGGTGGACTGCCGTACCAACCCTGAAGGCGATCTTGTCAAGGCAGCACGTCAAAAAGGTATACGTATTATTACTGGCAGTGCGGTGTTTGAAGGCAAAGGCAGCAAACGGGTTACTGCAGCGCGTGTAGCCGGTGTTGATCTGCAGGCGTTTAAACTTACCGGTACCCCTGAAGATCTGCCTTGCGATACGATTGCCAGTTCCGGTGGTTTCAGCCCTGTAGTACATCTGTCGGCACATACCGGTGTGCGTCCAGTTTGGGATGATGAAGCCATAGGCTTTGTTCCTGGTTTAGTTAAAGGCATGATTCCTGCTGGTGGTGCTAATGCAATTTACCCTCTGGCTGATGTGCTTAAGTCTGGCCTGAATTCAGCCGTTCAAGCCTTGACGGCCTGCGGTTATCAGCCCGTCGAAACCAAGCTGCCCAAAGCGGGTCGCAGGCTGGAAAGTACAGCAGTTGCGCTGTTTCAGGTACCACACCTGAAGCCGACAACCCGTGCACCCAAGCAGTTTGTGGACCTGCAGAACGATGTCACTGCTGCGGGTATTGAGATAGCTACTCGCGAAGGCTTCGAGTCTATCGAACATGTCAAACGCTATACCGCGCTGGGCTTTGGTACGGATCAAGGCAAGTTGGGCAATATTAACGGCATGGCGATAGCAGCCCGGGTGTTAGGGCAGACCATCCCTGAAACCGGCACCACTGTGTTCCGTCCCAATTATACCGGTATCAGCTTTGGGGCCATTGCCGGGCGTCACTGCGGTGATCTGTTTGATCCGGAACGTTACACAGCCATGCATGCCTGGCATCTGGCGCGTGGCGCCAGATTTGAGGATGTCGGTCAGTGGAAACGCCCCTGGTATTTCCCGTTGGGTAACGAAACCATGCATGAGGCCGTCGCACGCGAGTGCCTGGCAGTACGTGAAAAAGTTGGCATCCTCGATGCGTCAACACTGGGTAAAATTGATATTCAAGGTAAGGATTCGCGCGAATTTCTGGCCCGTGTGTACACCAACAAATGGGCACAGCTGGGTCTGAATAAGTGCCGCTACGGGCTGATGTGTAAAGATGACGGCATGGTCATGGATGATGGTGTCACCACCTGTCTGGGGGATGACCACTTCCTTATGACCACGACCACAGGCGGTGCTGCCGGTATTCTGGAGTGGTTGGAACTTTGGCACCAGACTGAATGGCCGGAACTGGACGTCTATTTCAACAGCGTAACCGATCATTGGGCCACCATGACTATCACTGGTCCACGTGCCCGCGATTTGCTGTCAGAAATCACTGATATTGATCTGTCCAAAGACAATTTCAAATTCATGGAATGCCGTGAAGGGCAGGTGGCCGATGTGCCTGCACGTGTTTATCGTATCTCCTTCACAGGTGAGCTGACTTATGAGATCAACGTGCAGGCTAATTATGCCATGCATGTCTGGAACGCCTTGTTTGAACATGAAGCCAAATATGGTCTGACGCCTTATGGCACGGAAACCATGCATGTGCTGCGTGCCGAGAAAGGCTTCATCATTGTCGGTCAGGATACCGACGGTTCGGTCACGCCAGAAGATCTGGGGATGCAGTGGTGTGTCGGTTACGACAAGCCCTTTTCCTGGATCGGCAAGCGAGCATTGACTCGTCCTGATACCCGGCGTAAGGACCGTAAGCAGATGGTGGGTTTGAAGCCCGTTGATCCGACCGTGGTGTTACAGGAAGGTGCACAGATCGTGCTGGACCCGAATCAGTCCATTCCAATGAAAATGATGGGTCATGTAACGTCCAGTTACTACAGTTCAACACTTGGGCATGGCTTTGCGCTGGCATTAGTAGTCGGTGGTGCTGAGCGTATGGGCGAGAAAGTGTATATGCCGATGGCGGATGGCAAGGTACATGAAGCCGAGATTGTCAGTCCTGTCTTCCTGGACCCGAAAGGAGAGCGTCAGAATGTCTAACGTAGCTGTATTTGATCAATGTGCGGGTGCCGGGGTGATTGCTGAATCACCACTGAGTCATGTGAGTGGCAAAAAAGGAGGCACGGCTCCGGGTGTGATTTTGCGTGAAAAAGCCTTTCTCGGCTATCTGACCTTGCGGGGTAATGCGGCTGACCAGGCCTTTTGTGACGCCGTGCAACAGGTGTTGGGTATGGCGTTACCCACAGAGCCTTTGGCCTTATATATAAATATTGACAAGGGCTCCAGTATTCAGTGGATAGCACCTGATGAGTGGCTAATTTTGCTGCCAGGCGGTAGCGAATATGAAACTGAATTGGCCTTCAGAGCGGCGTTTTCCGGGCATTTTGCGCTGGTTAACATCAGTGGAGGCCAGACGCTGTTGACGCTGACAGGCCCTGCAGCCCGTGATGTGCTGCATAAATCTACTGGTTACGATGTGCATCCGCGTAACTTTCCGGTGGGTAAGGGCGTCACCACCACCTTTGCTAAAGCGACGGCGGTGATTCGTCGTCCATCAGAGGATGTTTGGGAGTTGGTGGTGCGCCGCAGTTTTGCCGATTACTGCTATCGTTGGCTGGTGGATGCCAGCCGGGAATTCGGCCTGGATGCCGAAATATAACATAATAAACACGGGTGGCCGGTCGTGCTGAAATACACCATCGGACCACTCTGATTACGAGGTAGTCTATGAGCAGAACACAGGGTAGCTGGATTTTTACCGCCCAATGTCCCAGTCGTATCGGTACAGTCGATGTGGTTACACGTTTTTTGCGCGAGGAAAACTGTTATATCACCGAGTTGAATTCCTTCGATGATAAGGAAAGTCTGGGGTTTGTGATTCGCGTTGAGTTCAGACCTGAGCAATCTGGTTTTGATGCAGAGGGTTTTTTACAGCGCTTTACACCCAGAGCGGCCGGTTTTGCTATGCAGTTTGAACTGACAGCGCCAGATGCACGCATGCCGGTGGTGATTATGGTGTCTAAATCAGATCACTGTTTGAATGACTTGCTATACCGTTACCGTACAGGGCAACTGGCTATTGATATACGTGCGATCATATCAAACCATCCCGATCTGGAACCCTTGGCGAAGTGGCATAACCTGCCGTATTACCATTTCCCGATTACGGCTGAAACACGTGCCGAACAGGAAGCTCAGGTTTCTCGGGTTATTGAAGAAACGGGTGCTGAACTGGTGGTGCTGGCGCGCTATATGCAAGTACTGTCAACGGAGATGTGCGAAAAACTGTCTGGCAAGGCGATCAATATCCACCATTCTCTGTTGCCAGGCTTCAAAGGTGCGAGACCGTACCATCAGGCCTATGACAAAGGTGTTAAGCTGGTCGGCGCAACGGCACATTATATCAATAATGATCTGGATGAAGGCCCCATTATTGCGCAAGGGGTGGAGCCGGTAACTCACACTCACTATCCGGAAGATCTGATCGAAAAAGGCCGTGATATCGAGTGCTTAACTCTGGCGCGGGCTGTCAGTTATCATATTGAGCGTCGTGTATTTCTGCAAAAAGGCAAAACAGTGGTGTTTGCCAGTTAAACGTTATAACAATAAATAGGGTAGTCGAGAATCATCATGTCCATCAGTGTGTTTGATCTGTTTAAAATTGGTGTGGGGCCGTCCAGCTCCCATACCGTCGGGCCGATGAGTGCCGCGTGTGATTTTGTTGAAGAGTTGATCAAACGCCAGTGTATGCTGCAAATAACACAACTGCAGGTGCGCCTGTATGGTTCGTTATCGGCAACGGGTAAAGGGCATGCCACAGACCGTGCCGTGATAATGGGACTAATGGGTGAACGTCCTGCCCAGATCGATCCAGACGTTATCGCACCGCGGATTGACGAACTGTTGGCGAGTGGTCAGTTGCTGCTGAATCAGCAACAAGCGATAGCGTTCGACTGGGACAAGGACATGATTTTCCTTGAAGAGGTGTTACCCGGCCATCCGAATGCGATGTCGATAACCGCCTTGGGGGATTCAGGGGTTATCTATGAGAATACTTATTACTCTATAGGGGGCGGTTTTGTGCTGACAGCCGCCCAGGCAGCCGAGGATAAGCTGGTATTGCATACCTCTGCATTACCCTATGATTTCAATACCGCTGAAGAATTGCTGCGTCTGTGTAAACAGCACTCTTTGTCGATCAGTGAGCTGATGCTTGAAAATGAAAAAGTCTGGCGCAGCGAGCAAGAGATACGTGATGGTCTTTGGACTATCTGGCAGGCGATGCATGCCTGCGTTGAGAATGGCCTGAAGCATGGCGGTATATTACCGGGTGGCTTGAATGTGCGCCGTCGCGCCCCTGCCTTCTATGAACGCCTGAAAGCGGTTGAACAGAATAAAAACGTCATTGCCAGTAATTTCTCGGTTATGGACTGGGTCAATGTCTATGCTTTGGCTGTTAATGAAGAGAATGCCGCCGGTGGGCGCATGGTCACAGCGCCAACTAATGGTGCGGCAGGGATTATTCCGGCGGTGCTTTGCTATTACATGCAATTTGAACCCACAGCGTCTGAAAAGCATCTGGTTGATTTTCTGTTGGCCGCCGGGGCCGTAGGTATTCTGTGCAAAAAGAACGCCTCGATTTCCGGTGCCGAAGTGGGTTGTCAGGGCGAAGTGGGGTCGGCCTGTGCCATGGCGGCAGCCGGTTTATGCGAAGTCCTGGGCGGTACACCTCTGCAGGTGGAGAATGCGGCTGAAATCGGTTTGGAACATAACCTGGGATTAACCTGTGATCCGGTTGGCGGCCTGGTGCAGGTGCCCTGTATCGAGCGCAATGCCATCGCTTCAATCAAGGCGATCAATGCGGCTCAGATGGCACTGCGTGGCGATGGTGAACACTTTATCTCGCTGGATAAAGTCATTCGTACCATGCGCGATACCGGCCGTGATATGCAGGACAAGTACAAAGAAACCTCTCGCGGCGGTTTGGCGGTTAATGCGATTGAGTGTTGAGAAGGGTGGACAGCACCCATCCTAACGATTGTGTTAGCGATGGGCGCTGTTGGTATTGTTTCAGTGCAGCAGAATACTGGCAAAAGTCGGTTCGTCGCGAGCCTGGGCCAGGGCTTTCATCGCGGCTGAAACTCTGACTTCAGGTGCCGGTGGTTGACCTGTAGCACCTGCAGCCAGCTCCGGTGGCAGTTTCTGACTGTGCAGCACTGGATTGAGTGGACGATGGTTGGTCATTCCCAGGCGTTCTTCACGTGGAGGTAGACCAAAATATTCACGGTAGCATTTGGAAAAATGCGGTGTGGACGCAAATCCGCAAGCGGAAGCCACCTCAATAATGGATAAGCCACTTTGCTTCAGCAATTGTCTAGCCCGAACCAGACGTAACTTCAGGTAATAACGTGAGGGCGAACAGCTCAGGTATTTCTGAAACAGCCGTTCCAGTTGGCGACGTGACAGGCTGGCATAGCTGGCCAGTTCATCCAGCGTCAGCAACTCTTCCAGGTTGGATTCCATCAGTGCAACGATTTCCAGAAGCTTCGGTTGGGTGGAACCCAAAACATGCTTGAGTGGCACGCGTTGCTGGTCCTGCTCATTACGCACACGGTCATAAATGAACATGTCCGAGATGCCTGCTGACAGGTCTTTGCCATGCTCACGGGCGATCAGGTTCAGCATCATATCCAGAGGCGCGGTGCCCCCTGATGACGTCATACGGTCTCTGTCTATACTGAACAGCCGTGATGACAATTCAACCTTAGGAAAGGCCTCTTTCAACGAGGCAATACACTCCCAGTGAATACTCGCTTCGTAGTGATCCAGTAAGCCCGCTTGCGCCAATACCCAACTACCGGTACAGATGGCTCCCAGCTTGCGGTGCAGACGTGCTTGCTGCTGTAACCAGGCAAAATGTTCCCGTGAAGCACTGTGCTGAGCAGCATAACCACCACAGACGATGACGATATCCAGTGCCAGCATCTCTTCCATCGGGGTATCGGGTGTAACAGTGAGTCCATCACTGGCCTGGACTTGATGGCCACCTGGTGTCAGGGTAAACCATTGATAGAGTTCAGAGCCGGACAGTTGATTGGCCATGCGCAGGGGTTCTATCGCTGACGCGAGCGAAATCAGAGTAAAGTTATTCATCAACAAAAAGCCAATAGTCACTGGCTTTTTAGCGAGATTGACAGATTTGGACAGCGGAGCTGCACCCTTGGGGGTAAAAGACATTGACATAACTCCAGGTTGTGTTGTCAGCATTGCACTTCGGATAGGTCATCCGAGTGTCGGACATGTTATTTTTATAATGGCGGGCATACGATCAGTATGCACAGAACCTCGATGTCGTTTTCGGGCACGTTCAAGCCTAAATGTAATGCAAATGTCGCAAATAGGCATGTAATTTTTATGTTTCACACATAAAATAACTATTGCCATACAGCAATAATAAATCATGTAAGATCTAACGCCTTGATAAGGATTCATAATGAATCATTGGGACAGGATAGAAGCTTTTACCGAAGTGGTCAGGTTAGGCACCTTTTCTGCTGCTGCCAGGCATCTGAATGTATCGGCATCACATATTAGCCGGCTGGTAGTAAAGCTGGAACAGCAGCTAGGTACGCAGCTGCTTTATCGTACCACGCGAAAGATCAGATTGACGGATGCCGGGCGGCTCTACTACGAGCACTGCAAACACCTGTTTGAGGGCTTCAGAGAGGCCGAGTCGGCAATCAATGATTTACAGAGCAGTCCTCGTGGTGTGTTGAAAATAACTGCCGGTTATACCTTTGGTGAGCGTTATATCGCGCCTTTGATCAATGCGTTTATGCTACTGCACCCTCAACTGGAGGTACGCCTGCATCTGACTAATCGCCGCGTGGATCTGATCGAAGAGGGTTATGATCTGGCAATACGCATAGGTCCTATGGAGGATTCATCGCTGATTGCGCGCCGCCTCTGGACACGAGAGGAGATGGTCGTGGCATCACCGGCTTATCTTGCAGAGCAAGGAGTGCCTTTGACCCTGATGGACCTGTCAAGGCACCAGTGTTTGATTGGATCACGGGATCGCTGGCTGTTTTTGGATCAGGGTACACGACGGGAGATGCGTGTGCAGGGACGTTTACATGCTAACTCCGGTATCGTC
Organism: Nitrincola sp.; assembly: GCF_048264025.1. Classification (NCBI taxonomy): domain Bacteria; kingdom Pseudomonadati; phylum Pseudomonadota; class Gammaproteobacteria; order Oceanospirillales; family Oceanospirillaceae; genus Nitrincola; species Nitrincola sp. Next base: position 57,165 of record NZ_JBLXDN010000019.1, read on the forward strand.
TTATTGGATGCGGCGTTAAAGGGTATGGGGTTAGTGCAGTTGCCTGCCTATTATATTGCAGAGTACCTGGAGAAAGGCGAGTTGGTGCCGGTGCTGCAGGATTTTGCTTTTAAAGACTCGGCCATCTGGGTGGTTTATCCCCAGCACCGTCATTTGTCCTCCAAGGTGCGTATGTTTATCGATTTTTTAGTTGAGGAAATAGAACAGAGTCATGGCATCTAAAATAGCGACGCACCTGATTACCGGGTTTCTCGGCAGTGGTAAAACCACAGCGATCAAAGCCCTGATCGCGCAAAAGCCGCAAGATGAGAACTGGGCCATAATTGTCAATGAGTTTGGTCAGGTGGGTGTAGACCCCATGGCAATTGAGACCCGTGATGATCTGCAATTGACCCCTTTGGTTGGTGGCTGTGTCTGCTGCCAGCTTGGTAGTGAACTGCATGCCAGTCTGAAAACGCTGTTGGAGACGCAGCATTTTGATCGTTTACTGATCGAACCCACCGGCATGGGGCATCCTGCCGGTATCCTGGATACCCTGCGAAAGCCCTTTTTTAAGCCGCACCTGGATCTGCGCGCGGTTATCTGCCTGGTTGATCCGCGCCAATTGGCTGATGCAGCGCTGATTCAGGACCAAACCTTTCTCGATCAGATCAATATGGCCGATGTAGTGATTGCCAATAAAGCTGACCTGGCCACAGATGAGGATTTAAAGGCTCTGGAAAGTATGGTTCTGTCGCTCTATCCACCCAAGCAACACTACCTGACCGCCTGCCAGGGTAATTTTGATTTAGCGTTACTGGACTGTGTCCGTGATGGTCTGTTTCAGGCGGTGTTTCCGACTTCACACCTGAGTCATGATACTCACCAGCATGAGCCACATCATCACCATTCAGATCCAGTAACACTAACGCCGCCACAACCAGAGCCCTGTCAACCCGTGCGTCAAATGAGTGAAGGTCTGGGGCGGGTTAGCTGTGGCTGGATTTTTCATCCGGAGGATATTTTCCCCTTCGATGAGCTGGAAACGCTGCTGGCTGGCATTGAAGGGGTTGAGCGGATTAAAGGCGCATTTCGCCTGGGGTTACCCTGGGTGTTTATCAATCGTGTCGGTGCTGAAATGGACTATGATCATATCAGTTACCGGCGTGATTCTCGGGTGGAAATCATTGCCCGTCAGCCGCTGGACTGGGATGCGATAGAGCGTGAGTTGATCCAGTTGACCCAGATTGGGGTTAATTCACCCTATCGGGACCTTTAGTCAATAAGTGATTGTTTCAGTATGGCAAGAGTCATTTTCAACTGAAGCTGCAATCACTGTGCTGTGAAAATTTATAATGGCGCGCAATCGATAACGATAATGAAATACTGGAGGCAACATGGAAATGATCAAAACGCGTGCAGCGGTCGCTTGGGGACCGGGGCAGCCCCTGAGTATTGAAGAAGTGGATCTGATGCCACCGCAAAAAGGTGAAGTGCTGGTACGTATTGTCGCGACCGGTGTGTGTCATACCGATGCCTTTACTCTGTCAGGCGAAGACCCTGAAGGCATTTTTCCGGCCATTCTGGGGCATGAAGGCGCCGGTATTGTTGAAGCGGTAGGCGAGGGCGTCACCAGTGTTGAGGTCGGCGATCATGTGATTCCGCTGTACACCGCTGAATGTGGCAAATGTAAATTTTGTCTGTCGGGTAAAACCAACCTGTGCCAATCGGTTCGTGCTACCCAGGGCAAGGGTTTGATGCCGGATGGCACCACCCGTTTTTATAAAGATGGTAAGCCTATCTTTCACTACATGGGTACTTCGACCTTTGCCGAGCGCACGGTAGTAGCAGAAGTTTCTCTGGCGAAAATTGACAAAGCTGCACCGCTGGAAAAAGTCTGCCTGCTGGGCTGTGGTGTCACCACCGGTATGGGCGCTGTAACCAATACCGCCAAGGTCAAGGAAGGCGACACAGTCGCGGTGTTCGGATTGGGCGGCATAGGTCTGGCGGTCATCATTGGTGCGGTAATGGCCAAAGCCGGTCGAATCATTGCCATAGATCTGAACGAAGACAAGTTTGAGATAGCCAAAAAACTCGGTGCCACCGACTGTGTCAATCCGAGCAAACATGACAAGCCTATTCAGGATGTGATTGTTGAAATGACCGATGGCGGTGTCGATTACTCCTTTGAGTGTATCGGTAACGTTAACGTCATGCGTGCGGCCCTGGAGTGTTGCCACAAAGGCTGGGGCGAGTCGGTTATTATCGGTGTAGCCGGTGCCGGGCAGGAAATATCCACCCGTCCCTTCCAGTTGGTCACCGGCCGGGTATGGCGCGGCAGTGCCTTTGGTGGTGTGAAAGGCCGTTCTGAGTTGCCGGGTTATGTTGAGCGTTTTATGCAGGGTGAGTATGAGTTGGATACCTTTATCACTCATACCATGCCTCTGGAACAGATCAATGAAGCCTTTGAGCTGATGCATGCGGGTAAATCCATCCGCAGCGTGGTGCATTACTGATCTCGATGCCGTCTCCAGCCAAGGGTTGCTTTGGCTGGGTTATCTTCACTCAACAACCACAGGATGTAATATGACTGATAGGCTTGATGAATCACTGGAGTTACTCAGCAGTGTGGTCTGTTTTGGTGGCCAGCAGAATCAATATCAACACCACTCCGCAGTACTGAATTGTACGATGCAGTTTAGTGTGTTTCTGCCCCCTCAGGCTGAACGCCATCCGGTACCTGCACTTTACTGGCTATCTGGGCTGACCTGTACAGATCAGAACTTTGCTACCAAAGCCGGGGCGCAGCGGGTAGCCGCTGAGCTGGGTATGGCGCTGATCATGCCCGACACCAGTCCGCGGGGCGAAGGAGTGCCTGACGATGAAGCGGGTGCCTATGACTTTGGCCTGGGTGCCGGGTTTTATGTCAATGCTACTGAGGCGCCTTGGGCAACACATTACCGCATGTATGATTATATTCTGACGGAGTTGCCCGAACTGCTTGAAGGACTGATGCCCTTGACTGAGTTGCGTGCTATCAGTGGTCATTCCATGGGTGGTCACGGCGCACTGATGCTGGCGCTACGTAATGCAGGGCGCTTTACCTCCGCCAGCGCCTTTTCACCGATAGTGAATCCCAGCGAATGTCCCTGGGGGCAGAAAGCCTTCGGCGCTTACCTGGGCAGTGATCAGTCCAGTTGGAAAACCTATGATAGCGTCGAGCTTATCCGCAGTGGTGCAACGCCGCTACCCTTGTTGGTAGATCAGGGCAGTGCCGATAACTTTTTGGATGAGCAGCTAAAAACTGATCGGTTGATTGCGGTGTGTGAGGCGATGGGCTTCCCGGCTGAGATACGCTACCAGCCAGGTTATGATCATAGCTATTACTTTATCGCCAGCTTTATCGAATCGCATCTGCGTTTTCATGCCAAACACCTTGGGCTGCGCTGATTAGTCGACCTGACGAAAGGGCAATCCTTCACGCAACTGGGCTTGATAGAGTCGCAGTTGCGTGGCCTCCTGAGCCACAAAATCCTCTACGGCGTTGCGCAACCCCGGGTGTTCTATGTGGTGTACCGACCAGGTAGGCACCGGCTCAAAACCACGGGCAATTTTGTGCTCTCCCTGTGCACCTGGATCAAAGCGCTCAAGTCCTTCCGCGATGGCATAGTCGATGCCCTGATAATAGCAGGTTTCAAAATGCAGACTGTCGAAGGCTTCGGTACAACCCCAGTAACGGCCATACAGAGTGCTACTATCACGAAAAAATAGCGCCCCAGCGAGCGTTTTGTCACCCTGGCGGGCAAAACAGAACATAAGCTTGTCAGCGAGTGATTGGCGTAGCTGCTCAAAAAAGGCTCGAGTCAGATAGCCACGACGGCCACGTTTGAGGTGGGTCATTTGGTAAAAAGTCCAGAAGTGTTGCATATCCTGATCGGTCAGATCCTTGCCACTGACCCAGTCGTGCTCAATGCCTTGATCTTGTACTTTCTGACGTTCCTTGCGTAAATTTTTACGTTTGCGTGAGCTGAAATGGCTGAGGTAATCGTCAAAGCTGTGATAGCCGCGGTTAAACCAGTGGTATTGCAGACCCATGCGAGCGGAACAACCCTCTGCCGCAAAGGTTGATCGCAGTGAATCGGTGATAAATAAACCGTGCCAACTACTTGCTGTAATTTGTTGTCCTAGCTGGCGGATACCGGCATAAAAAGCCTGACAGGCTTCGGTGTCTGGTAGTTGACAGCCATATCTGGGCCCTTGTGCCGGTGTATAGGGTATAGCGGTTACCAGCTTGGGGTAATAGTCCAGCCCGTTGCGCTCCCAGGCATCCGCCCAGCTCCAGTCAAACACATACTCACCGTAAGAGTGGTCTTTGATGTACAGGGGCATTACCCCGATCACCTCATCACCGCGTAACAGCTGCATATGCATGGGTTGCCAGCCAGTAGCCGCTGATACCGAGCCTGAGTCTTCCAGCGCCTTGAGAAAAGCGTGCTGGATAAACGGGTAGTCGGTGTTGCAAAGCGCGTCCCAGGTGCTGGCGGGTATCTTGTCTATACTGTCGCAAAAGCGTATTTGATACATGATGTTCTGTCTGGTTTAGTGTAAAAAGTGAATCTAACGAACGCTATACGCTTTAATCCGGCCTTTTATATCATAAGGAGAGTCCAATGGACGAACTGGAACTTGAATTTGAACTCCATCCACGCTTGCAGGCTGATACCTGGGTGCTGGGTGATTTTCCCCTGTGCCGCTTGTTACTCATGAACGATGCCAACTATCCCTGGTTTATTCTGGTGCCGCGCCGCGCAGGTGTTACCGAAGTCTATCACTTGTCAGCCTTGGAGCGCGCCCAGTTGATTGAAGAATCGTCAGCCTTGAGTGAGACCCTGGCCGACTTGTTTATGGCACGCAAGATGAATGTGGCCGCATTGGGTAACATGGTATCGCAGCTGCATCTGCATCATGTTGTGCGCTACGAAGATGATATCGCCTGGCCAGGACCTGTCTGGGGAGTTGCTGAGGCTCGACCCTATACAGCCGAGCAGGCAGAGGAAATTAGTCGGAAACTTGAAGTGCTGTTGGATGGCGAGCTGGCATTCAAATTGGCAAACTAGCACTTCGTGTGCTGTTTTGATCTTAGCGTAACTAACTCTATAGCTTAAAATTTTTTAAGGTTTTGTTGTCTGGTTACCTTGTAAATTATCTGAATAATTAGATAGTCTTGTTGAAATCCTTCAAAACCGGATGGGTATTCCCTTGGCTCATCGGTCAGAACCTAAGGAGAGTGTTTTGGACGATAGTAGAGATCTTGAGCTGATTCTGCGCTCACGAGTACCCTTGGTGGTAGTCGAAACTCATGAAGAGGCCAGGGTGTTGGAGCTGTTGGTGGGTCTTGCTAAGCGCATGATGACACAGCTTTTTCGCTGGTCGGTTACCGAAGGATTACGTCGTCTGGACAAGGATATGGCCGCCCAGCGGCATAATATCGAACCGGCCGTAGTGCTGGGTCATATTCGCACGGCACGCATGCCGGGCCTGTATGTATTACTGGATTTTCATCCTTATCTGAGTGACCCCATCAATGTCCGAATGCTCAAAGATATTGCCCTGGAGTGCGAGGAGTGGGGTGCGACGATCATTCTGCTCAGTCATGAAATAGAGCTGCCGGGTGAACTGACGCGCTACAGTGCCCGGTTTGAGCTTTCTCTGCCAGGTCCAGTGGCACTAAGACGTATGATTAACGAGGTGGCACGTGAGTGGGGCGCACAGAATGCCGGTAAGCGGGTGCGTGCTGATGCCGCGGCTGTGGATAGGTTGGTACGCAATCTGGCAGGGCTGCCGTTGCTAGATGCCCGTCGGCTCATTCGCAATGCGATCTATCTGGATGGCGCGATCACACAGGAGGATATTCCTGCAGTGATGCAAGCTAAGTACCGTCTATTGGAAGGTGATGGGGCGTTGTCGTTTGAGTATGATGCTACCCGTTTTTCCGATCTGGGCGGGATGAAAAACCTTAAGTCCTGGTTGCAGCGCCGGGCGGCCGCTTTCAGTGCATCCCCCCCTCCAGGGTTGGAGCCACCTAAAGGTATTCTGTTGCTAGGCGTTCAGGGGTGTGGCAAGAGCCTGGCCGCGAAATCTGTTGCCGGCACTTTTGGCGTGCCGCTGTTGAGGCTCGATTTCGGCGCCCTGTACAACAAGTATCATGGCGAAACAGAGCGTAATCTGCGTGCGGCTTTAAGTACGGCCGAGGTGATGGCACCTTGTGTGCTGTGGATGGATGAGATAGAAAAGGGTGTAGGGGCCGAGGATGGGGAGGGTTCAGGTCCCTCAAGACGTGTTCTGGGGGCGCTGCTGACGTGGATGGCAGAACGCACTGATCAGGTATTTATGGTCGCAACGGCCAACGACATTTCGGCTTTGCCACCGGAGCTAGTGCGTAAAGGCCGCTTCGATGAGATCTTTTTTGTTGATCTACCCGATGCTGATGCCAGACTGACTATACTTGAGGTGCATCTACGCCGCCGTAATCTGGACCCTGCTAATTTTGATCTAACCCTGCTGGTGTCGTCATCGGAAGGTTTCTCGGGTGCCGAGCTGGAACAGGCGGTGGTGTCTGCGCTCTATGAATCTTATGGCAAGGGTCAGCCGGTCAGTGAGGATATGTTATTGCATGAACTGCTACGTACTCGTCCTCTGTCCGTGGTAATGGCTGAGAAAATTACGGCGCTGCGGCATTGGGCAGCAGCGCGGACTGTCCCGGCGGACTGAGTGCTCTAACTGACAGCTGAGCTGCTTCAGATTAGGGGCCGTGACGCTTCAACACAATAATGAATAGGTCCAGCAAATGCTAAGCTAGGCAAATTCATTCAACTCATGAATTAGGGAGAGGTTTCATGATTTTGCCCCCACAATATCCCGCTAGCTTGAAGCGATGTTTGCCTGCCGTGTCGATAATGACTGTCAGTTTTTGGGTTGTTGCCAGCCTAAGCTCAAGTGCTTGGGCTTCTCAAACCTTTCCTGAGGCTGTGTTACCTATTGAACGCGTTGTGCTTTCCACCTCGGGTGTGGGTTTGTTCCAGCAAGGTGGCAAGGTCGATGGGTCGGTTCAAGTGCAACTTCAGGCCAGTTCAACTGAGATGAACGATCTGCTGAAGTCCCTGGTTTTCTGGGACCAGGGTAATGGCCGAATTCTGGGCGTGAGTTATCCAGGTCAGTCAGCGTTGGATCGTACGTTATCCAGTTTGCGTGTTGATCTATCTGGCAATCCTGGTTGGGTGGAGGTGTTTACTCAATTACGCGGTCAAGCCATTCAGGTTGAAACCCTGCAAGGCAGTCTGTTAACAGGGCGTATCCTTGGAGCCGATAGACGCACCTTGCGAGTGGCTGATCAATTCGCAGAATTAGACTACCTTAACCTGGTAACCGAAACCGGCTTGGAAAGCTTAAGCCTGGATCAGATACGTCGCTTCGAATTGACCGATACGCGTCTGCAAGCCGACCTGAATCGTGCATTAAACGCCTTGGCACAAGATCGCCACAATGAACGCAAAGCCGTCAGTCTTTATCTTGAGGGTGAAGGAGAGCGTGACGTGGCGGTGACCTATGTGGCAGAAGCGCCTGTTTGGAAAACCAGCTATCGTTTATTGCTCGATGAGTCAGACAGTGAAGCGGCTAGCTTGCAAACCTGGGCCTTGGTGGAAAATGCCAGTGACCAGGACTGGCAGAACATTAGTTTGGCCTTAATCAGTGGTCGCCCCCTGAGTTTTATTGAAGATCTTTACCAGTCTCGTTTTATTGATCGACCTGTGTATGAGTCAGTGGCCTTTGAAGGTATAGCTCCGCAAGCCTATGCCCTTGCTCGTGGCGCCGCTCTAGATGAAGAGTTCGTGCCTTTACGCGCCGTAGCCGCAGCCCCTATGCGAGCACCCGCGCCGGCACCGTCACCCAGTATGGAGGCCGCCCCTAAAGCTGGCGCGGTGGCCTCGGTTGAGGGGCAGGATCTTGGCTCACACTTTGAGTATCGACTTGAAAATGTCAGTTTGTCTCGTCAGCAATCGGCGATGTTACCCATTTTGAATGCCTCGGTGGACATAGCGCCAGTTTCCATTTATGACACCAGTGTACATCCTCGCCATCCTTTACGCGGGGCGCATTTAGCGAACACATCCGATAAACCGCTGCCTGAGGGCCCTATGACCGTGATGATGGGGCAAAGCTATGTGGGCGATGCGCGCATTGATCATATTCCGCCCGGGGCAAAGCGGTTCATCAGTTATGCTGTTGATTTAGACCTTCAGGTGCTACCTCAAACAACCCAGCAGGAAACACGGCTGACGCAGGGTAAAATAGAGCAGGGTGTATTGATGTTGCAGCAGACTCGCCAGCGCGAAACGCTTTATCATGTCATCAATGAGTCGGCTCAGGATCGAAATTTAGTGATCGTTCATCCGCGTCAGCGAGGCTGGGAGTTGGATTCCGATGCCGAGCGGCTTGATGAAACAGAGACGCATTATCGGTTAGCGGTAGAGCTGTTAGCACATTCAGAACAGCCTGTTCTGGTAAAGGAGATTAAGGTTGATTGGGAACATTTTCAATTAGCGGCCTTATCAGAAACTCAACTTTTCTATTGGTCAAGTCAGGCACAGTTATCTGCGGCGTTAAAGTCTCAGGTTGAACGGGCGGCGAGCCTTCGTCAAGCTTGGTCTCGTGCTGAGCGTAGCCTGCAAGATCAAAAAGGAGCTATAGAAACCATTTATCAAGAGCAGGCACGCATTCGGGCGAACCTTGAAGTGCTGGAGCCAGGGTCTGCGCTTTACCAGCGGTTAGTGAATCAGCTCATCGAGCAGGAGGATGAACTGCATAGCTTAAATGCTTCGGTTAAACAGGCTGAGGCAGAGGTTCGCCTAGCAAGAGAGGCCTTTGATGCCTTTATTGCGCAACTGTAAGTAACATGATTTTGTGAAGGGATTCTATGAAAGCCTGAATTCAACTATTAACTGCAACACCCGCTCATATTCTGTTGCAATTGCTCTTTAAATATTACGTCTGGTTGAAT